>JAKLKS010000100.1 GCA_023150535.1 Planctomycetota bacterium
AGCCCCGCGCCGACGAAGGAGGCGCGGAACCGCAGGGGCGAGCGGCCGTGCGAGGGCGGAGAGGCATCACCCACACGGAACAGCGAAGAGCCCCGCGGACCGCCCGGCAACCGAAACAGTGAAATCCCGCCCTCCGTCCCCTATCGTCTCCCGGTCGCTCCTCGGGAAGATGCAGGGGAAACACCATGCACTCTTCGGTACCTCGTGGACGCGGACTCCTGCTGGCCTGCGGCGCCGCGCTGGCGGCGGCGGGCGCCGCCCTCCTCCTCCGGCCCGCGGCGGCCCCCCGCCCCAACCTCGTGCTCGTCGTCTGGGACACCTGCCGCGCCGATCGGCTCTCCGCCTACGGGCACTCCGCCCCGACGACGCCCCACCTGGAGGCCTTCGCGAGGACCGGCGTCCGCTTCCGCAACGCCTTCGCCCCGGCCCCCTGGACCGCCCCCGCCCACGCCTCGCTCTTCACCGGCCTCCTCCCCTCCCGGCACGGCCTCACCCAGGGCACGGGGAGCGAGGCGCGCGTGCGCCCCGGGGTGCCGCTCCTCGCGGAGACCCTGTCCGCCGCCGGCTACGAGACCATGGGCATCACCGCCAACGCCTTCCTCTCCCCCGCCACGGGGCTCGACCAGGGCTTCGGGCGCATGGTCGCCCTCCACCGAGGGGAGAGGGTGAAGGGGCGGGGGGAGCGTGCGCTGGAGGAGGTCCGGGCCTGGCTCGGCGCGCGGCGCGCGGAAGGGGCGGCGGCGGGGCGGCCCTTCCTCCTCTTCGTGAACCTCATGGAGACCCACGTCCCCTGGAACCCCGCCCCGGCGGCGCTCGGCCCGGTGCTCGACGGGGAGGTCCCGGAGGGCGCCCTCGCGGCCGCCCGCGCCCTCGGCGAGGAGGACCTCCTCTTCCACACGGTGGGGATCCGGAAGGTCCCCGAGGAGACCCTGGCGGGGGCGCGGGCGCTCTACGACGGCGGCTGCCGCGAGGCCGACGGGGTGACGAAGGGGATCCTCGACCTCCTCGAGGCGGAGGGGCTCCTGGCCGGCTCCCTGGTGGCGATCACCTCCGACCACGGGGAGGCGCTGGGGGAGCACGGGGAGATGGGCCACCGCTACTCGGTCCACGACACGGTGCTGCGCATCCCCCTGGTGGTGCGCTGGCCGGGACGGCTGGAGGGGGGGCGCGTCGAGGACGCCCAGGTGCGCCTGCAGGACCTCTACCCGACGCTCCTCGAGGCGGCGGGCGTGGAGGTCCCGCCGGGGAACGGGCTCGACGCGGCGACGCTGACGGAGCGGCCGCTGCGCCCGCGGACGGTGATCGCGCAGTTCCACCGGCCGCCGCTGTCCATGGCCTCCCTGCTGGAACGCCTGCCGGGGGCGCCGGCGGAGGCGCTGGAGCGGCTCTTCCACTCCCACCTCGCGGTGCAGGACCCCGTGGGGACCACGGGGGCGCGGAAGTGGGTCCGGGTGACGAGGCAGGTGGGGGACGGCCCCCGGACGACGGTGCGGGAGGAGCTCTACGACCTCCTGACGGACCCCATGGAGCAGAGGAACCTCCTCCTCCTCGGCGGGGACCCGGAGGAGAGGGCGGCGGCGGAGCGGCTGCGGCGGGCGGGGGGGGAGGAGTAGCGGAGGCGCGGATGTACACCCCCCGGCATCCCGCTTCCCGGGAGGGGCGTGTCCCCTCCCAGGGAGGTGGGAGATGCCCCGCAGGACCGTCCTGGCCGCCGCCGCGCTCGCCGCGCTCGCCGCATTCGCCGCCGCCGCGCCCGGCGCCCGCGCCGGGGAGGGGCCTCCGCCCGGCCCCGTCTTCGGCAACGGGACCATCGAGGGGGAGATCCGCGACGACCCCGGCCCCGACGAGGACGACCTCGCCGCCCCCCTCGTCGCCGGGGAGCGGCTGACCGTCTCCCTCGCCGCGGCGAAGGGGAGCGCGCTCCTCCCCTCGCTCCGCCTCCTCGACCCCGACGGGGAGGACCGCACCCCGCCCCTCCTGCACGCCCTGCCCGGCCGCGTCTCCCTCCTCGGCTTCGCCGTCCCCCGCTCCGGGTGGTGGACCGTCCGCGTCTCCGGGACGGAGGGGACGCAGGGGGCGTGGCGCGCCCGGTTCTCCGTGGGCCGGTCCCCCGACGCCTCCTTCAAGCGCCGCCTCGACCCCGGCGCGGCCCCCCGCGTCGAGGAGGTCCCCTTCGAGGCCGTGGGCGGCTGCGTCCTCGACCTCCGCCTCGACGCGGCGGTGGAGACCCCGCCCCTCGCCGGCATCCTCGATCCCTCGGGGGACCCGCTCCCCGGGGGGCTCCTCCTCCTCGAGCGGCGCGGGAGGGCCTGGGTCCTCCCGTCCCTCCCCCTGCCCTCGGGGGAGGGGACCTGGCGGCTCCTCGTCGCGGTGGGGGAGGCCCCGGTCCGGCTGTCGGCCCGCATCGCGCCCCCGGACCGCCCCCGCGGGACCCTCCTGCTCGACCCGCGGGAGCCCCGCCTCGCGGAGAGGGCCGCGCCCCTGGAGATCCCCCCCGGCGCGGTGCTGCGCCTCGCCGGGAGCGGGTTCTCGACCGGCCCGCCTCCCCGGGTCTTCGTGGGGGGGCTCGAGGCCGAGGTCCGGGAGGTGGGCGCCGCGGGGGACCGGATCGACGTCCTCCCCCCGCCGCTCCCGGCGGGGACGCCGCTCCCCGTCGCCGTCGCCAATCCCGACGGGCAGGCCTGCTTCGCCGCCGACCACGTCCTCGTCCTCCTGCCCGGGAGCCCCGTGGTCTCCCGGTTCCTCGCGGAGTCCCTCACCCTCCCCGCCGGCGGGAGGGCGACGGTGACGGTGATCCTCGCGGGCCACGCCCCGCCGGGCGGGGCCGAGGTCCTCCTCGAGGAGGAGGGCGGGGTCCTCTCGATCCCCGCCTCCGTGCGCGTGGAGCCCTGGGGGCTCGAGGCGGCCTTCGAGGTGGCGGCGGGGGAGGAGCCGGGCCCCGGCCTCCTCCGGGCGATCCTCGGGGGGGCCGTCGTCCTCCCCGTGACCGTGACGGAGCCGCCGCCGCCGGCCTCCCTCGACCTCTCGGGCTGGCGCCTCGTCCAGACGAGCGCCGCGAGGACCTTCACGCTCCCCGCGGGAACCGTGGTCCCGCGGAACGGCGCGCTGGTCGTCGCGCGCAAGGCCGCACGCGCCGAGTTCGAGGCCTTCTGGGGGGAGCCGCTCCCCGCGGGGACCCCCTTCGTCGACACCGGGGACCGGTTCCCCTCGCTCAACGGGGACGAGACGCTCGCGCTGGAGGACCCCTCGGGGACCGTCGTGGACGGTCCGACGATCCCGCTCTCCGTGGGCCGCTTTTACCGCCGGGTCCCGGGGACGCCGGCGGGGGCGGCGGGCTCCTGGCTCGACGGGGCGGCCACGCCCGCCTCCGTCGTCCCCGGCGGCGAGCCCCCCGGCGCGTCGGGGCCCGCGGGGGTCCACATCGCCCAGTACGCCGACCCCCCGGCCACGGGCCAGTTCGTCTTCGAGTTCGTCGAGATCCGGTGGGACGGGAACTGATCCCCGGCAATCTCCCGCCGGAGGGGGGCCTCCGCTATCCTGCCGCCGGAAGGAGGCCCCCCCCATGGCCCGGAAGAGGAACCCCTACTCGGTGCACCCCGCGGTCGCGATGATGCGGAGCCAGGTCGAGAAGGTGGAGGAGAAGACCGGAAGGACGCTCCCGCAGTGGATCGAACTGGTGCGGAAGCGGGGCCCGGCCGGCGAGAAGGAGCGTCGCGCCTGGCTGGCGAAGGAGCACGGGCTCCAACGCTCCTTCGCCTGGTGGATCGCGGAGCGCGCCTCGGGGACGAGCCCCTGGGGAGGGAGCGACGAGGAGTACCTCGAGCAGGCGGTCAGGAGCGTGGACGCGCAGTACTCCGGACCGAAGGCCGCGCTCCGTCCGATCTACGACCGGCTCCTGGAACTGGGCCTCTCCCTCGGGAAGGACGTCCGGGTCTCCCCCTGCGAGACCATGGTCCCCTTCTTCCGGAAGTACGCCTTCGCCGAGGTCCACACCTCGACGAACACCCGGGTCGACCTCCACCTCGCCCTGGGGGACGCGAAGCCCTCGGGGCGGCTCGAGAAGATCCGCACCCCCTCCGGGGAGCGGGTCGGCCACCGCATCGGGATCTCCTCGCCGGGGGAGATCGACGGGGAGGTGGAGAGGTGGCTCCGCGCCGCCTACGAGGCGGGGGACGAGGCGCGGAGGCGGGAGGTCCCTTCGGAGATCCCGGCGGAACTCGCGGCGGCGCTGAAGGGGAACGCGAAGGCCCGCGCCTTCTTCGGGACCCTCGCGCCGGGGCAGAAGGGTGAGTGGATCCGCTTCATCGCCGAGGCGCGGAAGCCGGAGACCCGCGCCAAGCGCGTCGCCCGCGCCATGGACCGCCTCGCCGCCGGCAAGAAGACGACGTACTGATCGATACGGAGCCAGGCTCCCTTTCTTCACCCGCGACGGCGGCGCCTCGCTCCTTCGTGTTGTCGACGACTGGTGTCAGGAACCACTTTCCAGTGCGGATGTCCTCGCACACCGATCCGCCCAGGGGAGGCCCCATGCCGAGGCTCGTCGCCGCGCCCGCCCGGGTCGCCGCCGCCGGGACGAAGCAGAAGATCATCGAGGAGTTCGTCGGTCGGGCGAGCACCGGCCACGGGGCGCTCTCCGTCGCCCGCATGCGAAGCCCGCAGGGCTGGGAGGAACCGGCCCAGCGTCCGGAGTTCCTCGAGGCGACGGTGGTGCTCTCCGGGATGCTCCGGGTGGAGCACGACGGCGGGGTGATCGAAGTGCGGGCCGGGCAGGCGGTCGTGGCGGAGCCCGGCGAGCGGGTCCGCTACTCCACGCCGGAGGAGGGGGGCGCCGAGTACGTGGCCATCTGCCTCCCCGCCTTCAACCCGGGCACCGTCCACCGGGAGGAGTGATCGATACGGAGCCAGGCTCCCTTTCTTCACCCGCGACGGCGCGAGTGAAGAAAAGGAGCCTGGCTCCGTATCGATCACCCGCTACACTCCACGCGTCGTCCACGACCGGAAAGGAGGGTTTGATGACCCGTGCCGCCGCCGCCCCGGGCGCCCCCTCCCCGGTCCGACGCGACTCCCGGACCCGGTAGGGCCGCCCGCCCGCCGCTCCGCCCCCCTCCTCGCCCCGGGGCGGATTCCCCGTCCGCGTTCCCCTCCACCGGGAGACCCCATGCCCCTGCCCTGCGCCCTCACGGCCGAACAGCAGTCCGCCCTCGACGCCCTCCGCCGCGACGACGCCGCCCTCCTCCCCGCCCTCGTGGTGCGCGAGCACCGCGAGGCGGTCCTCCTCCTCCTCCCCGACGGTGCGGAGCGGCTCGCGCGCCCCTCGGGCCGCCTCCGCCACGGGGCCGCCGCCCCCGCCGACCTCCCCGCGGTCGGGGACCGGGTCGCCGCGGAGGTCCCCCCGGGGGGAGGGGAGGCCGTCGTCCGCGCGGTCCTGCCCCGCCGCACCGCGCTGCTGCGCAAGCGCCCCGACCGCAGCGTCGCGGCCCAGGTCCTCGCGGCCAACGTGGACACGGTGCTCCTCACCGCCTCCCTCCAGAGGGAGTTCAGCCCGCGCCGCGTGGAGCGGGCCCTGGCGCTCGCCTGGGACGGGGGGGCGGACCCCGTGGTCCTCCTCACGAAGGCCGATCTCCATCCCGACCCCGCCGGCGCGGCGAGGGCCGCGGCGGCGGCCTGCCCGGGGGCGCCCGTCGTCGCGGTGAGCGCCGTGAGCGGGGCGGGGCTCGGGGCCCTCGACCCCTGGCTGCGGCCGGGGAGCACGGTGGCCCTCCTCGGACCCTCGGGAGAGGGGAAGTCCACCCTGGCCAACCGCCTGCTGGGGGCCGACCTCCAGGAGACGGGGGAGGTGCGGGAGGAGGACCGCCGCGGCCGCCACACGACCGTGGACCGCCACCTCCTCGTCCTCCCCGGCGGCGCGCTCCTCGTGGACACGCCGGGGCTGCGGGAGATCGCGCTGTTCGACGCGGGGGAGGGGATCGCGGCCGCCTTCGCGGAGATCGAGGAGGCGGCCGCCGACTGCCGCTTCCGGGACTGCCGCCACGCGGGGGAGCCGGGCTGCGCCGTGGAGGCGGCGGTGGCCGGGGGGAGGATCGACCCGGCGCGCCTGGAATCCTGGCGGCGGCTCCTGCGGGAGGAGTCCTTCCTCGCGCGGAAGGCCGGCATCCGGGCCCTCTGGGAGGCGAAACGGGAGCGGCGCGCCCACGGCCGCATGGTGGAGGACGCCCTGGAGTGGAAACGCCGCCTGCGGGGCGGGTGACCGGTACGGAGCCTGACCGGTACGGAGCCAGGCTCCTCTTCTTCACCAGCCGTCCCGGTGAAGAAAGGGAGCCTGGCTCCGTACCGGTCACCCGCCCGCTACTCCACGAAGATGCCGGTCGCGCGGACGACGAGGACCGCGGGGTCCGGCCGCGGGCCGACGGTGCCGACCACGGTGACGGTCTTCAACTCCGCGATCCCGCCCGCCCCCTTGAGGTCCGCGCGGAGGGGCCTTCCGTCCGCGCCGTCGACCTCGACGGTGGCGGTGTGGGCGGTGAGGACCCCGCGGTCCTCGCAGCAGTAGTCCCAGGGGAGGGCGCAGGAATCCTCCATGGACATCTCGCTGCAGGGGACGAGCTTGGGGTCGGCCAGCGTCATCACCGCCCGTCCGGCGACGAAGGGGGACTTGCTGCCCCCGACGCGGCCGCGGATCACGACCGTCTCCCCCTCCTTCGCGGACTTCTTGAGGTCGCCCACGGGGACCGCGCCCTCCGGCTTCGCCGCGAGGAAGAGGGCGGCGGGCAGCGCGTCGGCGGCCGCGGGCGCGGCGCCCCCCGCGGCGGCGCCCCCCGCGGCGGGGGCGGAGACGGGGGCGGTGTCGCCGCAGGCGGAGGAGAGGAGGGCGACGGCGGCGAGCAGGCAGGCGAGAGTCGGCGTCCCGGTTCCGGTCATGGCTTCCTTTCGAGGGGATCCCTCCCCGTCACTTCACACCGAACGCAGCGCCTCCGGGATGGGAATCCGGAGGCACCGCGCCGCCGGTATCAGCGCCCCGAGGAGGCCGAGCCCCACGCCGGTGAGGAGCCCCGTGGCCAGGGCGACCCCGTCCACGCGGAGGCCGAAGGCCCCCATGGAGATCCGCACCGAGAGCCCGTCGAGGAACAGCACCGCGATCCCCGCGGCGAGCAGCGACCCCGCCGCCGAGAGGAGGGCGGATTCCTGCAGGAGGTTGAGGGCCACCGCCCGGCGCGGGAAGCCGAGCACCTGCAGCGTCGCCATCTCCCGCACCCGGGAGGCGAAGGCGGCGTAGAGCGTGTTGAGCCCCCCGAGGAAGGCCCCCGCCGCCACGAGGATCGCCGTCACCCAGACCATGGCCCGCACCGGCCCGTAGAAGGCGTGGATGCGGTGGTAGTACTCCTCCTCCGGCACCGCCGTGATCTCCAGGTCGAGGCGCTGGCGCGCGAAGAGGTCCGCCTCGGAGAGGTCGTCCCCGTCCATGGTGACCACGATGCAGGAGGGGCGCTCGCGCCGGGTGGCGACGTAGAGGTCGGAGAGCGGCATCCAGATCTCCGACTCCATGACCGTGCCCGGCGCCTCGAAGGCGCCGGCGACGGTCCAGGACCTCCCCTCGATCCGCAGCGCCGCGCCCGCCGCGAGCCGCTCCGGGGGCACCCCCATGCGCGCCGCCGCGAGCCTCCCCACGATCACCTCGCCGGGCCCCGGGAGCCTCCCCCCGGTCAGGCGCGCCCGGGAGTGGACGAGGAAGGCCTCGGGCACGATCCCCCGGAAGTTGGCGAACCGCTCCCCGCCGCCGTCGCCGAGGTCCACCGAGAGCGGGGCGTGGATCTCCGGGGAGACGAAGGGGACGCCGAGCCGGCGCCGGATCCCGGGGATGGAGGCGGCGGCGACCCCCGCGGTCACCGGCGGGACCTCGCTCCGCTCGATGGAATCCTCGCTCCCGTTGCCGATGAGGAGGACGTTCCCGCGGCCGCCGCTCCCCTCGATGCTGGCCCCCATGCCGCGCACGAAGGCCGCCGCGGAGAGGACCAGCAGCACGACCAGCGCGCTCCCGGCCGTGCCGGCGGCGAGGCGGAAGGGGGAGCGCCCCAGGTTGCGGACGGCGTGGTCGAAGGGGAGGGTCCTCACCTCACACCGCCCGGAAGGTCTCGGCGATGGCCGTGCGGGAGGCCCGGAGCGCCGGGAACGCCCCCGCCAGCGCCCCGAGGAGGAGGCAGGCCGCGAACCCCGGGAGCCAGACCCCGGGCCCCGAGGGGAAGGCGATGGCGATCCCCTCGTTGGAGAGCGTCCAGCCCCCCGCGCGGAGGACCGCCGCCGCGGCGGCCGTCCCCAGGATCCCGCCGGCCGCGCTCTGGACCAGGGCCTCCGCCACGACGAGCCCCCCGATCCTCGGGGCGGTGAACCCGAGCGTCATCAGGATCCCGAAGTCCCGGATCCGGTCCTGCACCGAGAGGAGGAGGGAGTTCAGCACGAGGGCCAGCACCGCCGCCACGCAGGCCGCCGCGACCCAGCGGGTGAAGGCGAGGAGCTCCATGACGTCCTTGATGGCCCGGGCGGTGAAGGCCTTCTCCGCGTAGGTGCTGGTCGGCTCCTGCGCGGCGCGGAACTCCTCGTCGATGGCGGCGGCGACGGACTCCAGGTGCGAGGGGTCGTCCACCTTCACCTCGAACTGGGTCACGACCCCCTCCTTCCGCACGGCGGAGGAGCGCTGGAGGAAGTGGAGGTGCACGAAGGCGAGGTCCCGGTCCTGGGTCCGGTCGGAGGAGAAGACGGCCGCGACGGTGGTGACGACCCCGTTGGCGTCGAACCGGTCCCCGGGCTTCAGCCCGCGGCGCGAGGCCAGCGCCTCCCCGACGAGGGCGGCGTCGCTCCGGCGGAGCCAGTCGTCGAGGGAGCCCGCGGCGATCCGCAGGGCGGCCCCGGGCCCCCTCGCGAACTCCTCCGCGGGCACGCCCCGGAAGTTGACGACGTCGAGGCTGGCGCGGCAGTTCGTGACGAGCACCTTCACCGGGATGGCGGAGACGACGCCGGGGATGCGGAGCATGCGCGCCGCGTAGTCCTCGGGGAGCCGGCTCGTGAAGGGGCAGAACCGGCTCTGGCGGTAGACCACGAGGCCGGTGTCCGAGGCCGTGGCCGTGGTCGCCTCGGACACGCCGGCCTGGACGGAGCGGACCGCCGTGAAGAGGAACATCGCCACGGCGATGCCGAGGACGGTGAGCGAGGTGCGCACCCGGTGGCGGGACACCTGCTTGAGGACGAGGGGGATCATGCGGGGGGGGATCATCGCGAACGCTCCTTGCTCCCGTTCAGGGAGGTCTCCACGATGCGCCCGTGGTCGAGGCGGACGATCCGCTCCGCCCGGGAGGCGGCCCCGGGATCGTGGGTGACGAGGACCATGGTCTTGCCGAGCTCCCGGTGGAGCCGGCCCAGGAGATCGAGGATCGCCCCCGCGGAGTCCGCGTCGAGGTCCCCCGTGGGCTCGTCCGCCACGAGCAGCGGCGGGTCGGTGACGAGCGCCCGCGCGATGGCGACCCTCTGCTCCTGGCCGCCGCTGAGCTGGCGGGGGAAGTGGTCGTGGCGGTCGGAGATCCCCACGAGGTCCATGGCCAGCGCCGTCCGCCGGTGACGCTCCGCCCGGGGCATGGGGTGGAGGAGGAGGGGCAGCTCGACGTTCTCGTAGGCGGTGAGGACGGGCACGAGGTTGTAGAGCTGGAAGACGTAGCCGACCGTGGCCGCGCGCCAGGCGGCGAGCGCGGAGCGGCCGAGCCGGGAGATCTCCGTGCCGCCGACGGCCAGGGAGCCGGAGGTGGGGGAGTCGATGCCGGAGAGGAGGTTGAGCAGCGTCGTCTTCCCGCTCCCCGAGGGGCCCATGAGGGCGAGGAACTCCCCCGGCGCCACGTCGAGGTCGAGCTCCCGGAGCGGCGTGATGGTCTCCTCCCCCTTGCGGTAGGAGCGGACGAGGCCGCGGCACTCGATGAAGGCCACGGTCACCTCCCCCCGTCGACGACGCGCACCCGGTCCCCGTCGGCGAGGCCCGCGGGCGGCGCCTCCACCAGCAGGTCCCCGGGGCGGAGCCCGGATTCGACGGAGACCCAGCCCTCCGTCCTCGAGCCCCCCGGCTTCACCGCCCTGCGCTCGACGCGGCCGCGGCCGGGGTCCACGACGAAGGCGGCGACGCCGCCCCCCTCCTCGCGCAGGAGGGCCCCCTCGGGGGCGAAGACGGTCACCGGGCCCGCCCCGTCCCCGGCCGGACGCGCGGCCGCGGCGAGGAACTCGACCCGGGCGAGCATCTCCGGCTTCACCTCGGGCGCCGGCTCCCGGATCGCGACCTTGAACTGGAGGGTGTTCTTCTGGATGTCGGCCTCGTTGACGAGGCGGGTCACGATCCCCCCGAAGATCCGGCCCGGGAGGACCTCCACCTCGACGCGGGCCTCCTGCCCGACGCTCACGCGGGCGGCGTCGGCGAGCGGCACGTCCACGCGCACCTGCAGCCGGGCGGGGTCGTAGATCACGGCCGCGCGGGAGGCGTCCATGTCGTCGGAGAGCGGCATCACCCGGGAGCCCGGGGCGACGAGGCGCCGCTGGATCACGCCCGCCGCGGGGGCGCGGAGGTCGAGGCGCTCGACGCGCAGCAGCGCCTCGTCCCGCATCGCGCGGGCCCGGTCCGCCTCCGCCTTCGCCGCGTCGAGCGCGCGCCGCTCCTCCACCCGCAGGCGCGCCCCCTCCCTCGCCGCCGCGTTCTCCGCCCGCGCCTCCTCGAGGAGGGCGCGGGCGGTGTCGGCCTTCGCCCGGAGCGAGGCGAGCTCCGCCCGGCCGGCGCGCAGGCGCAGCTCCGACCGGAGGGCCTCGAAGGCGGTGGAGGCGCCCGCCTCGGCCGTCTCGCGGTCCCGCTTCGCCTCCGCCTCCATCTCCTCGACGCGGGCCTCCTGCGCCTCGGCCATGCGGGCGTCGGTCTCCGCCGCGGCGGCGGCCTCCGCCTCCTTCGCCGCGGCGACGGCCGTGGAGCGGATCCTCTCCACGGGGTTCTCCCAGTCGGTGCGGGCGGCGGCGAGGTCGGCCTCCCGCGCGGCGAGCTCCGCCTCGGCGCGCGCGAGCGCGATGCGGTCCTCCCGCGGGTCGAGGCGGGCGACGACCTGCCCGGCCTCCACCCTCTCGCCCTCGAGCACGAGGACCTCGGACACGACCCCCATGACGTAGGCGGGGACGTAGACCGGGAAGGGGTCGGCCTCGACCCAGCCGGCGGCCCGGGCGGCGACGGGGCCGGAGGATTCGCCGGCCCCGGCGGCCTTCGCGACGACGGCGACGGTGCGCACCGGGGTGCGCGGGGCGAGGACCTGCACCAGGGTGGGGGTGAAGACGGCCAGGAGGCCCGCGAGGAGGGCCGCGGGCAGGAGGACCCGGGTCCGCCAGCGGCGGGGCGGGAGGGGGATGGAGCTCGCGGCCGCCCCGGGGGGGGCGGCGCCGCGGCGCAGGCCGGCGACGTCGGGTCGGATCGGGGCTTCGGTGGATTCGGGCATGGCTTCCTCGCGGGGGGACGCGTAACGCGGATCGGTCGGTTATCCGCGGGACGCGCGGCGGGAAGCCGGTCTACAGCCGCGGGTGGGCGGCGGGGGGCGGGAGGGCCCCGGGCGGGGCGGCGGCGGCGGCGGGGAGGAGGTCCGCGGCGGCGGGGACGGGGAGGAGGGAGGGGGAGGCCGCGGCGGCGGGGAGGGAGGCGTGGGCGGCGGCGGGGGCGGTGGCGGCGGCCCCGGGGCCTCCCACCTGCCAGGCCTCCATGCAGCCCCAGGAGGAGGGGGTGCGGAGGTCGGCGGACTTCGCCGAGGGGCCGGGGAGGGGGGCGGGGGCGCAGCAGGGGGGGGCCGCGGGGGCGGCGGGGGCGCAGCAGTCCGAGGGCATCGCCCCGACGGACAGGTCCCCCGTGCAGCGGCAGTAGAGGAGGTCCACCGGCACCGCGGGCAGGAGGGCCGCGGCGACGGCGAGGAGGAGAAGGACCAGCGGGCGGAGGCGGGGCTGCATGACGGGCATCAGGTTAGACGGCGGAGGGGGGGAAGTCAACCGGGCGGGCACCGGTCCCGCCCTCCGCGGCTGTGACGGATCCGGGCCCCGTGCCGTACACTCCCGCCCCGTGGCCTCCGTCCTCCTCCTGCTCGGCGTCCTCTACTTCGTGGCCCACTTCGTGGCCCTGGCCTACCCGGCCATCCGCCTTCCGGACGTCCTGTTCCTCATGGGCCTCGGGATCCTCCTCGGCCCGGTGCTGGGGTTCGTCCAGCCGGGGGACTTCGGGCAGGTCGGGCGGGTGCTCACGACCATCGCCCTCGCGGTCATGCTCTTCGAGAGCGGGACGACGCTCGACCTCGGCGCCGTGGTGAAGACCTCCCGGAGCACCCTCATCCTGACCTTCGGGTCCGCGGCGCTCACCCTCGTCCTCACCGCCCTCTTCGCCCGGTGGGTCGCCCTGAAGGACGCCCCCTGGACCTCCTGCTTCCTCGCGGGCTCCATCATCTGCGGCACCTCCTCGGCGGTGGTCATCCCCCTGGTGAAGGCCCTGGGGATGCGCCCGGGCACGGCCATCCCCCTCATCCTGGAGTCCGCGCTCACGGACGTGATCTGCATCGTGCTCGCCGTCGGCCTCATCGAGGCGAGCACCTCCGGGGAGGTGGGGGCCGCCGCCCTGTTCGGGCACTCCCTCGCCTCCCTGGCCGTGGCGGGGATCATCGGCCACCTCGGCGGGGTCGCCTGGCTGTTCCTGTGGGAATCGGTGCGCCGCCTCCCCGCCGCCCTCTTCACCACCCTCGCCTTCGCCTTCATCCTCTACGGGATCACGGAGCTCCTCGGGTTCAGCGGCGCCATCACCTCGCTCGCCTTCGGCTTCTCCATCGCCAACTCCGGCCGCCTCTACCTCGGGCGCCTCTTCAAGCGAAAGGCCTTCCCCGGCATCCAGGGCGAGGAGCGGAACTTCTTCGGCGAGGTGGTCTTCCTGCTCAAGACCTTCTTCTTCCTCTACCTCGGGATCTCCATGGACTTCGCGCGGTGGAACCTCCCCATGATGGGCCTCCTCGCCGGCCTCGTGCTCCTCATCTACGCGGGGAGGGCGCTGCTCTGCCGGTTCGCCTTCTCGACGGCGGACACCACGAGGAGCGAGGCCGCCCTGGTCTCCATCATGGCCCCCAAGGGGCTCGCGGCGGCGGTCCTCTCCTCCCTCCCCGTGGAGGCGGGCGTCCCCCACGCCGACCGCATCCAGATGGGCGTGTTCGCCCTCATCCTGGTGAGCATCACCATGACCTCGCTGATGGTGATGGTGCACCGCCTCCCGCCCTTCACCCTGGTGCCCCGGATCCTCCTCGCCTCCTTCCCGGAGGCGACGCCGGCCCCGGCGGAGGGGGCTCCGCCGCCGGCGGAGGCCCCGGCCCCGCCGCCCGCGGCCCCCCCGCCTTCGCCCCCGGAGTCCCCCGCCCCCGGGTAGGGGGGGCGGAGGGCCTCACCTCCCGGGCGGCGCTCCCCCGCGCTCCAGGTCCCGTCGCAGGTCCCGCAGGGGGCCGTACCCCTCCTC
>JAKLKS010000101.1 GCA_023150535.1 Planctomycetota bacterium
TCCGCTCGCCCATGGTGGGGACCTTCTACAGGGCCTCCAACCCCGAGGCCGCCCCCTTCGTGGAGGTGGGGGACCCGGTCCGGAAGGACTCCGTGGTGTGCATCGTCGAGGCCATGAAGGTCATGAACGAGATCAAGTCCGAGGTGGACGGCGAGATCGCCGCCGTCCTCGTCCAGAACGGCGAGGCCGTCGAGTTCGACCAGCCCCTCTTCCTCGTCCGGCCCGCCGGCGGCGCCGGCTAGGCCCGGGGCTCCGTGTTCCGCCGAATCCTGATCGCCAACCGCGGGGAGATCGCGCTCCGCGTCCTGCGCGCCTGCCGGGAGATGGGCATCCAGACGGTGGCCGTCTACTCCAAGGCCGACGCCCAGTCCATGCACCTGCGCCTGGCCGACGAGACCATCTGCATCGGCCCCGCCGCGAGCGCGAAGTCCTACCTGTCCATCCCGAACATCATGAGCGCGGCGGAGATCGCCGACGTGGACGCCATCCACCCCGGCTTCGGGTTCCTCTCGGAGAACGCCCACTTCGCGGAGGTGTGCCGGGACTCGAACATCGTCTTCATCGGCCCGCCCGTGGACGCCATCGCGAACATGGGGGACAAGGCGAAGGCGAGGGAGATGGCGCGCAGGGCCGGCGTCCCGACGGTGCCCGGCACCGAGGGGACGGTGGAGGACGAGTCCGAGGCCGTGGACATCGCCCGGGGCATCGGCTACCCGGTCCTCGTGAAGGCCAAGGCGGGCGGGGGCGGCAAGGGGATGCGCGTCGCCCACAACGACATGTCGCTCCTCAACGCCATCCAGGGGGCCCGCGCCGAGGCCCAGGCGGCCTTCGGTGACGGGGGCGTCTACCTCGAGAAGTACCTCGACCGTCCGCGCCACGTGGAGGTCCAGATCCTGGCCGACGCGAAGGGGAACGTGCTCACGCTGGGGGAGCGGGACTGCTCCATGCAGCGGCGCCACCAGAAGGTCGTCGAGGAGAGCCCCTCGCCGCTCCTCCCGAAGGACGTGCGCAAGAAGATGTTCAAGGCGGCCCACCGGCTCATGAAGACGGCGAAGTACGTGAACGCGGGGACGGTCGAGTTCCTCGTGGACCGGGACAACTCCTTCTACTTCATCGAGGTGAACGCCCGCATCCAGGTGGAGCACCCGGTGACCGAGATGGTCACGGGCATCGACATCGTGAAGGAGCAGATCCGCATCGCCGCGGGGGAGCCGCTCTCCTTCGGGCAGGACGACATCCGCTTCCGCGGGTGCGCCATGGAGGTCCGCATCAACGCCGAGGACCCGGACGCCGACTTCCGGCCCTCCCCGGGCGTGGTGCGGTCCTGGTGCCCCCCCGGGGGGCCGGGGGTGCGCGTGGACTCCCACGTCTACCCCGGCTACCGGATCCCGCCGAACTACGACTCGATGATCGGAAAGCTCATCGTCCACAAGCCCACCCGGCGCGAGGCCATCGAGGCGATGAAGGGCTGCCTCGACGAGTTCGTCGTCGAGGGGGTGCACACGACCATCCCGCTCCACCAGCGCATCTTCCGGCACGGCGGCTTCGTGGCGGGCCACTACGACACCGGGCTCGTCGAGGACATCCTCGCGCGGCGCTAGCGCGGGGGCGAACGGAGGCGCGGATGCAGAGGATGGTGGTGACGGGCGGGGCGGGCTTCATCGGGAGCCACCTCTGCGATCGGCTCCTCGCCGACGGCCACGAGGTCCTGGCCGTGGACAACTTCATCACCGGGGACCGCCGCAACATCGAGGGGGCCCTCCGCCACCCGTCCTTCCGGCTCCTGGAGCACGACGTGTCCCGGCCCCTGTTCGTGGAGGGGCCCGTCCACACCGTCTTCCACCTCGCCTCCCCGGCGAGCCCCGCGGACTACCTGGCCCACCCGATCCAGACGCTCAAGGTGGGCTCCCTCGGGACCCACAACACCCTGGGCCTCGCGAGGGCCAAGGGGGCGGCCTACTTCCTCGCCTCGACCTCCGAGGTCTACGGGGACCCGCTCCAGCACCCCCAGCGCGAGGACTACTGGGGGAACGTGAACCCCGTGGGGCCCCGGGGGGTCTACGACGAGGCGAAGCGGTTCGGGGAGGCCATGGCCATGGCCTACCACCGGACCCACGGCATCCGCGTGCGCCTGGGGAGGTTCTTCAACACCTACGGGCCCCGCATGCGCCTCGGCGACGGGCGGGTCGTGCCGGCCTTCCTGGAGCAGGCCCTCCGGGGGATCCCGCTCACCGTCCACGGGGACGGGGAGCAGACGCGCTCCTTCTGCTACGTGGACGACCTCGTGGAGGGGATCGTCCGGCTGGCGGCCTGCGGCGAGAGCGGGCCGGTGAACCTGGGCAACCCCCGGGAGATGACGATCCTCGAGTTCGCCCGGAAGATCCTCGCGGCCACGGGGAGCCGGAGCGCGCTGGTGCACGGCGAACGGATGGTGGACGACCCCCGGGTCCGGCGACCCGACATCGGCAGGGCGAGGACGCTGCTCGGCTGGGAGCCGCGGGTCCCCCTCGAGGAGGGGCTCGTGCCGACGGTGGCGTACTTCAGGGCGCGCATCGCGGAAGGCGCCTGACGGGGAACGGAGGGACATGAGCGATCTCAAGCGGCGCATCGAGTCGAGGAAGGCGCGGGTCGGGATCCTGGGGCTCGGCTACGTGGGGCTCCCCCTCGCCATGGAGTTCGCGCGGGCGGGGTACCGGGTCACGGGGTTCGACGTGGTCCCGGGGAAGATCGCGGACCTCAACCGGGGGCGCTCCCACATCAAGGACGTCCCCTCGCGGCAGGTGGCGGACGCGGTCCGGCGGGGGCTCTTCGAGGCGACCACCGACTTCGGCCTGCTGGCGGAGATGGACGCGGTGAGCCTCTGCGTCCCCACCCCCCTCAGCAAGACCAGGGACCCGGACATGTCCTTCGTCGAGAGCGCCTCGCGGGAGGTCCACGCCCGCCTCCACCGCGGGATGATCGTGGTGCTCGAGTCCACGACCTACCCCGGGACGACGGAGGAGGTCCTCCTCCCCATGCTCACGGCGGACGGCCTCGAGGTCGGGAAGGACTTCTTCCTCGCCTTCTCCCCCGAGAGGGTCGACCCGGGGAACCCGGTCTACGGGGTGCGCAACACCCCGAAGGTCATCGGGGGGATCACGCCGCGGTGCACGGAGATGGCCTGCCTCCTCTACGGGAAGGCCGTGGACCGGGTGGTCCCCGTCCGGGGCGCCGGCGCCGCGGAGATGGTGAAGCTCCTCGAGAACACCTTCCGCAGCGTGAACATCGGGCTCGTGAACGAGATGGCCATCATGTGCGAGCGCCTGGGCCTCGACGTCTGGGAGGTCATCGACGCCGCCGCCACCAAGCCCTTCGGCTTCATGCCCTTCCGCCCGGGGCCGGGCATCGGGGGGCACTGCATCCCCATCGACCCGCTCTACCTGTCCTGGAAGCTCCGCAGCCTCAACTACCAGGCCCGCTTCATCGAGCTGGCGGACGAGGTGAACTCCGCCATGCCGGAGCACGTGGTGGAGAAGACCTCCCGCGCGCTGAACGACCGGCGCAAGCCGGTGAAGGGGAGCCGCATCCTCGTGCTCGGCGTCGCCTACAAGAGGGACATCGAGGACCTCCGCGAATCCCCGGCCCTGGAGATCATCGAGCTCCTCGAGGAGAGGGGCGCGGAGGTCCGGGTCGCGGACCCCCACGTCGCCTCCTTCCGCATCGGGGAGAAGGAGCACCGGACGGTGAAGGCGACCCCGCGGGAGCTGAAGGCCGCGGACGCCGTCGTCGTCGTCACCGACCACTCCGGCTTCGACTGGGCCTCCGTCGTGCGCAACGCGAGGCTCGTGGTGGACACCCGCAACGCCACGGCCGCCGTGCGCCGCCGGCCGAACGTGGTCACCCTTTGACCCGGAGGGTCCTCGTCACGGGGGCGGCCGGGTTCATCGGCTCCCACGTCGCCGCGGCGCTGCTCCGCCGCGGCGACGCCGTGGCGGGGCTCGACTCCTTCACCGACTTCTACGATCCCGCCCTCAAGAGGAGGAACGTCGAGGAGGTCCGCCGGCTCGGGGAGCTCCCCCTCCTCGAGGGGGACGTCCGGGACCCCGCCGCCGTCCGGGAGGCGCTGCGGGGGTGCGACGCCGTGGTCCACCTGGCCGCGAAGGCCGGCGTGCGGCCCTCCCTCCTCGATCCCGTCGGCTACGCCGACGTGAACGTCCGGGGGACCGCGGTGCTCCTCGAGGAGGCGCGGGCCGCCGGGGTCCGCACCTTCGTGTCCGCCTCCTCCTCCAGCGTCTACGGCGCCCGGTCCGCGGCCCCCTTCGTGGAATCCGATCCCTGCGACCGGCCGGTCTCCCCCTACGCCGCGACGAAGCGGGCCATGGAGCTGCTCTGCCGCTCCTTCCAGGTGCACGGCTCCATGGACCTCACCTGCCTGCGCTTCTTCACCGCCTACGGTCCCCGGCAGCGGCCGGAGATGGCCATCCACGCCTTCGCCCGGGCCATCGGCGAGGGCCGCCCGGTCCCCTTCTACGGGGACGGGACCAGCCGCCGCGACTACACCTACATCGACGACATCGTGGACGGGGTGCTCCGGTCCCTGGACCGGGCCTCGGGATTCCGGATCTACAACCTCGGGGAATCGGCCACCACCTCGCTCTCGGAGCTGGTCGCCCTGCTCGAGGAGGCGGTGGGGAGGAGGGCGATCCTCGACCGCCGCCCCGACCAGCCCGGGGACGTGCCCCTCACCTGCGCGGACCTGACGCTGGCCCGGGCGGAGCTGGGGTACGAGCCGCGGACGCCGCTGCGCGAGGGGCTGGCGCGGTTCGTGGAGTGGATGCGGACCCCGAGGGGGTAGGGGAGGGCGCGGGGCAATCCTGCGGCCCCCGGGCCGCCCCCGGTATCCTGCGCCGGGAACAGGGAGGCCCCATGGCCCGTTGGCTCGTCACCGGCGGAGCCGGTTTCATCGGGAGCAACATCGTCCACCGCCTCGCCGCCGACGGCGAGAGGGTCCGGGTGCTGGACGACTTCTCCACGGGGAAGAGGGCGAACCTCCGGGGGCTCCCGCCGGCCCGGGTGCAGGTGATCGAGGGGGACCTCCGC
This sequence comes from Planctomycetota bacterium, assembly GCA_023150535.1. Lineage (GTDB taxonomy): Bacteria > Planctomycetota > JAJSAM01 > JAJSAM01 > JAKLKS01 > JAKLKS01. The sequence goes on from JAKLKS010000101.1 coordinate 5,080, forward strand.
GACTGGCGCGCGGTCCTGGCGGCGGTCCGCGGGTGCGACTACGTCCTCCACCAGGGGGCCCTCGGCTCCGTCCCCCGGAGCCTCGCCGATCCCGTCACCACCACCGAGGTCAACGTCCTGGGCTCGGTGAACGTGCTGGAGGCCGCCCGCAGGGCGGGGTGCGTGAAGAGGGTGGTCCTCGCCTCCTCCTCCAGCGTCTACGGGGACACGCCGACCCTGCCGAAGACGGAGGGGATGCCGCTCCTGCCCCTCTCCCCCTACGCGGCCAGCAAGGCCGCCATGGAGGGCTTCGCGCGGGCCTTCAGCGCGAGCCACGGGGTGGAGGCGGTGCTGCTGCGCTACTTCAACGTCTTCGGCCCGCGCCAGGACCCGAAGGGGGCCTACGCGGCGGTGATCCCGAGGTTCTTCCACGCGGTGCTGGCGGGGGAGCGGCCGGTGATCTACGGGGACGGCAACCAGACCCGGGACTTCACCTACGTGGACAACGTCGTGGAGGCGAACCTCCGCGCGGCCACCGTCCCGAGGGCGGCGGGCGAGGTCCTGAACGTGGCCTGCGGGGAGCGGGTGACGATCCTCGGGCTCGCCTCGCTCGTCGCGGAGGCGCTGGGCACCACCACGAGGCCGCTCCTCCAGCCGGCCCGCGGCGGCGAGGTCCGCCACTCGCTGGCGGACGTGGAGCGGATGGAGTCGGTGCTCGGGTTCCGGCCGCCGGTCGACCTGCGGCGGGGGCTGGAGCTCGCGGCGGGGTGGTACCGCGGGAGCCTCCCCGGGGCGAAGAAGGCGAAGCGGGGGAAGTAGCGTGGAGGCCCGCGTCCTGGATCGCCCCCTGCCCGGCGTCCTCCTCATCGAGGGGCGCTGCATCGGCGACGCCCGGGGCTTCTTCATGGAGACCTTCCACCGGGAGGAGCTGCGCGCCCTCGGCGTGGAGGGGGAGTTCGTGCAGGACAACCACTCCCGCTCCGAGGGGAGGGTGATCCGCGGGCTGCACTACCAGGGGCCGCCGGCGCCCATGGGGAAGCTCGTGCGGACGACCCTGGGCCGGATCCTCGACGTGGTGGTCGACCTGCGCGCCGGGTCGCCGACCTTCGGGAGGTGGGCCGGGGTGGAGCTCTCGGCGGAGAACCGCCGCCAGCTCTGGATCCCTCCGGGCTTCGGCCACGGCTTCGCGAACCTCGGGGACGCCTGCGAGATCCAGTACCGCTGCACGGCCTACTGGAGCGCGGCGGCGGAGGGGTGCGTGGCCTGGGACGACCCGGACCTCGGCGTCGCCTGGCCCTTCCGCGACGCCCTCGTCTCGGCGCGGGACGCGCGGGGGGCGCGCTTCGCCGACTACGCGCGGAACCCTGCGTTCCGCTGGAAGGAGGGCGCGTGAAGGGGGTCGTCCTCTGCGGCGGGACGGGGTCGAGGCTGGACCCCCTCACGCGGGTCACGAACAAGCACCTGCTCCCCATCTACGACCGGCCCATGGTCTTCTACCCCATCCAGACCCTGGTGGACGCCGGCATCGACGACATCATGCTGGTCACGGGCGGGAACAACGCGGGGGACTTCGTGCCGCTCCTCGGCAACGGGGCGGACTTCGGCCTCAAGCACATCAACTACACCTACCAGAAGGGGGCCGGCGGCATCGCCGACGCTCTCCGGCTCTGCCGGCACTTCGTCGGGCGGGATCGCGTCGCCGTCATCCTCGGGGACAACGTCTTCTCCCCCGGCGTCGCGGAGCACGTGCGCGGGTTCTCCGGCATGGCCGACGGGGCCGTGGTCTTCCTGAAGGGGGTGGACGACCCGGCCCGCTTCGGGGTCGCCGAGGTGGCGGGCGGGCGGGTGGTCGGGATCGAGGAGAAGCCGGCGCACCCGAAGTCCAACCTCGCCGTCACCGGCCTCTACCTCTACGACCACACCGTGTTCGACCTCATCGCGACGCTGAAGCCGAGCGGGCGGGGCGAGCTGGAGATCACCGACGTCAACAACGGCTACCTGCGGCGGGGGAGCCTCCGGCACTGCCTCCTCCCCGACGGCATCCAGTGGACCGACGCCGGTACCTTCGAGTCGCTCCACCGGGCGAACCTCCTCGCCGCGGAGTTCCGGGGGAAGGGCCGCCCGTGAGGGTCCTCGTGGCCGGCGCCCTGGGTCTCGTCGGATGGGAACTCCTCCCCATACTGAGAGACAAGGGGAACGAGGTCAGGGCGAAGGACCTCCCGTTCTTCGACCTCAGGTACCGGGACTCCGTCCGGAACCAGATCCTGCAGTTCCGTCCCGACTGGGTCGTGAACCTCGCGGCCTTCACGGCGGTGGATGACTGCGAGACGAATGTGGATGCCGCGCGCCAGGCGAACTCCAAGGGTGCCCTGCACATCGCCGAGGCCGCAAACGAGGCCGGTGCCAGGCTCCTGCAGGTCTCCACGGATTACGTGTACGACGGAACGAAGCCGGACTCCTATACGGAGGAGGACGAGCCGTCGCCCCTCTCGGAGTATGGAAGGTCCAAGTTGGAAGGGGAAGCCGCCGTCCGCGCCAGCCTCCCGGAGGGCCGGTGGTTGATCGTCCGCGGGCAGTCCCTCTACGGATTCGGCAGGAAGTCCTTCCCGGACGCGATCCTGAAGGCCGCCGAGTCCTCGAAGCAGATCCCCGTCGTCGTGGATCAGACGGTCTCCCCGACCTGGGCCAGGGAGTTCGCCCGCGGCCTCGAAGCGCTCATCCGCGCCGATGCGCGGGGCCTCTACCTCCTCTCCTCTTCCGGGTCCTGCACATGGAACGAGTTCGCAAGGGCCGTCATCGACATGGCGGGGGTCCAGGGGGTGGAGGTGACGGAGACCACGGCGGAGGCGCTCGGACGCCCGGCCAGACGACCTGCCAGAAGCGTCTTCGCCTTGGACAAGTTCGTATCCACCACCGGAGTGTCCCCACCCCACTGGAGAGACCAGTTGCAGGCTTATCTTCGAGAGACCTGGAGGGCCGCGTGAGCGGCGGGTTCCTCGTCACCGGCGGGTGCGGGTTCATCGGCACGAACCTGGTGCGCCTCCTCCTCGCCCGCTTCCCGGAGGAGGAGGTCTGGAACCTCGACCTCCTGACCTACGCCGGGAGCGGCGGGAACCTCGACGACCTCGCCGCGGAGCCGCGGTACCGCTTCGTCCGGGGGGACGTCTCCGACCTGCGGCGCCCCGGGGACCTCCACCCGCGCCTCGCGGCGGGGGGCTTCCGCGCCGTTCTCCACCTCGCGGCCGAGTCCCACGTGGACCGCTCCACCGTCGAGGCCGTGGACTTCGTCCGCACCAACGTGCTCGGCACCCAGGCCGTCGTCGACTGGGTGCGCGCCGGCGGCGCCCGCCGCATGGTCCACTGCTCCACCGACGAGGTCTACGGGAGCCTCGGCCCCCGGGGCCGCTTCCGGGAGACCACCCCGCTCGCGCCCAACAGCCCCTACGCCGCGAGCAAGGCCGCCGCCGACCTCCTCGTGCTGGCCGCCGTGCGCACCCACGGCCCCGCGCGCCTCGACGCCGTCGTCACCCGCTGCTCCAACAACTACGGCCCCTGGCAGTTCCCCGAGAAGCTCATCCCCCTCATGCTCACCAACGCCCTGGACGGGCTGCCGCTGCCCGTCTACGGGGACGGCCGGCAGGTGCGGGACTGGATCCACGTGGAGGATCACTGCCTCGGCCTCCTGGCCGCCCTGGACCGGGGCCGGTCGGGGGAGGTCTACAACCTCGGCGGTTCCGCGGAGCGGGAGAACCTGGCCGTCGTGCGCGCCCTGCTGGCGGCGACGGGGCGGGGGGAGGACCTCCTGCGCTTCGTGGAGGACCGGCCCGGCCACGACCGCCGCTACGCCATCGACGCCTCGAAGGCGCGGGCCGAGCTCGGCTGGCGGCCCTCCCGGAGGTTCGAGCGCGGCCTCCGCGAGACCCTGGCCTGGTACCGCGCGAACGAGCCCTGGTGGAGGCGCATCCGGTCCTCGGGCGGGTTCCGGGACTACTACGCCGCCATGTACGCCCGCCGCCTCGAGGCGGCCGCGCCCGGCGCCCGCCCGTGAGGATCCTCGTCCTCGCGGCGCCGGGGGGTGAGGAGGCGCGGGCCGCCGCCGCGGCGGCGGTGGCCGCCTGGAACCGGGCCCTCGACATCCGCCTCCGCTTCCTCGACCTCGTCATCGAGGAGGCGGCGGTCGCGCTCGGCCCCCCGGAGGGGGTCCCCGCGGAGGGCCACCCCGGGGCCGCGGAGGCCCTCCGGCGGGAGAGGCCCTCCGTGGCCCTCCTGCACGGGCGGGGGCCGGCGGCCCTGGCCGCCGCCGTCTCCGCGGGGAGGGCGGGCGTCCCGCTCGTGCGCACGGCGGCCGGCCTCCGGGACGGCCCCGACGCCGACGCCGACCGCGCGGCGGACCGGCTCGCGGCGGCCCTCCTGGCCCCCTCGGGGGAGGCGCTCGCCGTCCTCGCCGCGGAGGGCCTCGCGGCGGAGCCCTTCTCCGCGGAGGCCGCCGTGAAGGCCCTCATCCGCCTGCGTCGCGAATCAGAGGAGGCGCCATGGTGATCCTCGGCATCGGAGGCCTCGGGTACAGGGACGCGGCGGCCGCCCTCCTCGTGGACGGCCGCGTCGTCGCGGCCGCCCCGGAGGACCGCTTCACCCGCGTGAAGCACCAGGGCGGGTGGCCCCGGCGGGCGGTGGCCTGGTGCCTCGCCTCGGCGGGGGTCGACGCGCGGTCGGTGGACCGCGTGGCCGTCGCCAACAACCCCTGGATCCCGCTCCGGGAGAAGGTCCTCGGCTGGTACGGGGAGGGGTTCTTCGACAGCCCCGAGTTCCGCGCCTTCCACATCTTCCACGACGAGACGCGCGAGTCGCTCCTCTACCTCAAGGAGCTGGAGGACCTCCGCCGCGGCGACCCGGGCCGCGTGACCATCCTCCGCCACCACCTCTGCCACATGGCGGCGGGCTTCCTCTCCTCGGGCCACGACGAGGCGGCGGTCCTCGTCCTGGACGGCCGCGGGGAGGTCTCCACCTCGAGCCTCGGCCTCGGCAGGGGGGCCTCCCTGGAGGTCTTCCGCGTGGAGGAGATGCCGAACTCCCTCGGCCTCCTCTCGGCGGCGGTGGCCGACTTCCTCGGGTTCCGGGAGCAGGACGACGAGTTCCGCGTGATGAGCATCTCCGCCACCGGCGAGCCCCGCTTCCGCTCCCGCTTCGCCGAGATCGTCCGCCTCGAGCCCGGCGGCACCTTCTCGCTCGACCCCGGCTTCTTCGCCCTCCACGAGGGGCGGGCCGTCCTCTCCCGCCGCTTCCACGAGGCCTTCGGCCCGGCCCGCGAGCCGGGTTCCGAGGTGGGGGAGCGCCACAGGGACATCGCCGCCTCCCTCCAGGGGGCCCTCGAGGAGGCGGCCCTCCACATGGCCCGCAGCCTGAAGGAGCGCACCGGCGCCTCCACGCTCCTCCTCTCCGGGTCCCTCGCCCAGAACTGGGCGCTCAACGGGCGCCTCGCCCGGGAGGCCCCCTTCGACCGCGTGGAGGCGAGCGCCTACTGCGGGGACGACGGCACGGCGCTGGGCGCCGCGCTGGCCGCCTTCGCCGCGGAGACCGGGAGGCGGCCCTCGCCCGTGGCGGGGCCGGACCTCGGGCCCGACCTCCCCGACGACGCCGTGGACGGGACCCTCGCCGCCTGCCTCCTCGAGGCCGAGCGCCCGGCCGATCCCGCCGCCGCCGTCGCCGGCCTCCTGGCCGCCGGGAAGGTGGTGGGGCTCGCCCGGGGCCGCGCGGAGTTCGGCCCCCGCGCCCTCGGCCGCCGCTCCATCCTCGCCGCCGCCTCCGATCCCTCCGTCGCCGACCGCCTCCGCCGGACCATCAAGCCGCGGGAGAGCCACCATCCCTACGGGATCTCCGTCACCGGGGAGGCGGCGGCCGACCTCCTCGAGGGGGGGGCCCGGGACCGCTTCATGCTGGTGCCGGCGACGGTGAGGGCCTCCCGGCGGGACCGGATCCCCGGGGTGGTGCTCGCCGACGGGACCGTGCGGGTGCAGGTCGCCGACCGGCAGGGGGACGCCTTCCTCCACTCCGTCCTCGACGCCCTCGGCTCCCGGGGCGGCCTCGCCGCGGCGGTGAACACATCCCTCAACGTCCCCGGGCGCCCGCCGGCGACGACGGCGCGCGAGGTCCTGGAGTGCTACTTCACCACGGGCATGGACGCCCTCCTCCTCGGGAACCGGCTCCTGCGCAAGGGAACCGCTTGAACGGGGGCGCCCCCTCCTCGCCGCCGCGGGTGACGGTGGCGATCCCCGTCTACGACGAGGAGGCCACGGTGGCCCGGGTCGTCGCCCGGGTCCTCGAGGGGGGGATCGCCGACGAGGTCCTCGTGGTGGACGACGGCTCCCTCGACGGGACGGCGGCCGCGGTGGAGGGGGTGCGGGATCCCCGCGTGCGCCTCCTCCGCCATCCCCGGAACCGGGGGAAGGGCGCGGCGCTCCGGACCGCCATCGCCGCGGCCACGGGGGAGGTCCTCGTCGTCCAGGACGCCGACCTCGAGTACGACCCCGCCGACTACCCGGCCCTGCTGGACCCGATCCTCGAGGGGAGGGCGGACGCGGTCTTCGGGTCCCGCTTCCTCGGCGGTCCCCACCGCGTGCTGCTCTTCTGGCACTACGCGGGGAACCGGTTCCTGACGCTCCTCTCGAACATGATCACCAACCTCAACCTCACCGACATGGAGACCGGGGCGAAGGCCTTCCGGATGGAGACCCTGCGGAAGGTGACCCTGCGGCAGGACCGGTTCGGTTTCGAGCCGGAGGTGACCGCGAAGATGGCCCGGGCGGGGGCGCGGATCTGGGAGGTGTCGGTCTCCTACGCGGGGCGGACCTACGCCGAGGGGAAGAAGATCACCTGGGTGGACGCGCTGGAGGTCCCCTGGGTGCTGCTCCGGGCGCGGTTCTGGGATCCGCTCTAGGCCCCGGAACTCCGCTCCCCCCGGCCCCCGGCGCGGGAGAATCCCCCCATGAAGAAGCCCGCCCCGCGCAGGCGCCCCGCCCCGGAGACCGGGGACGACGGCCCCCCCGTCCCGTTCCTCGACCTGTCCCGCTCCTGGCCCTCCCTGGAGAAGGAGGTCCTCGAGGGGATCGCCGCGGTCTTCCGGGACTCCGACTTCATCCTCGGCGCCCGCGTCGCCGCCCTGGAGGCGGAGATCGCCTCCCTCTGCGGCGCCCCCCACGCGGTCGCCTGCGCCAGCGGCACCGACGCCCTCCTCCTCGCTCTCCAGGCGCTCGGGGTCGGGCGGGGCGACGAGGTCGTGACCACCCCCTTCACCTTCTTCGCCACGGCCGGCGCCGTCTGGAACCGCGGGGCGCGGCCGGTCTTCGCGGACATCGACCTGGCGACCTTCAACATCGATCCCCGCGCGGCCGCCGCCGCGATGACGCCGAGGACCCGCGCGCTCCTCCCGGTCCACCTCTTCGGCCGCTGCGCGGACATGGAGCCGCTGCTGGCCGCCGCCGGGGGGCGGGTGGCCGTGATCGAGGACATGGCCCAGGCCGTCGGGGCGGAGTACCGGGGGCTCCGCGCCGGGTCCATGGGGGACGCGGGGGCGCTCTCCTTCTTCCCGACGAAGAACCTCGGCGGGGCGGGGGACGGGGGCATGGTCGTCACGGCCCGGCGGGACCTCGAGGGGATCCTCCGTCAGGCCCGCCACCACGGGATGTCCGCGCCCCACCGCCACCGCTTCGTGGGCACGAACTCCCGGCTCGACGGGATCCAGGCGGCGGTGCTCCGGGCGAAGCTGCCCCGCCTCGAGGGGTGGACCGCCGCGCGGGCGGCGAACGCGGCCCGCTACGGGAGGCTGCTCGCGGGGATGTCCTCGGTCCGCCTCCCGGCCCCGGTCCCCCCCGGGGAGGGGCGCCACGTCTGGAACCAGTACACGATCCTCTGCGATCGGCGCGACGCGCTCCGGGAGCACCTCGCCCGCCGGGGCATCGGCACGGCGGTCTACTACCCGGTCCCCCTCCACCTCCAGCGCTGCTTCGAGGGCCTCGGCTACCGGGAGGGGGCCTTCCCCCGGGCGGAGCGCGCCTGCCGGGAGGTCCTCTCGCTGCCGGTCCACCCGGATCTCCGGCGGGACGAGCAGGAGCGGACGGCGGAGGCGGTGCGGGAGTTCTACCGGGAGTAGGGAAGGCGGGCCCCCGACGCCCGCCGGCTCTTCGCTGTTTCGTGTGGGTGATGCCTCTCCGCCCTCGCACGGCCGCTCGCCCCTGCGGTTCCGCGCCTCCTT
>JAKLKS010000102.1 GCA_023150535.1 Planctomycetota bacterium
GCCCCCGTCGTCCCCGCCCCGGGCCGCGCGAGCGCGGAGACCCCGTGCCGGAGGAAGGGGTGCATCCGCTCCCTCGGGAGGAGCGAGGAGAGCGCCATGATCCCCCGCGCCCCCAGGGCGAGGAGGGCGGCCAGCAGGAGGAAGCCCCCCGTGAAGGCGGCCGCGTGCAGCGCCTCCCCCGACTGCGCCCAGGCCGCGAGGAAGAGCCCCCCGAGGAGGGCGGTTCCCGCCCCCCACCGGAGCGCCCGGTTCGGCGGGAGCGGCTCCGCCTCGTTCCGCAGCACCCGCGCGGGGGGCACCCGCCAGAGCGCGGTCAGCGGCGGGAGGCTGAAGAGGAGGGCCACCCCGACGCCGAGCCCGACGCCGCGCAGAAGGGCGAGGGGCCGGAAGGCGACGAAGAGGTCCGCGGGGAAGAGGTCGGGGGCGATGGCCGGGACGAGGAGCGGGACGAGGCTCCCGGCCGCCGCTCCGGCGAGGCTCCCGGCGAGGGCGAGCAGCGCCACGTGCCCGAGGAAGAACAGGAGCACGTCCCGCGGCCGCATCCCGAGGCAGCGGAGCACCGCCACGGAGGCCGCCTTCCCCTCGAGCCAGGCCCGCACGATCTGGGCGACCCCGATCCCCCCGAGCACGAGGGAGAGGAGCGCGGTCAGCCCCACGGTGCTCTCCAGGCGGCGCATCTGCCGCGCGAGGTTCGGCTCGGCGTCGTGGTGGGTCTCGACGTCGAGGAAGGCGGCCCCCGGGAGCCCCTTCTCCAGGCGCTCCTTCAGCCCCTCCAGCTCCTCCCGGGACGCGTCCCCGGGGACGCGGAAGAGGGCGGCGTGCCGGATCCGGTTCCCGAAGCCGAGCAGCCGCGTCCGCTCCAGCCCCTCGCCGCCGAGGTAGACGCGGGGCCCGAGCATCGCCTGGAGCCCGATGCGGCCCGGCTCCCGCACCACCACCCCTACGACCCTGAACTCCGCCCCCCCCAGGAGCACCGTCCCGCCCGCGGCGACGCCGAGCTGGGGCAGGAGGTCGGCGGCCACCACGGTCTCCCCGGGCCCGAGGGGGCGCTCGAGGGCGCGGGGCGGGTCGGTCTCCACCTCCCCGTAGAAGGGGTAGCGGCCGGCGAGCACGCGCAGCTGCGCGAGGCGGCTCCGCACCGGCTTCCCGTCCGGGCCCGGCGCCGCCGCCATGGTGGCCATCTCGCGGAGATCGGTGCGCTCGAGGCCCGGGACGTCCGCGAGGAGGCCGTCCAGCTCCCGGGGGAGGGGGCGGCGGGAATCGACGGAGAGGTCGGCCCCGAGGATCTCCCGGGACTTCGCCCGCACGCCGGCCTCGACGCCGTCCACCAGCCCCGCCACGCCCGTGACCGCCGCCACGCCCACGGCGAGGCAGGCGGTGAGGAAGAACAGCCGCCCCCGCGCGCCGCGGGACTCCCGCAGCATCGATCGCAGGACGAAGCCCGCGGTCAAGGCCCCCCCTCGATCCGCTCCACGCGGCCGGCCCGGAGGTGGATGCGGCGGCGCGCCCGCGCGGCGACCTCGGCGTCGTGGGTGACGAGGACCAGGGTCGCCCCCTCCCGCTCCCGCAGTTCGCAGAGGAGGTCGAGGGCGGCGGCCCCGGTGGCGGCGTCGAGGTTGCCCGTGGGCTCGTCGGCGAGCAGCAGCGGCGGCCGCGGCGCGAAGGCGCGGGCCAGCGCGACCCGCTGCTGCTCGCCGCCGGAGAGCTGGGAGGGGTAGTGGTGGCCCCGCTCGCCGAGCCCGACGCGGCGGAGGAGTTCGTCGGTGCGGGGGCCGGCGTCGGCGACGCCGTTGAGCTCCAGCGGGAGGAGCACGTTCTCCCGGGCGGTGAGGTTCCCGAGGAGCTGGAAGGACTGGAAGACGAAGCCGACCCTGCGGCGGCGGAGGAGCGCGAGCGCGTCCTCGCCGAGGTCCTCGAGCGGCTCCCCGTCGAGGAGGACCGACCCGGAGGTGGGCCGGTCGAGGCCGGCGAGGAGTCCCAGCAGCGTGGACTTGCCGCTGCCCGAGGGGCCGAGGATGGCGACGAAGTCCCCGGCGTCGATGCGGAGGTCCACGCCGTCGAGGACGGCGATCTCCCGGCCTCCCGAGGGGAGGACGCGGCGGACGGCGCGGCACTCGACGCGGGGAGGGGGCGCGGGTTCGGGCATGGGAGCGCAGAGGGTACCCCTATCATGGGGGGATGGCCCCGCTTTCGACCCTGCCCCTCCTCGCCGCCGCGGCGCTCCTCCTCGCGGGCTGCTCGCGCGAGGAGGCGGCCGCGCCGACGCTCGGGGACGCGCCGGCCGGCGGGGGCGCGCCGCTCCCGGCGGTGGTCGTGCCGGCGGACGCGCCGCTCGTGATCTTCCTCGGGGATTCCATCGCGGCGGGGCTCCACCTGCCGCCGGACCGGGCCTTCCCGGCGGTGCTCCAGCGGCGGATGGCGGCGAAGGGGCGCCCCTTCCGGCTCGTGAACGCGGGGGTGAGCGGGGACACGACCTCGGGGGGGAGGTCGCGCCTCGACTGGCTGCTGCGGCAGAGGCCGGCGGTGGTGGTGGTGGAGCTCGGGGCGAACGACGGATTCCGCGGGGTGCCCGTGGAGACGGTGGAGGGGAACCTCCGGGAGATCCTGCGGCGGATCGAGGGGGCGGGGGCGAAGGCGGTGCTGCTCTCGATGCGGCTGCCGCCGAACTACGGGGCCCACTATCTCAGGGAGTTCGAGGGGGCCTACGCGCGGGCGGCGGAGGGGACGGGGGCGGTGGTGGTGCCCTTCTTCATGGAGGGGGTGGCGGGGCGGGCCGACCGGAACCTGCCCGACGGGATCCACCCGACGGCGGAGGGGCACGAGGTCCTGGCGGGGAACCTGGAGGAGGCGCTGGCGGGGGTGCTGGAGTAGGGGAGGAGGGGGCGGGTGTCACAGCCTTGAGAGGGCTGTGTCCTGTTCCGGAAGGGAGAGGGAGGGAGGGAGCATGCGGAGAGCCCCCTCCCTCCAGGCCCCGCGGGGACGCCGGGGTCTCCATACCAAGTGATAATCATATTATCACTTGGTATACTACCTCCCATGCCCCCGATCCTCCCCCGCGACCTCGGCCCGGCCCTCCGGAGCACCGCGCGCCTGTACCCCGTCGTCTACCTGACCGGTCCCCGCCAGTCGGGCAAGACCACCCTCGCGCGGTCCCTGTTCCCCTCCCACCGCTACGTGAACCTGGAGGCCCTCGATGAACGGGAGCGCGCCCTCACCGATCCCCGCGGCTTCCTCGTCGAGTACGGGAAGGGGGCCATCCTCGACGAGGTCCAGCACGCGCCGGAACTCCTCTCCTACCTCCAGGGGGAGGTGGACGAGCGCCCCACCCCCGGGCGGTTCGTCCTCACGGGTTCCGAGAACCTCGCCCTCTCCGCCCGGGTGGGGCAGTCCCTGGCGGGCCGGGCCGGGATCCTCCACCTCCTTCCCCTCTCCCTGGAGGAGGTGGGGAGGTTCCCGAATCCGCCCATGGGGCTCTGGGAGACGGTGCTCGCCGGCGGCTACCCGCGGATCCACCAACTCGGGATCCCCCCGGGGAAGTGGCTCGCCGACTACACCACCACCTATGTCGAGAGGGACGTCCGCCAGCTCCTCCGTGTCGGCGACCTCCACGCCTTCGGGACCTTCCTCCGCCTCCTCGCGGGGCGCACGGCCCAGGAGCTGAACCTCTCCTCCCTCGGGGCCGACGCCGGGATCCACCACGCCACCGCGCGGGCCTGGCTGTCGGTCCTCGAGGCCTCCTACCTCGTGTTCCGGGCCCCCCCATGGCACCGCAACACGGGGAAGCGGGCGGTGAAGGCGGCCAAGGTCCACTGGTACGACACGGGACTGGTCTGCCACCTCCTCGGGATCCGCGACGCGGATCAGCTGCGGCACCACCCGCTGCGCGGGGCGATCTTCGAGAGCTGGGTCGCCGCGGAGATGGCGAAGACGCTCCTCCACCGGGGGGAGCCGGCCGACCTGTTCCACCTGCGCCGAACGCTGGGGCTCGAGGTGGACCTGCTGCACGAGCGGGGGCGGGAACTCCTGGCGGTGGAGTGCAAGTCGGGGGAGACGGCGGCGGACGCCTTCGGGGCGCCGCTGCTCCGGTTCCGGGAGGAGGTGCTCCGGTCGGGGGAGGCCGCGGAGGTGATCCCGGTCGTCGTCTTCGGCGGGGATAAGTCCCACCGGCGGTCGGGGGTGCGGTTCACGTCGTGGAGGGACGTGCCGCGGTTGCAGGGGTAGGGAGGCCGGGGGCCGGATGAAGCACCGGAGGGCCGCTACCCGGAGATGAACCGCCGGGTCGCAGGGTCGAAGGCGAGGCGGCCCTTCGATCCTCCCCACCACCGCTTCCACTGCAGTGCCCCCGCCTCCCCCGCCTCTGCGGGCCCGGGGAAGTCCTGGCCCGTCAGGAGGACGAGGAGATCGCGTGCTCCCTCCCGCACCCGGGGCTCTCCTGCGGAGAGCCGTTCGACCAGCGCCTCGAGGACGTCCGGACCCAGGGCGGCGGCGGACTCCTCGATGCGCTCCCGGAGGCCTTCCCTGGTCCATGACGTCAACCACAGATCGACGGCGTCCCCGACGTTCCGGAGGGCCCGAACCTCTCCCTCCCGCTCCACGGTCACGTGGACCACGTTCGCGGCCCCGAACCCGACCCGAAGGGTCGAGGAGCGGATGGGGCCGCCGCCCATCATGCGTTCCACCTCCTCGGAAGTCGGGAAGAGGCCCGCGTGCAGCGCCACCTGGTGGGACGGACCCAGGTCCGGGACCCCGTCCCCGGGTGCGGCCGGCCCCTCCCCGGGAGCCCTCCCGACGCCGAGGATCAGATCTGCGCCGTTTCCGAGCGTCAGGACGACGGTCCTCGATGCCAGGAGGCTTCGCGCCTCGCCGCTCTCCGTAAACAGCGCCGGCCTCGGCGCCGCGGCGGTCTCCTCGATCCGGAGGCCGCCGGGTCCCCCCGAGAAGGCCTCGATCCCCACGCGCAGGACGTTCCCGCCGCCGGGGTGGAGGGTCATCCGCGCGTGGGCCTCCGGGGCGCGGCCAGGGACCGGGGGCCGATAACTGGTCCCGGGAGGGACGAACCCGGACCGGAGGACGACGCCTCCGTCGCTCATGGGATGACGGGAGAAGGTCACGCGCAGTTCACGCCCGTCGCCGAGGGTCGCGACGACCCCCGTCCCGTCCACGGGAGTCCGGGAGCCGTCCGGGCCCAGCGCGTCGATGGAGGTCCTGCCCTTCTTCCCGCATGCGCTCATGGCGGACCTGATTGTAGGTGTCCCGGAGCTTGCCGCGAGGTTCCCCCCGCGCCGGATGGGTCCGGAGACAGGAGAACCGCCTGCTTGAGGCGGAGGGATCACCCCCCCATCGCGTGCGGCGCGACGACCCGGGCGGACTCCCGGCTCCCGGTGTCCCCCGGCAGGACGGCCCGCGCCGTGACGCGGCGAACGCGAGGGAACCGCCTCAGCCCCGGACCCTCCGCAGCCGCATCTCCAGGTCGGGCGCGTCGAACGCTTCGGGGGCGAAGCCCGTGGCGAGCCCACCCGAGAACCAGCCCCAGATGGAAACTCCCCGTACCCCCTCCCGCATCCGGCCTGCGCCGCGCCCTGCACCCACCGCAGCCCGGGTGGCAGGCTGCGCAAGTCCGCGAGCATGCGCCGCGAGGATCGGCCGGCGGCGAAGTAGATGGACAGCGAGAAGAGGAGGATTCGCTGATTGCCCGTCAGTCCCAGGATGCTGGACATGCGCACCAGATCGACGCACCGGGGGAGGAGGCCCCCCGCGCGGTGGAACGGCGCCCGCCCGGGATCGGGACACCGGGACCCGTCAGCACTTCAGGTACTCCTCCCATGCCGGCAGATTCAAGGACTTCGCCCGCTTCCTGGTCAGTCAGGCCATCGTGAGTCCGAAAAGGACTCCCGCGAAGATCGAAGTGACGATGCCCTCGAGCACCGAGGAGCGCTCCTCATTCCGCCAGACACGGAAGTGCATGGTGAACCCCCAGAGGGGACCGAAGACTCCGCCGTAGCCGAGGGCCAGCGTGCCCATGCCCTGGAAGGTGGGCGGCCGGGCATCGACTCCCAGCGCCCAGAGAAGCCGGGTGAGGGGCGGGACCGAAGTCCACTCCCCGACTCCTCGCGCCTTCATGTCCGCGATGAACCGCTCCCGAGCCCGTCGATGGTCCATGAACCGCCCCCCGGCAGCGTGCCCGCCATCGGACACCAGGGCGCCCCCGATGTCCGGCGGGGCGGGCGGATGCCGATCCGGAAGTCACTTTCCGTCCGGCGTCTTCTCCGGGAACTGGAACATCCTGTCCTTCCCGAGCAGGAGCATCTTGGCGTCACCTTCGGCCTCCGCCGAGATCACGCCGCGCATCCTGTTCTTCTCGTCCAGGACCTCCAGTCCCGCCCCCTTCGACTCCTCCGCCCAAAGGAGGACGCGCGTGTGGGCACCACCTCCAATCAGGATGATTTCGGGGAATCCCTTCTTGAAGGAGGAGAAGATCCCGGCCTTCTCCGTCGGGTCAATCAGCAGGAGCATCGGCTTGCCATCCCCGTCGAGCCCGAGCCTGATCCGCTCCTCTCCATCCGCGCCGCAGACGACGGCGGACACATCGCCCCGTTCGTCCATCGAGATGCGCCCGCGGGAGCGTCCCTCCGGTCCACCCAGGAACTCCAGGCCGAACGCCCCGTCCTGTCCGGGTCCGATCTTCATCCGGGCGGTTCCGTCCTTGTCCCGGATGACGATCCCATCGGCATCCAGGGTCCTCCCTCCGGCGCCCGCAGGTCCCGCCTTGAGGACGGCGACGATGCAGATCGACAGCACCAGGACCGACACCACGCTCCATTTCCTGTTCACTGGATCCCCCCATGTCGAACCGCGGGATTCCGCCGGTCGACGGCAGTATACGAGCGGGCCGGACTTCAGATCTGTCCCGCCTTCCTCCCGCGCCGCCCCGCACCGCCGACACGGGGTGGGACCGGGCCGCGTCAGACACCTTCCAGGGATCCATGGACCCAGAACCGGACGGTGGTGGGCCCCAGGGCCCTTGACCATGCGACTAGACGGACCTGCCCGGAGCAGGTCCTGATGCACCCGCAGGGCCCTGCGCCCGGGGAAGTGGCGACCGCCAAACGGTTCCCGTTTCCGCTGAGGACGTTCAGCCTGCATCGAACGCGCCGTTCCAGAACTCCGGAGACCGCGGCTTGGGCCTCGAGGATGCCCGGGATGGGAAGCACCCTGCTCCACCCCGGTCATCGTGCCCGCCTCGTCCACGGAGGTCACCCCGGTCCTGACCTGCAGCCCGGCGTACGGCACGGTTCCGGACGGCAAATCGTCGTGGACGCAGGCGAGGACCGAGCCGGGGAGACCCGCGTGCGAGGAAACCTGCGGAGCAGTCGGTTGTCCGGCTACCCGTCCTCCTCGTAGCCGAGGAGCCGGCGGGCCCGACCCGGCGCCGACCGGCCCCCCGTCCCCCGTCTACCTCCCCAGCGGGATCCTCAGCCTCTCCACGAAGGGCAGCGGGTCCGCCGCCGTCCGCCCCGCGGGGACGGTGAAGGTGATCCGCACCCGCAGGAACCCGTACCCCTTCCCGTTCAGCGCCGCCCCCGCGTCCCGGATCCCGAGCACCGGGTCCTTCACCACCACCCACCCGCTCGCCCGCCCCGCGTCCGCGGTCCCCGGCCGCGCCCCGTCCCCGGCCGCCATCTCCATCTCGTACCGGATCGCCGCCCCCGCCGGGACCGTCTCCCGGAAGTCCGACGCCGCGAAGGGCAGGACCCGCGCCGCCCCCGCGCCCACCCGGAACCACCCGCTCACGAACACCGACGGCGGGTCCGCCGCGCCCGCCGCGGGCCGGAAGACCCCCGTGGAGAAGTCCGGAAGGATCGCCGCGACCCCCTCCACCGCCCCGTCCCCGTCCTCCACCCGGATGAACCCCGCCCCGCCCGGCCCGCCGTTCCCCTGCCAGCCGGAGAGGAACTCCCCGGGCTTGCCGCCCGACGCGTCCAGCGTCGCGCCCTCCAGGTCGGCCCGGCCGCCGGCGTAGATCGCGATGCTCCCGCCCGACCCGCCGCCGCCGGCGGCGCCGGCGTAGGCGTCGCCCATCACGTTCCCGCCCTCGCCGCCGCGGGCGAGGATCCGGCCCGTCGCCCGCACGTCCCCCGCGCTCTGGAGCAGCAGCGCCCCGCCCCCGCCGCCTCCGGCCGCGGCGCCGTTGCGCCCCTCCTTCCCGTCGGGGAAGCAGAGCGAGTTCCCCCCCGCGCCCCCGCCGCCCCCGCCGACGCCGAGGAGGTGGAAGGACGCCCCGTCCGCGGTCGCCTCCGAGGTCGGGAGGACGCCGCCGATCCCGCCCCCCGGCCCGCCCGGCGCGTTCCCCTCCGGGTAGTTCGGGAAGTTCCCCGATTCCCCCGGCGCGCCGGGGACGGCCATGCCGCCGCCGCCCCCGCCGCCGCCGAGGTTCCAGGTCGGGTCGGACGGGTCCTTCACCAGGCCCCCGGCCCCGCCCCGCCCGCCGCCGTTGGGCCCGTCCGCGCCGGCGCCCCCGGGGACGGTCCGCGAGTCGCCGCCGTAGGAGGATCCGCCGGCGCCCGCGCCCGGGCCGCCCTCGCCGCCCGCGGCCACGGGGAGGAGCGGCGTCCATCCCTCGGTCTCCCCCGTCGACCCGGCCGCGCCGGACGCGTCGAGCGTCCCCTCGATCACCATGGAGCGGAGGGAGAGGAGGCGCGCGGGGAGGGAGCCGGTGATCCTCACGGTCACCCCCTCGCGGATGCGGAGGCTGCGGAAGCGGAAGGCGCCGTCCACGGCCTCCGGGGAATCGGTGGAGAGGGTCGTGTCCGACTCGGGATCGAAGTCGCCGAGGGTGCCGTCCCCCGCGGCCATCACCCGCGCGGCGACGGCGCCGGGGACGGCGTCGTCGTAGGAGGCGGTCGTCGCGGCCGCGTCGAGGCCGCCGCCCCCGTCCTGGTCGAGGTCGGTGCCGGAGAACTCGAGGACGAGGGAGGGATCGACCGGGGCCGCCGGGGCGGCGGCGGGGGCGACCGCGTCGCAGCCGGAGAAGCGCCGGCCCTCCCGCGTCCTCCCGGAGAGGCGGGCGTCCGCGTCGTCGGGGCGGAGCGCCGCGTCCCGGATGCGGAACCGGAGCACGAGGTCCCGGTAGCCGTCGCGATCCACGTCCCTCCTGCGGCCCCGTCCGCCGCGGGCGGCCGCGGCCCCGCGGCCGAACCGCACCGTGGAGGCGTCCACCGACGCGACGTCGAAGTCGGCGGACCCGAGGAGGGCCACGGTGACGGAGCCCCGCGAGGCCAGCGGGATCCGGTTGTCGGGGATGCCGGGCCGGATGTCGATGGCGACGACGTCCCCGGGATCGGCGGAGGCGGGCCCCCCGGAGAGGAGGGGGAGGAGCCCCAGCGATGCGCCGAGGAGGAGAGTGCGGGGCTTCGCGGGAGATGCGGGCATGGCGCCTCCGTTCCTTCCGCCTTCCTCCCCCGGAGCGCACGCGCCGGGGCCAGTGTGCCATCCCGGTTCCGCCGGTCAAGGGGTTCCCGGGGCCGGCGGGAAGGGGGCCCGGACGGGGGGTTCTCATAGGGGAAACGGCCTCCCGGGGGGCGGCGGAGGGGTTGACGGGCGTCAGGGTGGAAGAGCGGGGCGGGGCGGAGCGACGGGCCCCCCGCGGGCGCGCAGGGGCGGTGGACTTGACGGGAGGACTGCTCCACTCCACCCTGTCGCCATGAAGCGCATCGACATCCACGAGGCCCTGTCCCGCCTCCCCCGCCTCCTCCGGGGACTCGCCGACGGGGAGATCCTGCTTCTCTGCCGCGGGGGCGTCCCCGCGGCGGAGATGCGCCCGCTCCCGCCGCGTCGGGCGAAGCCCCGTCCCGTCGGTTGCGCCCGGGGCCGCTTCGAGGTCCCGCCCTCCTTCTTCCGTCCCCTCCCCCGCGGATGGCTCGAGGCCTGGCCCCCTAGCCCCCCGCCACCCCCGGCAGCACCTCCCCCGCCTTCCCGCGCAGCGAGAGGTCGGCGTAGGGGGTGAGCGCCGTCTCCACCGGGTTCACCTCCGCGAGCAGGGCGCCGCCGCGCCGCGCCCGCAACGCCCACTCCACGATGTAGGGGAAGGTCGCCTCCGTCCCGACGACCAGCGCCGCGTCGAAGCCCTCCGCGAGCCCCTCCTCCACCCCGGCGACCGCGTCCCCCATGATCGTCTCGCCGAACCAGGTGATGTGGGGGCGGAGGAGCGCACCGCACCCGCAGCGCGGCGGGATCTCCGGGAGCGGCACCTCGCGGTTCGGGGAGAGCGTCCCCTCCCGCGTGCAGCGCACCGTCCAGAGCGACCCGTGCACGTGGAGCACCGAGGGGCTCCCCGCGCGCTCGTGGAGGTCGTCCACGTTCTGCGTGACGAGCACCACCTCCCGCCCCGGCCGCGCGAGCGCGGCCAGCGCCCGGTGGCCCGCGTTCGGCGGCGCCGCCGCCGCCGCCCGCCTCCGGTGGTCGTACCACTCCCAGACGAGGCCCGGGTCCCGCGCGAAGGCCTCCGGCGTCGCCAGGCGCATCGGGTCGAGGTTCCGCCACCAGCCGCCGGGCCCGCGGAAGGTCGGGATCCCGCTCTCCGCGGAGATCCCCGCGCCCGTGACGAGGAGGACCCGGGAGGCCCCCTCCAGCGCCTCCCGCAGGCGGGCGGCGCCGTCCGCGGCCTCCCCTCCCGCGCCGCCCGTTCCGCTCACTCCCCCGGCAGGTCCTTCGGCCGCGTGATCGACAGCAGGTCGGCCGCCCCGCCGGGGAGCCGCCCCCAGTCGGCGGGCATGCGCAGGCGCGCCACCGCGCCCGTGGGGAGGAGCTTCCCGTCGCCGGGGATGCGGACCGATTCCCCCCCCAGGCGGAGCACGAGGTCCTCGAGGCCGGGGTTGTGCCCCACGAGGAGGACCCGCCGCGCCTCCGGGGGGACCTCCGCGAGGAGGTCGAGGAGGACCGGGAGCTCCGCGGCGTAGGCGCGGGGCTCCCAGCGGACGGCGTCCTCGTCGAGGTCCAGGGCCTCGAGGAGCGCCAGCGTCGTCGCGCGGGCCCGGGCCGCGGGGCTCGAGAGCACGAGGTCGGGCCGCAGGCCCTGCTTCGCCAGCCAGGCGCCCATGCGCGGCGCGTCCCGCCGCCCCCGCTTGTTGAGCGGGCGGTCGAAGTCGGTGCGGGCCTCGGAATCCCAGGCGGACTTCGCGTGGCGCGCCACGAGGAGTTCCCGTCCCGGGGAAGGGGGGCTCCGGCCCATGCGTCCATTGTGCCCCACGCGGGGGGGCCGGCGCCTCCGCCGTCCGGACGGGCGTCACGGTCCCGCGGGCGGGCCCTCCCGCCGCGGTAGAATCGGGACAAGGAGGTGCGCCATGACCGTCGAGCTCGTCACCGTCGCCACCTTCCCCACCGCGGCGGAGGCGGAGACCGTCCGGGGGATCCTGGAGGCCGAGGGGGTCCCCTGCGTCCTCGCCGACTCCGCCCTCATGAGCTCCGCCCCCTTCTTCGGCATGGCCGTCGGGCAGGTCGGCCTGCGGGTGGACAGGGAGCAGTCCGGCCGGGCGGCGGAGATCCTCCGCAGGCTCGAGGAGGAGGCCGCCGCCGTGCACGACGCCGCGGAGGTGGACCCCGAGAAGGGGGAGAACGCCTGCGTCTCCTGCGGCGCCCCCTTCCCCGAGTACCTCGAGCGCTGCCCCGCCTGCGGGCTCTCCTACTCCTGAGGCGATCGGGGGGGATCCCTGTAAAACTGGGACGGGTTCGGATTTCGGTTCGGATTTCCATCTTTCCGGGAGGAAGACATGAAGGGACTGCTCGCCGCCTGCCTCGTCCTGGCCGCCGCCGGCTGCGCCTCGTCGGGGATGTCCACCGCCGCCGCCGTGGATCGATCCCGGGAGACCCGCCCGGGCGGGGAGTTCGTGGTCGAGCTCTCCGCCGACGGGAAGGTCCTCGGGACCGCATCGGAGATCCCCCTCGCCTCCGTCCCGGCGGCCTGCATCGAGGGGGCCGACAGGGCGGCGCCCGGAGGCGTCGCCACCTCCGCGTCGAAGCTCGTCGTCGGAGGGAAGTCCTACTTCATGGTGGTCAAGGCGTTCCGCGACCGCCGCGTCGAGCTCATGATGAACCCCGACGGCACCGTCGCCGGGAAGGAGGACCCGCTCTCCCCCTCGGAGTGGCCCGAGAACGTCGTCGCCGCCGCGAGGAAGGCCGTCCCGGGCGGCGAGATCGTGGCCGTCGAGAAGGTGTCGGGTCCCGAGGCCATGGCGGGCGAGGCCTTCCACGCCAAGGTCCGCCTCGACGGGGAGCTGCTCCGCGTGAGCGTCTCCGCGAAGGGGGACGTCGTCAAGGTCGTCCGGAAGATGCGCGCCGAGGTCCGCGTCCCGAGGTAGCCGTCCGCCGGAGAATCTTAAAAAGGGGACGGGTTCAGTTTTATCGGTTTGTCGGTTCTATCGCTTCGGGCGGCCGGGCCTCGCCGCCGCCGCCGCGAAGCGATCGAGGAGCCGGTCGAGGGACCTCGCCTCCCCCTCGACCGGCACCGCGACGGCGGCGGGCGCCTCCCCGTCGAGGTAGAGGAGGCTCCCCGCCGCCCCCGGCGCGATCCCCCGCAGCGCCAGCGCGTAGATCGCGATCTGGCGGGCGTAGCGGGCCCGCTTCCTCCGGTCCCGCGGCTCCGCCGAGGCCTTGTAGTCGGCCACGGTCCAGCGCCCCTCCCCGTCCCTCCAGAGGAGGTCCACCTGCCCGCGCAGCAGGATCCCCCGCCGCTTCATGAGGAAGGGGAGCTCCCGGTGGAGGGCGCCGCGGGCGGCGGCCTCGGCCACGGAGCGCCCCGCCGGGGAAGCGCGGAAGCGCGCCACCCAGCCCGCCACCTCCTCCACGGCCGCCTCCGGCGGCGCCTCCTCCATCTCCTCCCGCAGCCGCATCCGGGCCGCCGCGCGGACCTCCGCCTCCCCGTCGCGGAGGAGGTCCATGGTCCCGAGGACCGCGTGGACGGCGACGCCGGAGATCCAGCGCGGGACCCCGTGGATCCCCGTCGCCCCGATCCCGTCGTGGACCTCGTCCTCGTCCCCGGGCCGCCCCTCGCGCCGCGGGGGGAGTTCCCCTTCCGGCGGCGGCGGGGCCCCGTCGGTCCGGTCGAGCGCGCTCCCCCGGGCGAGGTCCGCGGGGGCCGCCGCGCCCTCCGAGGGGAGCGGCGGCGAACGGTCGGGGGCCCCGCCCGGGTGGCGCCGCCACCACCGCCGGGGATCGGCCTCGAAGTCGAGCAGCGCCGACACCGTGGCGAGGTAGGGGGTCTCGTCGGGGGCGGGCGCGGGCGGCGGGAGGGCGGCGGCGGCGGCGACC
>JAKLKS010000103.1:0-3219 GCA_023150535.1 Planctomycetota bacterium
GGTGGTGGGGCGGTTGATGGTGCGCTCGACCTTCGGTTCCCGGGGGTCGAAGTGGAAGGTGCCCTTCGCCTTGCCGAGCATCCGGTGGACCGCCTTCTCCCCGGTGATCTTCCCGTACTCGGCGTGCACCATCATGCCGTCCTTGATGTAGACCTTCCCGACGGCCCCCTCGAAGTCCAGGGTCAGGGTCCCGTTCTTCCGCTGCACCTCCATGAGCTGGAGGATGTCGGGCATGGTGATGTCCGCCAGCGACCCCCCGAGGCCGCCGAGGAGCGCGACCCCGTCCATCCCCTGGAGGGAGGCCTTCTTCAGCATGCTCGGGTCGATGGCCATCGTCTTGCCCTCGTCCTCGGGCTGCTCGGAGACGTCGGAGAGGTCGTGGATCTCCTTGTAGGTGACCATGAACCCGCCGACGTCGATGACGTCCCCGCTCTGGAGCACCGCCCGCTCCACCCGCTTCCCGTTCACACGGGAGCCGTTGGAGGACTTGAGGTCGGTGTAGACCCAGAGCCCCTTCTCGAAGGCGACGCGCCCGTGGTTGCGCGAGACCATCTGCGAGGGGATGGAGATGTCGGATTCCCGCGACCGCCCGATGGTGGCCACCCGGTCGGGGCGAAGGCGCAGCGGCCGGTCGAGGAGGGAGCACTTGAGGTGGCAGAGCCCGCCCATGGCGAAGATCCCCGTCGGCTCGGGGCTGGCCGGGGCGGGGAGGGTGCCGACGCCGGTGGCATCGCCCGCGGCGTCCGCGGAGATGTAGGTGTCGCCCGCCGCCGCGGGGGGAGGGGGCGGGCCGGGGGCGGGCGCCGCCGCCGCCAGGACCTCTCCGCAGAGGTTGCAGAGCCTTTCCCCCTCGGTGTTGCGCGAGTAGCCGCACTTGGGGCAGACGATGGACAAGGAGGCTCTCCTGCTCTCGGGAGGGCCGGAATCCGGCCTCCCCGAGGATTCTAGACCCGCCGACGGGCAACCGCCCCAAAGAGAGTACCTCCCCGTCACGGGAACCTGCAAGCCGCCCCGGGTGTACCTGCTCCGAAAGGCAGGTGGCCCATGACCATGGCCGACGTCCTCACGGTGACCCTCGTCCTCCTCGGACTCCTGGTGACCCTCCCCGCCCTGTGGCTCTTCCTGCGGGCCCTCTTCCCGGCCGCGGTGGAGAGGAGCCGCTCCCGGCTCGAGTCCTCCCCCGGGACCTGCTTCCTGGTCGGCCTACTCCCCTGGGCGGTCTTCTTCCTGGTCGGCCTCGGCCTCCTCTCCAAGGGCCCCCCCGCCCTCAAGGTGCTCGGCTTCCTCCTCTTCGCGGGCGGGATGCTGGTCGAGGGGGTGGGCCTCGCCGCCCTCTCCGCCCTTCTCGGCGACCGCCTCCCCAGCGCCGCCGACGCGGGACGCCCCTGGCGCGGCCTCCTCCGGGGAGCGGTCTGCATGGAACTCGCCTTCCTCCTCCCCTTCGTGGGCTGGTTCGGCGTCATGCCGCTGGTCTCGATCGCGGCGGTCGGGGCCGCGCTCCTGGCCTCCTTCCCCCCCGCCGGGGCCGCCCCCGCGGAGGCCGCCCCCCCCGCCCCGGCCGCGTGAACCCCTCCCGCCGCCGCCTGCTCCGCGCCGGGGGGGCCGGGGCCGCCGCCCTCGCCCTCGCCGGCTGCGAGGGGGCCCTCTCCCGGGCCGCCTCCCTCCTCGGCCAGGGGGTGCCGGGGACCATCGACCTCGCCGCCGGCGAGTCCCCCGACCCCGCCTTCCACCTCCTCGCCCGGGCCGCCATGGGCCCCCGCCCCGGGGAGGTCGAGGAGGTCCGCGCGGCGGGCGCCGCCGCCTGGATCGAGGCCCAGCTCGCCGCCGATCTCCTCGACGACGGGGCCTGCGAGCTGCGCGCCCGCCGCTTCGAGAGCCCCCACCTCCCCCCGGGCGACGCCTTCGAGTTCAAGCGGGAGGTGATCCTCCGGGAGCACGCGCGCGCCACCCTGCTGCGCGCGGTCTACAGCCGCCGCCGCCTGCGGGAGACGATGGCCGCCTTCTGGTCCGACCACTTCAACCTCGACACCGGGAAGGGGAGCGGGGCCTGGCTCGTCCCCTCCCACGACCGGGACGCGGTCCGCCGCCACGCGCTCGGCTCCTTCCGCGAGCTGCTGCGGGCCTCCGCCCTCTCCCCCGCCATGCTCGTCTACCTCGACGGGAAGGAGAACAGGGTCCGCCGCCCCGGGGACCGCCCCAACGAGAACTTCGCCCGGGAGCTGCTGGAGCTCCACACCCTCGGGGTCCGCGGCGGCTACACGCAGGGGGACGTCGTGGAGGCGGCCCGCTGCCTCTCGGGCTGGCACCTCCGCGAGGGGAGGGAGTGGCGGCGCGGGAGCGTGGAGTTCCGCGCGGGGGACCACGACGACGGGGCGAAGACCGTCCTCGGGAGGCGCATTCCGGCGGGGGCCGGCGAGGAGGACGTCGACCTCCTCCTCGGGATCCTCTGCGACCACCCCGCCACCTCCCGCCACGTCGCCCGCCGCCTCTGCCGCCGCCTCGTCGCCGACGACCCGCCGGAGCCGCTCGTGGAGCGGGCGGCGGCCGCCTTCCGCGCGGCCGACCTCGCCGTGGGGCCGCTGCTGCGGACAATCCTCCTCTCGGAGGAGTTCGCCGCCTCCCGCGGCGGGAAGGTGAAGCGGCCCCTCGGCTTCGTCGTCTCGGCGCTGCGCGCGCTGGCCGCCGACACCCACGCCGGCCCCGCGCTGCTGGAGTTCCTCTCCCGCCTCGGGCAGCCCCCCTTCCAGTACCCGACGCCGGACGGCTACCCCGAGGAGCCGGAGCCCTGGATGGGGACGCTGCTGTGGCGGTGGAACTTCGCCCTGGCCCTCCCGGCGAACCGGGTGGCGGGGACGACGGTGGACCTCGCCGCGCTGGTGCGGGCCGCGGGAGGGGAGGGCGCGGTCCGCTCCCCCGCCGACCTCGCCCCGCTGCTGCTCGGGCGCCGCGCCCGCGCGGCGGAGCGCGCCGCCGTCGAGGGGCACGCCCGCGGGCCGCTCTCCTCCGGGCGGGACCGCTTCGCCGAGGGGGTGGGCCTCCTCCTCGCCTCCCCCGGGTTCCAGGCCTGCTGATGCGGGACCTCCCCCTCCTCCCCGGGCGGCGCGCCTTCCTGCGGCGCCTCCTCTTCGCCGGACCGGACGCGGGAGCCGCCGCAGCCGCCCCGCCCCCCTCCCCGCTGGTGGTGGTCTTCCTCCGCGGCGCGCTGGACGGGCTCAACGC
>JAKLKS010000103.1:3229-13230 GCA_023150535.1 Planctomycetota bacterium
CCCCTTCCGCGACGACGACTACCGCCGCCTGCGGCCGACGCTGGCCCTCCCCGCGCCCGACCCCGCCGCGCCCGCGGGGCGGACGACGCTCCGCCTCGACGACGACTTCTCCCTCCACCCGGCGCTCGCCCCCCTCCTCCCCCACTTCCGCGAGGGGCGCCTGGCGGTGGTGCACGCGGTGGGGACCGGCGACCGCACACGCTCCCACTTCGAGGCGCAGGACCTCCTCGAGCACGGGGCCGCCGAGGGGCAGGTCCTCTCGGGCGGCTGGCTCGGGCGCCACCTGCGGGCCCGCGGGGGGAAGGCGGCGGCGATGCAGGCGCTCGCCTTCGGGGAGACGATCCCGGAATCGCTCCGCGGCGCCCCCTCGGCGGGGGCGGTGCGGTCCCTCGAGGACGTGCGGCTCGCGACGCGCACCGGGGACGAGGCCGGGGTGGTGCGCGCGCTGGCGGCGCTCCACGGGGAGGGGGAGGATCTCCTGCGCCGCTCGGGGCGGGAGACGCTGGCGCTGCTGCGGCGGGTGCAGGAGATCCGCTCCGACGGCGCGGGGGACGGGGCGGACTGGCCGGCCGACGATTTCGGGCGGGCGCTCTCCCAGGTGGGGCGCCTGCTGCGGGCGCGCGTCGGGCTCGAGGCGGCCTGCGTGGACCTCGGGGGGTTCGACACGCACTTCGGGCAGGGGGGGCTCGAGCCGGGGCTCGCGGGGGGGGCGGGGATCGGGGCGCTGGCGGCGGACCTCGGGGGGATGCTGGAGGAGACGACCATCCTCGTGGTGACGGAGTTCGGGCGCCGGGCCTACGAGAACTCGGCCCTGGGGACGGATCACGGGAGCGGTTCGGTCTGCCTCCTCCTCGGGGGCGGGGTCCGCGGGGGGAAGGTCCACGGGCGGTGGCCGGGGCTCGCGCGGGATCGACTCTTCGAGGAGAGCGATCTCGCGGTGACGACGGACCTCCGGCAGGTGCTGGCGGAGGTGCTGGTGCGGCGGTGCGGGTGCGCGGATCCGGCGGCGGTGTTCCCGGGGCTCGCGTACGCGCCCGTGGGGGTGTGCGGGTAGGAGATCCGGGAGGCGCCCCCCTCCCGGTAGGATCCCCGCATGCGAGCGGCCCTCCTCCTCGCCGCGGCCCTCCTCCTGCCGGCCCCCGACGTCTCCCCCTCCGTGAGGAGGGCGAAGGCCTTCGCCGACGCGGTCCGCGCGGTCAACGAGCGGCACGCGGAGAAGCCGGGGAAGGCGAAGGAGGACGACCTCGCCGCCCTCCTGCCGAAGGAGGCGCGGAAGGCGCTCGATTCCCTCCTCGCGGAGAAGGACTCCCCCGACCTCGCCCCGGCGCTCCTCGTGGCGGCGGGGGGGGCCCTGGACCTCGACCTGGAGGAGGAGTTCGGGCGGATCCGGGAGCGGCTCGAGAAGGCCGCCCCCGCGGAGGCGGCGAAGGCGGGGTTCCTCGTCTCCCGGCCCCGGTTCCTCGCGCTGGGGCGGGACGGGGTCACGCGGGAGTACCTCGAGGACTTCGCCGGGATCGTGGAGGGGATCCTCGGCGGCTACGACGAGGTCTTCGGCTTCGAGGAGTGGTCGAAGGTGCCGGGGAAGAAGCTCCGCTTCCTCGTCCACCAGGTGCCGCGGATCACGCGGCCCCCCCACTTCGCGCCGGAGTTCGAGTTCCACTCCCAGGTGGACTTCCCCGTGCCGCCGGAGGAGCGGATCACCTCGCCGACGCCGCAGGGGCAGTTCCTCTTCTACGGGCTCTGCCACGAGCTCGGCCACGTGATCGCCATGATGGACCGGGGGAGCGTGAAGGTGGACCACCACCAGTGGGCCCACTACACCGGGGTGGCGGTCGTCGAGCACCTCGCGGGGAGGAAGCCGGAGCCGCCGTGGCTGGACCGGATGCGGGACGCCCGGTGGCGGTCGCTGACGAAGGAGCGGGAGAGGCTGAAGGACGCCAAGCCCGGGCTCGACGGAGAGGACGGGGTGCTGAAGACTCTTGTATCACTTCATGATACAGTGGGCCCCCGGGCCATCGGGGAGGCGATCAACCGGCTCGACCGCGAGGACGAGCGGGAGCGGGTGAACCGGGTGCGGTACTACGACTTCAAGGGGATCCGGAAGGCCCTGCTGGAGGTCGTGAAGGAGCCGGCGAAGAGGAAGGCGGTGGAGGAGATCCTCAAAATCTGAACCCGACCCGTTCTTATCACTTTTCGCCGGGGGTGGTTCAGCGCGACGGGGCGGGACTCGCCGGCACCGAGGGCATCGGGAGGACCACCTCGGCTGTCCCGCCGCCCCGCCTCCCGAAAATCATAAAAAGGGGACGGGTTCAGTTTTGAAGTCTTGAGGTTCAGTTCCAGGCGAATCGATAAATGGGGGCCGGCCCCCTCCCCGTCGGTTCCGAT
Organism: Planctomycetota bacterium; assembly: GCA_023150535.1. GTDB lineage: Bacteria > Planctomycetota > JAJSAM01 > JAJSAM01 > JAKLKS01 > JAKLKS01. The sequence continues at coordinate 5,615 of JAKLKS010000103.1, forward strand.
CCCCCGGGATGCATCCCTATGCCTGGCTCGTCACCGGCCTCCTCCTCGTCTCCACCGCGGGCCCCTTCATCAAGCTCGCGCGGATGGACGCCTTCGCGCTCGTCTTCCTCCGCCTCGCCTGCGCCGGGCCGCTCTTCCTCGCCTGGGCCGCCGCCGCGGGCCGCCCCCTCGCCCTCCCCCGGGAGCACCGGAACCGCGTCCTCCTCGGCGGCGTCCTCCTCGCCTCCCACTTCCTCCTCTGGGTGAAGGCCTTCGACCTCACCTCCTTCGCGAGCAACCTCCTCCTCCTCATCGCCCAGCCGGTCATGGCCGCCCTCATCGGGAGCCGCATCGGGGAGCGCCCCGGCCGCGAGACCTGGGTGGCGCTCGCCGTCGCCCTCGCCGGCCTCGCCCTCATCGCGAAGGGGGACGTCGAACTCGGCGGGAGGGCGCTCCTCGGCGACCTCCTCTCCGTCCTCGGCGGCGGGGCCATCTGCCTCTTCTACGCCGTCTCCCGCCACGCCCGCGTCGCCCTCCCCATCCAGACCTTCATGGGATGGACGCTGCTCACCGCCGCCGCGGCGGCGCTCCCCGTGGCGCTGCTGGCCGGATCGGAGTTCGGGCCGATCCGGGAGCCCCTCTCCCTCATGGGCTGGACCCCCACCCCCTGGCTCTGGCTGGGAGGGCTCGTCCTCGTCACCACCATGGGCGGCCACGGCTCCATGAACGCCGCCGCCCGCGGCGTGCGCCTGTTCGTCGTGAACATGGCCATCGTCCTCGAGCCCCCCCTCGCCGTCCTCCTCGGCGTCGCCTTCCTCGGGGAGACCGTCACGGCGACCCAGGTGGTGGGCGGCGCGGTCCTGGCGGCCGCCGTCTGGATCGCGCTCCTCCCGGAGTGGCGGAGCGCGCGGGGGCCGGCCGCGCCGCCGGGGATCCGGGGCGAGTAGCCGCCCCCTCCCCGCTCACGGCCTCCGCAGCGCCTGGAGAAGGAGGTCGGAGAAGAACCCCGTCCCCCCCTCCACCGCGGCGCGGATCGTCCGGTCCGCGGGCGCGTCCGCCGGCGCCGCGACCGCCCCGAGCCGCTTCCCGTCCACCTCGGCGGTGAGGACGTCCCCGTGGCACCGGACCGAGAAGGTGTGGCGCTCCCCGCCGGCGAAGGCCGGGGCCTCGTGGGTCTTCCGGAGGACCCCCTTCGCGTCCCGGCCGCCGAGGTAGGCCCCGCCCCCGTCGATGCCGAGGACCAGCGCCGTGCCGTCCGCCGCGGCCCCGAGGTGCATCTCCACCCGCGCCGGGGGCGCGTCGGCCCGCTTCTCCCCGAACATCACCCACTCGAGCCGCCATCCCGGCGCGTCGCCGAGGAGCGGCGCGAGGGGGCGGCTCAGCGTCCCCAGCACCTCCCGGGCCCCCCGCAGCAGCGCCGCCGGCTCCGCCTTCTCCGCCCCCGCGAGGAAGACCTTGCGCGAGGGGTCGGAGGCCCCCCACTGCCCGCCGCCGCCGAAGACCCAGCCCTCGAGCCCCTCGCCGGTCCAGAGCGGGACCGGGTTCCCCGCGGGGACGAGTTCCGCCGCCGGCTCCGGGTCGGGCGGCGGGAGCGTGAGGGTGAGGACCTGCCCCGGCCTCCGCTCGACCTCGAAGGTGACCTTCACCGGCGGCGCCCCCTCGCGCCAGGCCTCCACCGCCAGGGGGCCGGGCTTGAGGCGCAGGGTCTTCGGCGCCGCCCCGAGGTCCCTCCCCCCCGCGACGAGCCGCGCCCCGGTCGGGTCGGTGTCGAGGGTCACGAGCGGCATCTCCCCCTCGGCCCAGGCCCGCGCCTTCGCCGCCGCCGCCGTCCGCCAGGAGAAGGCGTACTTCTCCTCGTAGCCCTCCAGCGCCGCGAGCACCGCCGCGGGGTCGTTCCCCTCCCTGCCCTTCGCCGCCGCCTCGAAGGCCCGCCGCTCCTCCTCCCACTTCGGGCGGGAGGAGGCGAGGCGCGCGAGGTTCATCTCCACGCCGGGAGGGGCCCTCTCCCCCATCCGCTCCCGGATCCACCGCAGCCGCTCCTCGACCTCCTCGTACTTCCCCTCCCCGGCGAGGGCTTCGAAGCGCCGCTCCACGAGGGCGGTCGCCCGCTTGAGCGCGTCGAGGAGCGGGCCCATGCGGTCGCCGTGGCGGTTCCTCCCCTCGGGCGACAGGGCCTGGTAGCGGTCCCACCCCTCGAGGAAGGCCTCCACCGCCCGGCGGTCCTCCCCCGCGACGAGGGCCTCCTCGAAGCGGCGCGACAGCTCCGGGGGGAAGGGATCGGCCTCGGCGGCGGCGGAGGGAGCGGGGTCCTTCCTCCCGGCGCCCGCCGGGGTCGGGGGCGAGGGGTTCCCGCCCCTTTCCTCCCCGTCCCTCCCCGGCCCGGAGGACAGGACGAAGGCGAGGGCCGCGCCCCCGCCGAGGACGAGGACCCCCGCCGCGACGAGGGGGGCCTTCGAGCGGCGGGGCGCCGCCGGAGGAGCCGTGGGGGGAGCCGCGGGGGGCGCGGGGGCGCGGGCGCCGACCGCGGAGGCCGCCCGCGCCGATTCCGGCGGCGGGGAGACGAGGGTCCCCGTGTCACGGGGGAACTCCTCCCGGGTCGGCGGGGCGCCGCCGAGCGGCGCGCCGATGGTCCGGTGGGCCGGCGGGGGGAGCGGCTGCAGCGGCGCCTCCCCGCGGCGGACCCGGTCGAGGTCGGCGAGGACCTCCTTCCACCCGGCGTAGCGCGATTCCGGCTCCCGGGCGAGCATCCCCTGGAGGAGGGCGACGGTGCCGGGCGAGACGCCGGGCCGCAGGTCCCGCGGGTCCCGCAGGAGGTCGGTCTGCTGGCGCGCGATGACCGCCACCGGGGTCGAGGCGTCGAAGGGGCGCTGGCCCGTGAGGACCTGGTAGAGCGTCGCGCCGAGCGCGTAGATGTCGGCGCGCTGGTCGATGTCCCTGCCGAAGGCCTGCTCGGGGGCCATGTAGCCCGGAGTGCCGAGGATGGCGCCGGCGGCGGTGAGCTCCGAGGCCCCCTTCGAATCCCCCGTCCGCGCGAGGCCGAGGTCGGTGACCTTGGCCCCGGTGGTGGTCGTCCCCCCGGTCTCCCCGGGCCGCGGGGCGGCCATCAGGATGTTCGCCGGCTTGACGTCCCGGTGGAGGATGCCCGCGGCGTGGGCGTGGGCGAGGCCGGCCGCCGCGTCGCGCACCACGGCCAGCGCCCGGTCCTCGGAAAGCGGCCCCTCCTCCCGGATCTGCTCGGCGAGGTTGCGCCCCTCCACGAACTCCATGGCGAGGTAGACCCGCCCGTTGGATTCCCCGTAGTCGTAGGCGGCCACGATGCTCGGGTGGTTGAGCTTCGCCACGGCCTTCGCCTCCCGCTCGAACCGCCGGAGGTAGGAGGGATCGGCGGCGAGGTGGGGCATGACGACCTTGAGGGCGACGACCCGGTCGAGGCGCTTCTGGAGGGCGCGGTAGACGACCCCCATGCCCCCCTCGCCCAGCTTCGAGAGGATCCGGTAGCCGGGGACGAAGTCCTCCTTCACCTCCTCGTCGAGGACCCGGGCCGCCTCCTCCGTGAGGAGGCTCCGCCTCCGGAGGACCTCGAGGACGGGAACGCCGCCGGCCCGCGCCTCCTCCAGCGCGGCGCCCCCCTGGGCCGGGGTGATGAGCCCGCGGCGGACCGCCTCCGCGAGGACCTTGGCGTCGACGTCCGCGGCCTCCGGCGCCCCTCCCCCGACCCCTCCCGGGCCGGAGAGGACGGTCTTCTCCTCCGTCACTTCGCGGGCTCCAGCCTCTTCAACTCGGCCAGCAGGGTGTCGAGGTCGGGGCGCTCGTGGGGCTGGTCGCCGACGAAGGCGTAGCGCACCTTCCCCTCGCGGTCCACGATGAAGGTCGAGGGGCGGGCGAGGTCCCCGCGGATGCCGAAGGCGTCCACCCGCTTGAGGTCGACGTCGAGGAGGACCGGGAAGGGGAGCGCGCCCGGCCCCGACTCCTCGAGGATGGCGCGGGCCGCCTTCACGAACTCCCCCACCTTCTCGGGGGACCCGGGGAAGACGAGGAGGACCTCGCCCCCTGCGGCGGCGATGTCCCGGTAGCGGTGGGCGATCTGGGCGGTGTAGGAGGTGCAGAGGGGGCAGAGGTAGCCGGGGAACCCCCGGGTGAAGACGAGCACGAGGTTCCGCTTCCCCCGGTAGTCCTCGAGGCGCACCGGGCGCCCCTCGACGTCCACGAAGGAGGCGGGCTCGACGGCCTGCCCCGTCGGGGCGTTGGACTCCGCCCCGGGGAGGAACTGCACCTGCTCCACGGGCGCGAGCGGGGTGCCGTTGCGGTCCTCGGTCCGGATCCGCTCGCGGTAGTAGGCGAGGTGCCTCTCCCTCATGGCGGGGGTCTGGTCGGCGTAGGGTCCCGTGCCCCCGACGGCGTTCCAGCCCCAGCCCCAGGTGAGGTCGAGGACGGATCGGGTCGAGGAGGAGCCGCCGCCGCCGGGGGCGGAGCAGCCCGCCAGGAGGATCGCCGCCAGGGTCGAGGCCAGGATCGCGCGGTTGCGGGTCACGGGGTCCCTCCGGTGGTCCGTCCTTTTCCGCCGGGGAGTATAGCGGCCTCCTCCTCGGCGTCGTCCAAGGAGGCGATGATGCTAGGCTCCTCCTCCATGGACGGGATCCCGGAACCGCTGGCGGCGCTCCTCTTCGTCCTCGGGGTCGGCGCCGTCTTCGCCGCCGCGGGGATCGAGGCGGCGCTCCTCCTCCTGCGGCGGCGGCAGGCTCCCCGCCCGGAAACGGCGGCCCGCCGCTGGCGGCGCCGCGGGACCCTCGCCGCCGCGGGGTCGGGGCTCCTCTGCATCGGCTGGGGGTTCCTCGTCGAGCCCGGCTTCCCCGAGGTGACGCGGCTCCGCGTGGAGAGTCCGGCCCTGCGGCCGGGATCCGACCCGATCCGGGTGGTCCACCTGACCGACCTCCACTGCGACCCGGAGCCCCGGCTCGAGGAGCGGCTGCCCGCCCTCGTGGCGGCGGAGAGGCCGGACCTCCTCCTGTTCACCGGCGACGCCGCCAACTCCCCGGAGGGGCTCCCGCTCTTCCGGCGCACGCTGGCCGCGCTCGCGGGGACCGCCCCGACCTTCGCGGTGAAGGGGAACTGGGACGCCCACTACTTCCCCGACCTCGAGCGCTTCGAGGGGACCGGGGCGGTGGAGCTGGACGGGACGGCGCGGGTGCTGGAGGTCCGGGGGACGAAGGTGGCGGTGGCCGGGGTCGGCTGGGGCGGGGACGGGACCGGGGCGGCCCTCGCGGGCCTGCCGCGGGACGCCGTCACGATCTTCCTCTGCCACTCCCCGGACCAGGCGCTGCGGGCGGACGGCCTCCTCGGGACGATGGTCGACCCGCCCCGGGTGGACCTCGTGCTCGCGGGGCACACCCACGGGGGGCAGGTGGCGCTCCCTCTGCTCGGGCCCGTCATCACGCTGACGCGGGCGGGGCGGGGCTACGCGCGGGGGATGCGGCGGCTCGACCGGACGCTCCTCTACACGAACCGCGGCATCGGCATGGAGGGCGGGCGGGCGCCGCGGGTGCGGTTCCTCGCGCGGCCGGAGATCGCGGTCATCGAATTCGTCGCGCCGGGGGGGCCGGGGCGATCCTGCGGCTCCGCTGCCCCCGCTGCCGGGAGGGTCGGGTCTTCGCGGGGGTGTTCCGGATGCACGCGGCCTGCCCGGTCTGCGGGCTGCGGTACGAGCGGGAGCCGGGGTACTTCCTCGGGGCGATGTACTTCTCCTACGCCCTCGCGCTGGCGGCGGGACTGCCGGCCTGCCTGCTCCTCGACGGGTGGGGATGGCCCGCGGTCGCCGTCGGCGCGGCGGTGACGGGGTGGATCGCGCTCTGGGTGCCGGTGCTCTGGCGGTACTCGCGGGTGATCTGGCTGCACCTGGACCAGGCCGTGGATCCGAGGTGACCACCCCCGCCTACAATGCCCCCATGCGCCCCCGCCTGCTCCCCGCCGCCGCGCTCCTCGCGATCCTCTCGGTCGCCCCCGCCTTCCAGGCCGCCGTGGACGGCGCCATCGCCCGGGGCGTCGCCTGGCTCCGGCGCCGCCAGCTCCCCGACGGCGGCTTCGACATCCGGCCCCTCCCCATGTTCCACGTCGAGGGCCAGGGCTCCCTCGGCCCCCCGGCCCTCGCCCTCTACACGCTCCGCGCCTGCGGCGCCCCCCGCGAGGACCCCGACGTGCGCCGCGGCTTCCAGCGCCTGCGGGAGCGGTACGACTCCCTGCGCAAGCAGCGGCAGGGCCTCGACAACTACGGCGTCTCCCTCGCGATCCTCGCCCTGGAGGCCCACTACGCCGCCGAGGAGGACCCCGGCGCGAAGGACCGCTACGGCGCCTCCCCCGCCGCGCGCCGCATGCCCGAGGCCGACCTCGACTGGATGCGGGAGCTGACCCGGTGGCTCCTGGAGGCCCAGGTGAAGCGGGGCGGCTTCTCCTACTGGTCCCCCGCGCAGGGCTCCTCCTACGACCACTCCAACTCCCAGTTCTCCCTGCTGGCGCTGAAGGCCGCCTCCCGCTCCGGCGTCGAGATCCCGAAGGCGGCCTGGCGCCGCGCGCTGGAGCACTTCCTCGACACCCAGGAGGACAGGGGCCCCCCCGCCGGCCGCTTCGAGCCCGAGGGAGGGGGCGAGGGCTACGGCTCCCGCCTGCGGGAGGTGGCGAAGGACGAGGCCCGCGGCTGGGGCTACGTGAACCGCGCCCCCGCCACCGGCTCCATGACCGCCGGAGGCGTCTCCTCGCTCGTCATCTGCCGCAGCGAGCTCCTCGGCACTTCGGGCTACCCGGCCGCCCTCGACCTCAAGGCCGTGAAGGGGATCCGCGACGGCCTCGCCTGGCTCGGGCTCCGCTTCGACCTCGAGCAGAACCCCGGCCCCCCGGGCGCGCAGGCGCTCCGCGAACTCTGGCACTACTACTGGCTCTACGGCCTCGAGCGGGCCGGCGTCCTCTCGGGCGCGACCTTCCTGGGGAGGCACGACTGGTACCTGGAGGGGGCGACCTTCCTCCTCGACGGACAGAGGGACGACGGCTCCTGGCTCGGGCAGGCGGCGCTGGACGCCGTCCCCTGGAAGGGGGCGGGGCCGGACCCCTCCACGGCCAACTTCCTCGACACCTGCTTCGCGCTGCTCTTCCTCAAGCGGGCGACCTTCCGCGTGGACCGGGGCGCCGTGGCCACCGAGGCGGGCGCCGACGCCCTCGACCTCGGGGGGGCGGCGGACCTCGACGAGGCGGCCTTCGGGAACCTCTTCGACGCGGTCTTCCACCGGTACCGCCGCGCGGCGCCGGCCGACGCGGCGGCGCGGGCCGGCGACTTCGTCCGCCTCGGGACCCGCGCCCTCCCCCTCCTCGTCCTGCGCCTCGACGCCGCGGAGGAGGAGGAGCGGGCGGCGGCCTTCGAGATCCTCCGCCGGACCACCGGGGCCACCCTCGGCTACGACCCCGCGGCGCCGGCGGAGGCGCGGGCGGCCGCGGTCGCGGCCTGGGAGGAGTGGTGGTTCGCCAACAGGGCCCGCCTGAAGGCCGACCCCGGGGCGGGGCGGTTCCTGTGAGAGGCCGTGTTCCACACCCCCGTGCCCCCGGCGGGTCCCGGCGCAAGCCGATCGAGGCGCGAGGAGGAGTCATGTCCGGAG
>JAKLKS010000104.1 GCA_023150535.1 Planctomycetota bacterium
GGGGGCGGCCCCCGGGGCGAGCCGGGCCGCCGGCGGGGCCCCCTCCCAGGGCATCCAGTCGACGCCGGCCTCCCGCTCCGCGGCGAGGGCGTCGTGGAAGAGCCGGGCGGCCTCCGCGAGCGCCCGCCGCGCCTCGGCCCGGTCCAACTCAGGCGTCCTGGGGCGGAAGCCCCGTCTCCCGGCGCGCCCTCGACCATGCGCCGAGGGCGGCCTCGACCTCGGCCCGCACGAGGGCCTCGGCCGCCTCCAGCGTCCCCGGCAGGGTCATGCCCGCCGCGCGGGCGTGGCCGCCGCCGCCGTGGCGGGCGGCGATCTCCTGGACCCCCACGGGGCAGCGGCTGCGCAGGCTCACCCGCACCGCCCCCTCCACCTCCGTCAGGAGGAAGGCGATCCGGGTGGAGGCGAGGCTCACGGGGATCTCGACGAGCTCCGGGATCCGCCCCTCGGCGAGGCCGTGGCGGCCCATCATCTCCCGGGTCAGGGTCATCCAGGCGACGGCCCCGTCGGGCGAGGTGCGGAGCGTGGCGATGGCCTCGGCGGAGAACTTCCAGGAGTCCAGGCTCCGGGAGCGGTGGAGGGCCGCCGTCACGACCTCGGGCCGGACCCCCCTGCCGATGCAGGCCGCGGCCATGCGGTGGGAGCGGGGGTCGGTGTTGGAGAAGGCGAAGCCCCCGGTGTCGTAGACCAGGGCCGTGTAGAGGGGGAGGCAGACCTCCAGGGAGAGCGGCGCGCCGAGCTCGCAGAGGAGCTCGAAGGCCATGACCCCCACGGCGGCGTAGGACTCGTCCACCCAGCGGTGGTTCCCGAACCCCTCGTTGCTCGCGTGGTGGTCCACGTTGACGAAGGCGGGGCAGGATTCGGCCAGGGGCCGCAGCGCGCCGAGGCGGGAGGCCGCGCCGCAGTCCAGGGACAGGAAGACGTCGGCGCCGTCCAGGGTCGCGGGGAGGGGCGTCCCGGGCCCCGCCACGACGCACTCCGCCGCCCCCGGCAGGAACCGCAGGTTCTCCGGGAGGGGCGAGGGGAGGGCGACGACGGCGGAGACGCCGAAGGTGCGCAGGCCCGCGGCCAGGCCGAGCGCGCTGCCCGCCCCGTCGGCGTCCACCTTCTCGTGGGAGGAGAGGACGACGGTCCGCGCGCGGCGCAGCACCGAGGCCACGGAGGACCGGGCGCGCTCGGAATCCACTCCCGAGACGAGGACGTCGGGATCGCGCGGAGGGGCGCCCGGTGGCACGGTCTCAGGATGCCACGTTCGGGCCCCGACCCGCGAAGGTTTCGTTCCCGCCCCCCCCCTTGCGTACCCTCGGCCCCTTTCCCCGGAGCCCCCACCGCAGGCACCATGCTCGTCAGCGTCGTCGTCCCGCTGTTCAACGAGGAACCCGGCCTCGAGGGCCTGGCCGCGGACCTCGACACGATGCGCCGCGCCCTGGAGGGGATGGGGCAGCGCATGGAGATCGTCTTCGTGGACGACGGCTCCGTGGACGGGACCTCCTGGGCCCTGGCCCTCCTCTACAGGGCGCGCAGGGACGCGCGGGTGGTGGCCCACCGTGTGAACCGGGGCTTCGGGGCCGCGATGCGCAGCGGCATCGAGGAGTCCCGGGGGGCGGTGGTGGTCTGCTACGACGGGGACCGGCCCTACCCGCCCGAGGACGCGGCGCTGCTCGTCGAGGCGGTCATGGGGCCCGACGGGGCGGACTGCGCGACGGTCTCCCCCTGGGCCTCGGGCGGGAGGGCCCCCGGGGTGGGGCCGCTGCGGGCGCTCCTCTCCCGCGGGGCCTCGCTCCTCTACCGGATCGCGCTGCGCGGGAAGGGGCGGGGGATCACCTGCTTCACGGCCTCCTTCCGGGCCTACAAGGCGGACGCGCTCCGCGGCATCGAGTTCCGCTCCGACGACTTCCTCGCCCCCGCGGAGGTGATGGTGCGCCTGCTGCGGCAGGGGCGGCGCGTGGTGGAGATCGCCTCGACCCTGCGGCCCCGGGAGACGGGGGTCAGCAAGATGCGGATCCTCCGCACCGTGCGGCGCCACCTCGCCCTCCTGCCGAAGGTGCTCCTCGGCACGCTGGAGGCCGACTGGACGGACGGGGAGCCGGGGGGGGATTCGGCGCTGCGGTAGGCGGGGGGGGCTACCCCTCCCAGAGCGAGGACACGGGGAGCAGGGTCAGGCGATCGCCGGCGGGCATCGGCTCCCTCGCCGTGCAGAGGAGCACCCCCTGGATGAAGTCGGCTCCCGTCCTGTCCCGCAGCCACTCCAGGGACCGGAAGTCCCTCTCCCCGGGCGACGAAGTCGCCTTCACCTCGACGGCCGCGATCCTCCCCTGCGCGGACTCCAGGACGAGGTCGATCTCCCTCCCCGCCGCGTCCCGGAAGTGGCCGGCCTCCGGGGGATCCTCCGACCAGGACGCCTGCCGGAGGATCTCGGAGACCGCGAAGGTCTCCAGCAGGGGCCCCGCCACCCGGCTCCCGGGGCGGCCCGCCGCCTCCGCTCCCAGGCCGAGGAGGTGGGCGGCCAGCCCCGTGTCGGTCAGGTGGAGCTTGGGGCTCCTCACTGCCTTCGAGGAGAGGTTCCTGGACCAGGCCGGGAGTTCGAAGTGGACGTAGATCATCCCGAGGAGGGAGAGGTGGGTGGAGACGGTGGTCCGCGGGACCCCGAGATCGGCGGACAGGGCGGACTGGTTCACGACCTGCGCCGTACGGGCCGCCAGGAGGTGGAGCAGGCGGCGCAGGTCCCGCGCCTCGCGCACCCGGAGGATGTCGCGGGCGTCCCGCGACAGCAGGGTCCGCGCGTAGGAGGCGAAGAGCGCCTTCCTCCGGCGCGGGGCGCGGAGGACCGCCTCGGGCAGTCCGCCGCGGCAGACCCGGTCGAAGAGGGCGGCCCGGGTGCCGGACTCCGGCCGGAGGGAGCGCAGACGGGCGGGCCCGTCCATGAGGCGGTCGAGGAAGGTCTCCTTCCTCCCCAGGATCTCCCCCTGGGAGAGGGGCCAGAGGTCCACGATCTCCACGCGTCCCGCGAGGGACTCCGAGAGGGAGGGAACGACGAGGAACCGGGAGGAGCCCGTCAGGAGGAACCGGCCGGGCCGCGGGTCCTCGTCCACCTCGATCTTCAGGCACCGGACCAGGGCATCGCCGCCGCGCTGGAACTCGTCGATGACGGTGAGCCCCGGGCCGCGCACGATCTCCCGGGGATCCTCCAGGACCGTCCGGAGGGTGGCGGGATCGTCCAGGGTGAGGTACCGCCCCGATCGGCCGCGGAGGACCTCCCGGGCCAGGGTCGTCTTCCCCGACTGGCGGGGCCCGTTGATCAGGACGATCCGGGTGTCGGCCAGGGCCTCCGTCACCCTGGCTTCCGCCCGACGCGGGAGGGTGTGGATGGCCATGGCGCGATGGTCCCCTGAAACGGTCATTTTTCCCCGAAAATTCTGTCATTTTTCCAGACTCTTTCGGTCGATTTTCCGCCCCCCTCCCGCCCCCCTCCGCCCGCGCAGGGCTGGCGGTTCGCCCCCGGATTCCGTAGGAATGGCCCCGTGTGCGGCATCGCGGGCGTGATACGGCTCGACGGGGAGGGCCCTCCCGAGACGGAGAAGGTCCGCGCCATGCTCGCCGCCATGGCCCACCGCGGCCCCGACGACAGGAAGGTCGCCTCCCTCCCCGGCATCACCCTCGGGAACTGCCGCCTCGCCGTCCTCGACCCGGCCCGCTCCGCCCAGCCCATGGGCCACCGGGAGACCGGCTGCCACCTCACCTTCAACGGCTTCCTCGCCAACTTCCTCGAACTGCGGGCCGGGCTCGAGGCGGAGGGGGAGGTCTTCGCCACCGGGGGGGACACCGAGGTGCTCCTCCGCCTCCTCGTGCGGCGGGGGCCCGCGGCCCTCGACGCACTCGACGGGATGTTCGCCTTCGCCTTCCACGACCCCCGCCGCCGCCGGACGCTGCTCGCCCGGGACCCCTGCGGCGTGAAGCCGCTCTACCTCGCATCGGACGGGCCGCGGCTCCTCTTCGCCAGCGAGGTGAAGGGGCTCCTCGCCGCCCTCCCGGGCCGCCCCGCGGCGGACCGCGAGGCCCTGCTCGAGTACCTCTCCTTCCAGGTCCCCCTCTCCGACCGGACGCTCTTCCGCGGCATCCGCCGCCTCGGACCCGGCCGCCTGCTGGAGGTCGGCCCCGGGCGCCGCGCCGAGCGGACCTGGTGGGAGCCCCCGGGCCCCGACCCCGGCGCGGAGGAGGACCCCGCCGCCGCGGCGGAGGCCCTCCGGGAGGAGCTGCGCGTCTCCGTGGACCGCTGCCTGCGGGCCGACGCGCCCCTCGGGGCCTTCCTCTCGGGGGGGCTCGATTCCACGGCGGTCGCCGCCCTCGCGGCCCGCGGGGTCGCGGGGCCGCTCCCGGCCTTCCACGGGGCCTACGACGAGGGGCCGGCCTTCGACGAGCGGCCCCACGCCCGCGCCGCCGCGGCGGGGATCGGCGCCGACCTCCGGGAGGTCGTCATCGGCCCCGGGGAGGCGGCCGAGGCCCTGCCCGCGCTGGTCCGCGCCCTCGAGGAGCCCATGGGGGGGCCGGGGGCGCTCGGCTCCTGGTTCACGGCGCGGGAGGCGGCCCGCTCGGTGAAGGTCGTCCTCGGGGGGCAGGGGGCGGACGAAGTCTTCTCGGGCTACGCCCGCCACCTGGTGGTGGAGTTCGGGGAGGCGCTGGCGGCGGCCGTGCGGGGGGACGCGGCGGCGCTCCTGCGGATGCTGCCGGGGGCGGCGGAGCCGCTGCGCGGCTACGAGCCGCTGCTCGCCGCCTCCTTCTCCGGCGGGGACCTGCTGCCGCCGGCGGAGGAGGTCTTCTTCCGCATGGTCCACCGCGGGGGCGGGCTCGGGGAGGCGCTCCGGGACGACCTCGCGCGGGAGCTCGCCCTCTTCCGCCCGCGGGAGCGGTTCGAGGAGGTCTTCCCCGGTCGTGGGGAGGGGGACCTGCGCACCCGCATGGCGGCCTTCGAGCGGCGGACGCTGCTGCCGGCCCTCCTCCACGTGGAGGACCGCACCAGCATGGCCCGGGGGATCGAGGCGCGGGTCCCGCTTCTCGGGAGGGGCGTCCTCGAGCGGGCGCTCCGCACCCCCCCCGCGGCCCGCTGGGCCGGCGGCGGGCTCAAGCCGCTGCTGCGCGCCGCCGCGGCCCCCTTCCTCCCCGCGGCCACGCTCGCGCGGCGGGACAAGATGGGCTTCCCCGTCCCCCTCGCCCGGTGGGCGCGGGGGCCGCTGCGCGGCTTCTTCCGGGACCTCCTCCTCGACGGGGAGGCGGCCCGCCGGGGGATCGTCCGGCCGGAGGCCGTGGACCGGATGCTCGCCGACGAGGGCGTCGCCGCCCGCCGCCTCTGGGCCCTCGCCTCCCTCGAGCTCTGGTTCCGCGCGTTCTAGGTCCCCCTGCTCTTCCGCTCCGGTGACCGAACCGGTACATTCCCGGGTTCTCCTCGGGGGAACCGAGGGCGGCACGGAGGCGAGCGGACATGGACGGCGCGAGGCGGCGGTGGGCGGCGGGGCTCCTCTCCCTCGCGGCGGCGGCGGGGTGCGCCTCGGACATGGAGCCGCTCCCCCCCGCGCCTCCCGCGGCCGCGCCGGGGGAATCCCCGCCGGCGCCGCCGGAGCGGATCCCCGAGCCCCCCCGGGGCGAGGGCCTCCTCGACGCCGCGCAGCACGGGGAGCGGATCCTCGACGGGCTCGTCCTCCTCGACCCCGCCCTCGACCCCGCCACGGGGGCGGCGTCCTTCCGGATCCGCAACGAGGGGGACGGGGACCTCCCCGACCTCATCCTCGCCGTCGTCTTCGCCGTCCCGACGGGGGACCCGGCCGTCCCGCTGCGGCCCCGCATCGTCACCCTCGAGGCCCCCCTCCGGGGCGGGGAGGAGCGCTCCTTCCGGGCCGCCCCCCCCGCGCTCCCCGTGGGGGGCGTCCCGGCCCGCTTCCGCGTCGTGGCGGGGCCGCCGGAGCTCCTGGCGGCGGCCGCGGGGAGCGCCTCCGGGACGACCTTCCTCGGCGGGCTCCTCGAGTGCGTCGCCCTGGAGACCGACTTCACCGCCGCCGCGCCCTCCATCTCCGTGGCCCTGCGCGCCCGGGGCCCCGCGGCGGGGCCGGCCCCCTCCGGAGCGGCCGTCCTGCCCTCGCTGGAGGCCCAGCTCCTCCTCGCCCGCGCCGGGAGGCTCGTCTGGTCGGGGCCCTGGGTGCTCCTCCCCGGGCCGGACGACGCCGCCGGGGGGAACCGGACCCTGCGCTGGAACCTCCCCAGGGAGGAGAGCCTGGCGGGCTGCTCCCCCTTCCTGAGGGTCCGCGAGAAGCGATGACCGGGGAGGACCGGTCCGGCGGCGCCCGGGACTTCCTCCTCGCCGCGGGAGCGGCGGCGGCGCTCTACGGCGCGGCCCTCCTCCTCGCCGGCGGCGCCGGCTACGGCTTCGTCAACTACGACGACCCGGCCGTGGTCGAGGGGAACCCGGTCCGGGCCTGGGGGGACCTCGGCCGCGCCTTCACGGAGCGCATGGCCCACGCCTGGCTCCCCCTCTACGCCCTCTCCCTCGGCCTCGACAACCTCCTCTTCGGCCCCGGGAACCCCCTCGGCTACCACCTCCACTCGGTCCTCCTCCACGCGCTCAACGCCGGGATGGTGGTGCTGCTGGCGGGGAGGCTCGGCGCGGGCCGGCGGGCGGCGCTCGGGGCGGGGCTCCTCTTCGCGGTCCACCCGGCGCTGACGGAATCGGTGGCCTGGGTCGCCTCCCGCAAGGACCTCCTCTCCTTCCTCCTCGCCGCCGCCTCGGCGCTCCTCTTCCTGCGGGCCGAGGGACTGGACGGGAGCGGGCGCGGGAGGCGGCCGCTCCTCCACGCGGGGGGGGCGGCGCTGCTCGGCCTCGCGCTCCTCGCCAAGGGGACCGTCCTCGTCGTGCCGGCCCTGCTGGCGCTGGCGGCGATCGCCCGCTCCCCGGACGGGGCCGCCCGGCGGCGGGGGCTCCTGGCGACGCTCCCCTACTTCGCCGTCGCCGCGGGGCTCTCCGCGGTCCACCTGCGGGTCGCCGCCCTGGAGGGCACGGCGGGAGTGGACCTCGGCCCCGGGGACACCCCGGTCGCCCGCCTGGCGGCGGGCACGGCGGCCCTCGGGAAGTACCTCGCCACGCTGCTGGTCCCCTGGCCCCTGTCCGTGGACCACGGGTTCTCCCCCGGGTCGGTGGGGGCGGGGGCGGCGGCGGCCTTCGGCGCCCTCCTCGCGGCGGCCGTCGCCGGGGCGGTCCTCTGCTGGAGGACGGGGCGGCGGGGGGCGGCGCTGGCGCTCCTCGGCCTCCTCCTCGCCCTCGCCCCCTTCAACGGCGTCTTCCCGCGGACGGCGGTGCTCTACGCGGAGCGCTACCTCTACCTCCCGGCGGCGCTGGGCTGCGGGCTCCTGGCCGCCGCCTGCGCGGCCCCCACCCGCCTCGGCCGGCTCCTCCCCCTGGAGCGGGTCCTGGCGGCGGGCCTGGCGATCCTCTCCCTGGTCCACCTGCCGGTCTGGAGGGATTCCCTCGCCCTCTGGGGGAACGCGGTCCGGAGGGCCCCCGGATCCCACCTCGCCTGGTCCAAGCTCGGCGAGGCCCGCAGCGAGGCCGCCCTCGCCGCGCCCGACCCGGCGGAGCGGACCCGGCTCTTCGGGGAGGCCGCCGAGGCGCTCGACCTCGCCGCGCTCCGCGCCCGCACCCCGCTGGAGGAGGTCCGCGCGCGCCACGACCTCGGCCTCGCCCTCCTCGGGGCCGGGCGGGGGACGGCGGCCCTGGAGCAGTTCTCCCTCGCCCGGACCCGGCTTCCCGCCGCGGGGGAGGGGATCCCGGCCGCCTTCCGGGCGAGCCTCGCCGTGAACCGCGCCAAGGCGATGGAGTCCATGGGCCGGGAGACCGAGGCCGCGGCCGCCCTGGAGGAGCACCTCCGGGCCGACCCCTCCTCCGCGGCCGCATGGACGAACCTCGGCGTGCTCCGCCTGCGGGCGGGCTCCGTGGAGGGGGCCCGGGAGGCCCTGCTGCGGGCCACGGGGGCCGACCCCTCGATGGTGGAGCCGCGCCTCGCGCTGGCCGACCTCGAGGCCCTCCAGGGGGACTTCGGCATGGCGCTGCGCATCTCCGTGAAGGCCGCCGAGGTGGCGCCGGGGAGCGTCCCCGCGCGGGTGAAGGCGGGGGAGATCTCCATGCTCCTCGGCCAGCCCCTCAAGGCGGAGGAGTGGTTCCGGAAGGCCCTCGGGGACGCGCCCGGGGACGCCGGCGCCCGGCGGGGGCTCGCCGGGGCCCTCGCCTTCCGCGGCCGTTCCGCCCTGGCCGAGGGGAAGGTGCCCGAGGCCGTCGCCCTCACGCGGGAGGCGACGGAGCTCGACCCCGGGGGGACGGAGCCCTGGTTCGCGGCGGGCGAGGTGCTCCGCGCGGCGGGGGACGCGACGGGGGCGCTGGAGGCCTTCCGGAGGGCCGGGGCCAACGGGGACCGCGCCGCGGCCGCCTCGGCCAGGGCCGGGATCCTGATGGGGCGGGCGCTGGCGCTGCGGGCGAAGGGGGACGCCGCGGCGGCGCGGGGGGAGGCGGAGAGGGCCCTGGCCGAGGGCGCCGGGGAGATCCGCGCCCCCGGGTCGCGCACCTCCCTGCGCGAGGAGCTCCGCTGGATCCCGGCGGCCCCCGCGGGCGGGGAGGCGAGGGCCTGGCTCCTCGACGGCCTCCTGGCGCTGGCGGCCGGCGAGGAGGGGCGGGCCGCGGCGGCCCTCTCCACGGTGGTCGGGATGGAGGGGCCCCGGGGCGGGGCCGCGGGGGGGGAGCTGCACGCGGCCGGCCTGGTGCTCCGGAGCCGGGCCCGCCTGGCGGCGGACGACCTCGACGGGGCCCTGACCGACCTCGAGGCCCTGGCCGCCGCGGCCCCCCCGGGGACGGCGGGGGCGCGGGCGCGCTTCCTCCTCGGGCACGCGCTCTCGGGCAGGGCCGCCCGGCGCCGCTCCGAGGCGCGGGGGCGGGAGGCGGACGGGGACTCCTCGCGGGCCGCCGCCCTTCTCGAGCGGGCGCGGGAGGAGGACCGGACGCTGGTGGAGGCCTCCATCGCGCTGGCGGAGATGCACTTCGTCGAGGGGCGGGCGGTGGAGGCGATCCGCGAGCTCAACGCGCTCCTGGCCGCGGACCCCGATCGCGTGGAGGCCCACCTCGTCCTCGGGAACCTGATGAAGGCCCAGTTCACGGAGAGCGCCGAGCGCTCCTACCTGGAGGACGCCGAGGAGCACTTCCGCCGCGTGCTGGCGCTCGACCCGGGCGACGCCCGCGCCCTCGCGGGGCTCGGGGAGATGGCGGCCTTCTCCAACCGGCCGAAGGAGGCCCTCGCCTACGCGCTCCGCGCCCTCAACGCCGACCCCGACCTCCCCGCGGCCCGCTCCCTGGCGGCGACCCTCTTCCTGAGGGTGGGGCGCGGCCACGTCGAGGAGGGCAACGCGGAGGCGGCCCTGGAGATGGCGCGGCGGGCCGGGGAGCTCGGGGGGGAGACGGCGGCCCTCTGCCTCCTCCGGTCCGACGCGCTGCGGAAGAAGGGGGAGTGGGCGGCGGCGGGGGCGGAGGTGGAGCGGGCGAGGACCCTCGACCCGGGGAGCCCCGAGGTGAAGGACGCCCTGGCCGCCCACTACCGCGACGTCGGCTACGCCTTCCTCCTCCACAGGCGGCGGGACCAGGCCGGGGAGGCCTTCCGCCGGGCGGTGGCCGCGGGATCGGAGAGGGTGGACCTCGCCGAGGTGAAGCGGTTCCTCGAGGGGGGGGAGGAGGGGCCGGCGGCGGCGGAGCGGCCCGACCTCAACCCCGCCGTGGCGGAGGCGCTCGAGAAGGCCATGGAGGAGGCGCGCCGGCGGCACGGGGAGGGGGCCGACCTCCTGCGGGCGGGGAAGCGGGAGGAGGCGGCCGAGGCCTTCCGGGCGTCGCTCCGCTCCTTCGAGACGGCCCACGCGCGCTTCGGGCTCGGCCTCGCGCTGGCGGCCTCGGGGGACGGCGAGGGGGCGGAGCGGGAGTACCGGCGGGCCGCGGCCGACGACCCCGGCTTCGCCGACGCCTGGCTCAACCTCGGGGCGCTCCTCTACCGCCGGGGGGCGGACGCGGAGGCGGAGGAGGCCTACCTCGCCTACCTCCGGCACGCCCCGCAGGCGGGCGCCGAGGAGACCGTGGCGCGGGTGGAGGCCATCGTGGCGGTGCTCCGGGAGAGGCGCGGCTCCGGGGGAGGGGGGCGGTGAGCCTCCGGCGGTTCCTCGTCGAGGGGGCGCCGTCGCGGGGGGAGGCGATCCTCGACCCGGACACCTCGAAGCACGTGGCGAAGGTCCTCCGCCTCCGCGCCGGGGACGGGGTGACCCTCTTCGACGGCCGGGGGACGGAGTGGCCCGGCACGCTCGCCTCGGTGGACCGCCGCGGGGTCCGGGTGGCGGTGGGGGAGGGGCGCCCGGCGCCCCGGCCCCGGGGGCCGCGGGTGGTGCTCGCCACGGCGGTGCCCAAGGGGAAGCGGATGTCGGTCCTCCTCGCCATGGCCACGGAGGCCGGGGTGGACGCCATCGTGCCCCTGGACTTCGAGCGCTCCTCGGTGCGGGGGGTCCGGCCGGCGAAGGTGGAGCACTGGCGGCGGGCGGTGCTCGGTGCGGTGCGGCAGTGCGGGCGGGCCTTCCTCCCGGTGCTGGAGGCGGAGACGGGGCTCGCGGAGTTCCTCGCCCGCCCGCGGGCGGAGGGGGAGCGGCGGTTCCTCGCCAGCACGCGGGGGCGGCCGGAAACGCTCTCCCGCCTGCTCGCCCAGGGGCCTCCCCCCGGGGCCGTCGTCCTCGTGGTGGGCCCCGAGGGGGGCATCACGGAGCGGGAGGAGGAGGCGGCCCTCCTCCAGGGCTTCGAGCCCTGCGGCCTCGGGGACGGCATCCTCCGGGTGGAGACGGCGGGGGTCTGCGGGGTGGTTCTGGCCCGGGCCTCCTTCCCCGGCGGCGGCGGGCCGCGGGTGGGCCTCCCGTGTGAAGAGTAACCTCCTGTCCGGATGAAGGTTGTGGCGGGGTCCGGGATTATCGGACGGAGGAGGGACGGGGTTTCGCGGGGGCCGGTGAGGCGGGGGTTGCAATGTCGTTGCCGGGTGGTATCTTCGTTTCCGCCTGACCGCCCCGGGAACTTCCCCCGTGATCCGTTTCCGCATCGAGGACGAGGCCGCGGTCCGCTCCGTGGAGATCGTCCTCGACCACATCACCGTGGGCCGGGCGGTGGGCTGCCACCTCTCGCTTCGGGACCCCACGGTGGGCCGCTACCACGCCTCCCTCCGCAGGGACGGCACGACCCTCCACCTCGTCACCTCGGGACGGGGGCAGGGGACCTTCCTCAACGGGACCCCGGTGGAGGAGAGCGCCTCGGTGAAGGTGGGGGACCGGATGACCTTCGGGAAGACCCACGTCACGCTGGAGGCGATCCTCCCGGGACGCCGCCTGGCCGCGGCCCCCGCCCCCCCCGCTCCCGACCCCCCTCCTCCCCCTCCCCCCTCCGCGCCCCCCGCCGCCCCGCCCGCCGCACCCCCGGACACCGCCCTCTCCCCCCGGGGCGGCCCCTCCTTCCTCGAGCGCACCGGCATCCTCCAGATCTTCTCCCGCACCCCCTCCTCCCCGGCCGCCGCCCCGCCTCCTTCCCCTCCCGCCCCCGCCCCCGCCGCCGCCGCCCCGCCCCCCGCCCCCTCCCCTCCTCCCGCCGCCGGGGTCCCCGCCTCCGCCCCCTCCATCGGCTACACCACGGAGATGCTCATGGCCCCCGGATCCACGGGGGAGGAGGAGGCCCGGGCCCTCCGCCGCATCCTGGAGATCAACAAGCGCCTCGCCCGGGTCACCGAGGAGGACCGCCTCCTCGATCTCCTCCTCGACGGGGCCACCGACCTCACCGGCGCCGAGCGGGGCCTCGTCCTCGTCCCCCCCGGGGCGGAGGAGGGGGACCCCGTGGTGCGCCGGGACCGGGGAGGGGCGGCCGCCGACCGCGAGGCCTGGACCGCCGCCGCCCGCCGGGTCCTCTCCACGGGCCGGGCCGTCGCCCTGGGGGGGGACGGGGCCGACCACCGGGCCCTCCTCTGCGTCCCCCTCCGCGGGGAGAAGGGGACCCTGGGGCTCCTCTTCGTGGACCGCCGCCCCGGCGACGGCCCCTTCCCCCCCCGCGCCGCGCTCCTCCTCGAGGCCTTCTCCGACCAGGCGAGCCTCGCCCTCCAGACCGCCGCCCTCGTCCGCGGGAACCGGGAGCGGGGGGACGCCCTGGAGGCGGCCCGGCGCCGCCTCGAGGAGGCGAACCGCGCGCTCGAGGAGGCGCTGCGCGCCCGCACCGTGGAGCTGGAGGCGGTCCGGCAGGAGGCGGCCCGGGCCCGCGAGGGGGCGGACCTCAAGCACCGCTACGAGCGGATCGTGGGGCGCAGCGCCGCCATGCGGACGCTGCTCGCCCTGGTGGACCGGGTGACGGAATCGGCGGTCCCCGTCCTCGTCGAGGGGGAGAGCGGCACCGGGAAGGAGCTCGTGGCCCGGGCCATCCACCAGAACGGGGCCCGGTCCCACCGCCCCTTCGTGGTGGAGAACTGCGCCGCCGTCCCCGATCCCCTCATCGAGAACGAGCTCTTCGGCCACGAGCGGGGGGCCTTCACCGGGGCGGACCGGGCGTCGGAGGGCCTCTTCGAGCGGGCCGATGGGGGGACCCTCTTCCTCGACGAGGTCGGGGACATGTCCCCGGAGATGCAGAAGAAGCTCCTCCGCGTCCTCCAGGAGGGGGAGGTCCGCCGCGTCGGGGGCCACGCCGTGAGGAAGGTGGACGTGCGGGTGCTCTGCGCCACCAACCGGGACCTGGTCCGGCTCGTGAAGGAGGGGAGGTTCCGGGAGGACCTCTTCTACCGGCTCTGCGTGGTCCGCGTGCGCATCCCCCCCCTGCGGGAGCGCCGCGAGGACATCCCCCTGCTCGCGGTCCACTTCCTCGACCGCATCGCCGCCGAGGCCGGGGGGGCCGCCCCCCGGCTGGAGGCCGACGCCCTCGACGCCCTGGCGGACTACGGCTGGCCCGGGAACGTCCGGGAGCTGGAGAACGAGATCCGCAGGGCCGCCACCCTCTCCGGGGGGGTCATCACCCGCGAGGTCCTCTCCGCCCACGTGCGGGAATCCCGGGAGGGCCCGGCCGCGGCCGGGGGCCCCGCGGGGGGGGAGGCTCCCGGGGCGGGAGGGGCGGCCGGGCGCGCCCTCCGGGAGGCG
>JAKLKS010000105.1 GCA_023150535.1 Planctomycetota bacterium
ACCTTCGTGGTGAAGAAGCGCCGCGCCCGCGAGGGGCGCGATCCCCGCAACGGCGCGGTCATCCGCATCCCCGCGGGGAGGACGGTGGGCTTCAAGCCCGGCCTCGAACTCAAGGGGAGGATCTAGGAGCCCCACGCGGGCCCCCGTTCCGCCGCCTCGATCCAGCCTCCCCCGAGCACCCACCCCTCCGCGTCGTAGAGCACCGCCGCCTGTCCCGGGGCGGCGGCCCGCACCGGCCCCGCGAACCTGAGGCGCACCCGGCCGCCGCCGAGGCCCTCCGCCGACGCCTCCTGCGGGTCCTGCCCCCGGCGCACCTTCGCCCTCCCGGGGAGCGGCCCCCCTCCCGGCGCGGGCTCCTCCGCCGAGACCGGGTTCCACCCCCCCACCACCACGGAACGGGCCTCGAGGTCCGCGGGTTCGCCGAGGGTGACGGCGCCCGTGCCCGCGTCGATGGCGGTCACGTAGAGCGGCCGCGGGCTCCCCCGGATCCCGAGTCCCCGCCTCTGCCCCACGGTGAAGAGCGCCGCCCCCCCGTGGGCGCCGAGGACCCGCCCCTCCCCGTCCCGGAACTCCCCGGGGCGGAGCGCCGCCCCGGCCCGCGCCCGCAGCACCTCCCGGTAGTCCCCGCCGGGGACGAAGCAGATGTCCTGGCTCTCCGCCTTGTCCGCCGTGGGGAGGCCGAGGGACCGCGCCTTCTCCCGGACCTCCCCCTTGCGGAGGCCCCCCAGCGGGAAGAGCGCGAGGGAGAGCGCCTCCCGGGAGAGGGGGAAGAGGACGTAGGACTGGTCCTTGGCGGGGTCCGCCCCGGCCCGCAGGCCCGGGCGGCCGCCCCGGGCCCCCGCCCGCGCGTAGTGGCCCGTGGCGACGCGATCGCAGCGGAGCGCCCGGGCGTACTCCAGGGCGCGCCCGAACTTGAGGTCGCGGTTGCAGAGGATGCAGGGGTTGGGGGTGCGGCCGCGGAGGTACTCGGCGACGAAGCCCTCCACCAGTCCCTCGAAGTCCTCGGAGAAGTCGGCGGCGTAGAAGGGGATCCCGAGGAGGTCGGCGACCCGGGCGGCGTCGGCGGCGTCCTCGGCGGAGCAGCATCCCCGGGGGAGGCGGCGCGGCGCCCCCGGCGCGGGGGCGGGCGGGTCCTTCCCGCCGGCGCCGCGGAGGAAGAGGCCGGCCACCTCGTGGCCCTCCTCCCTGAGGAGCGCGGCGGCCACGGAGGAGTCCACGCCGCCGCTCATGCAGACCAGGACCTTCAGGGCCGGGACCTCCCCGCGGCGGGCCCCCTGATTCCTTGTCCGGGGGGCCGCCCGCCCTAGGATTGGACCCTTTCCGGCCCCCCCGGGCGGAGGAATTGCGTCCTCCGGGCGCCGGAGCCCCCACCGCGCGGACCGCGGCACTTCAACGGAGCCTCGCCCCGATGGACCTGCTCCTCCTCCTCCCCCTGCTCGCCCAGGAGGACGCGGCCCCCGCCCCCGAGGGCGGTGCCGCCCTCTGGCTGCCCCAGCTCGTCATGTTCGGGGCCATCGGCCTCATCTTCTACTTCCTGCTCATCCGCCCCCAGCAGAAGCAGGAGAAGGAGAGGCGGGCCATGCTCGACTCCATGAAGAAGAAGGACCGCGTCGTCACCAACGGCGGGCTCCTCGGGACGGTGGCCGATCTCCGGGACGACGAGGTCGTCCTGCGGATCAGCGAGAATCCCGACGTCAAGGTCCGCATCCGGCGCTCCTCGGTCGTGGAGGTCCTCAGGGACGGGACCCCGGCGGAGGCGGCCTCCCAGGCAGGAAACTAAATGCAAGCGACGACATCGAAGCGCTTCCTCGTCACCCTCGCGGTGCTCCTCGGCACCACGGTGATCCCCTGGCTCTTCTACGCGAAGCTCCAGAACCAGGACTACGGCCTGAACTTCGGGCTCGACCTCCGCGGCGGCGCCTCCATCACCTACAGGGTCCAGGCGACGGGCGAGCAGGACCAGGCGACCGTGCTGAAGGACGCCATCCGCGTCACCCAGTTCCGCGTGGACAAGTTCGGCGTCTCCGAGGTCAACATCTTCGAGTCGGGCTCCAACCAGTTCACCGTCGAGCTCCCCGGCCGCGGCAAGGAGGAGATCGACCGCATCAAGAACATCATGTCCAAGGTCGGCTCGCTGGAGTTCCGCATCGTGGCGAAGCCGGAGGTGGTCTCCGCCGAGACGGCGAAGAGGGAGCGGGAGAAGGAGGCCTACGCCCCCTCCAAGGGGTTCCGCTGGTACCCCTCGGACGAGGGCCGCGAGTACCTCCTCGAGGTCCCCGACCACGCGGCGCGCGCGGACCTCGAGGCCGCCAGGGCCTCCGGGGACGCGAAGGCGATCGCCGACGCGGAGAAGCAGCTCAAGGACGTCACGGACCGCTACGTGTGGACGGGGAAGGACCTCGAGTCGGTGAGCTACGGCCGGACCTCCATCCAGGAGGGGGGCGGCCCCAACGACTACGAGGTCTACTTCTCCATCAACCCCGGCCGCAAGTCCGCCTTCGGGGACTTCACGGGGGAGAACATCGAGCGCCAGATGGCCATCGTGCTCAGCGACTCGGTCCACACCGCCCCGGTCATCCACTCCAAGCTCCCGGGCCAGGGGAAGATCTACAGCTCCTCCAACCCCTACACGCAGCAGACGGCCCAGGACCTGCAGACGGTCCTCCAGTCGGGATCCCTCGGCGCCAAGCCCGAGGAGCTCTCCTCCTTCGTCCTCGGCCCCGGTCTCGGCGAGGAGGCGGTGCGGCGCGGCATGTGGGCGCTCGGCGTCTCCACCCTCCTCGTCGTCATCACCATGGTCCTCTACTACCGCGGGGCGGGCTGGGTCGCGAACCTCGCCGTGGTGCTGAACCTGGTCATGACCCTCGGCATCCTCATGTTCCTCGGGGCCGCCCTGACGCTGCCGGGCATCGCCGGACTCGTGCTCACCCTGGGCATGGCGGTGGACGCGAACATCCTCGTGAACGAGCGCATCCGCGAGGAGAAGGCCGCCGGGAAGAGCCTGGCGCAGGCCATCACGGCCGGCTACGACCGGGCCTGGATCACCATCCTCGACAGCAACCTGACCACCATCCTCGCCGGCCTCGTCCTCTTCTGGGTCGGCACGGGGCCCATCCGCGGCTTCGCCCTGACCCTCATGCTGGGCCTGGCCATCTCGATGTTCACCGCCTGCTACGTCACGCGCACCATCTTCGCCTGGGGCCTGGAGAAGGGCGTCCTCACGGAGTTCCGGATGGCCCCGGTCATGGCGCTCCCGGCCTTCCGCTACACCTCGGCGCGCTCCACGACCATCGGCCTCTCCGCCGTGCTCATCGTCCTCGGGACGGCCTTCTTCGCGCTCCGGGGCCGGCACGAGAAGTACGACCTGGAGTTCACGGGCGGCCAGCGCGTGGTGCTCTCCTTCGGCGAGACCGTCTCCATCGCCGAGGTGAAGTCCGCCCTCGAGGGGGCCGGCCTGGCGGAGACCGGCGTGCGCACCATCCGGGGGCGCGGGTCCGACTCCGAGCACCTCGACCTCGCCACGGGGAGCGACTCCTTCGAGATCACCGGCCGCACCGAGGACGAGGAGTCCGGCCGCGCCTTCGAGGCGGGGGTCCGGAAGGCCCTCGGGAAGCACCTCCTCCCCGAGGGGATCGTCTGGAGGGAGCCGGGCCCGAAGGACGACAAGGGGCTGGTGCCGGTCTCCGCCGTCCTCCACGTCACCACCCCGGGGGCCACGGTCGAGGCCGTCCGCGAGGCGCTCCAGGCCTCCGAGCTCCTGAAGGGGGCGTCGGACCTCAAGGTGGAGCCCGGCGAGCCGGTCAAGGGGGCCGCCGCCTTCGTCCTCTCGGCGAAGGTGACGCCCCCCGGCTCGGCGGACCTCGAGGCGACCCTCCGCAAGGAGGTGCGGAAGTCGGTCGGCGCGAACCCCGCGCTGGAGATCTCCGAGCCCGTGGCCCAGAGCGACTTCATCGGGCCGGGGGTGGCCAACCGCCTCCGGGAGCAGGCGATCCTCGCGGTCATCCTCTCGACGCTGGCCCAGATCGTCTACCTCAGGTTCCGGTTCCGGGACTTCACCTACGGGTTCGCGGCGGCCATCATCGTCGCCCACAACGTCCTCATCACGCTCGGCTTCGTGGCGGCGGCCGACGCCTTCGGCATCGCGCACGTCAAGATCAACCTCCCGGTCATCGCCTCCTTCCTCACCCTCATCGGGTACTCGGTCAACGACACCATCGTCGTGTTCGACCGCATCCGGGAGAACCTCGGGAGGCGCATCCACCCCGACTCCGCGCTCATCGACCGCTCCATCTCCGACACCCTGGCGCGCTCCATCCGGACGTCGGTCACCGTGTTCCTGGTGGCCATCGCGCTCTTCGCCTTCAACTGGGGCGGCACCTCGAGCATCGAGGGCTTCTCCTTCGTCATGGTGACGGGCGTCTTCACCAGCGCCTACGCCTCGGTCTTCATCTCCTCCCCGCTCCTCCTGTTCCTCCCCGTGTACTCGCGGTCGCTCAAGGCCCTCGGGCAGCCCGTCGTGCTCGGCCTCATCGCCGCCCTCTTCGCCGGCCTCGGCATCGCGGCGACCCAGCAGGGCGCGGGAGCCGTCGCGGGAGGCGTCCTGGCGTCCCTCCTCCCCCTGCACTTCCTCTACTACCTCGCCCTCTGGCTCCGCCAGCCCGACCCCGACGCCCTCCTCCTCCAGCTCGAGGAGCAGGAGGCCTCGGCGGCCGTGGCCTGAAGCCCCCCGGGGTCCCCGCCTCCTCCTCCCCCCGCGGGGGCCCCGGCCGCCGGCAGGTCCCCGCCCCTCAGGTGAGCCGCCCCGGGGGCCGATACAGGTTGCATGGGACTCCGGTACGGACTCCTGGCGGCGCTCACCCTCGTCCTCGCCAGCGCCCTGCTCTGGGATCGCCTCCATCCCCCGAGGACGACGGCGCTGTTCCCCCGGGACCTCCCCCCGGCGGAGGAGACCGTGCGCATCCTCGTGGGCGGGCGGGAGCCCACCGCTCCCCCCCCGGAGGCCCCCGGGACCGCGCCCGCCCTCCCCGGGTCCGCGGCCCCGCCGGCACCACCGGCCCCCGAGGAGCCCGTCGAGAGGACCTACGAGGTGGCGGCCGGGGACACCCTGGGGGAGATCGCCCTCGCGACCCTGGGGACCTCCCGGAAGGCGGCGGACCTGGCGGCCCACAACGGGATGAAACCCTCGACGCCGCTGCGGGTGGGCCAGGTGCTTCGCATCCCCCCCCCGGCACCCCCGGCTCCACCCCCGCCGCCTCCTCCCCCCCGGCGAAGGAGAAGCCGGCGGCCCGCAGCCACCGGGTCGGAAGGGGGGAGACGCTCTACGCCCTCGCGAAGCGGTACTACGGGAGCGGCGGCCGCTGGCGGACCATCGCGGACGCCAACGGGCTCTCCGAGGGGGACGCCCTCCCGGTGGGCACGACGCTCCGCATCCCCTAGGGCCCGCGCCGGGTTCCGCCGGGCCGGGGAGCCCCTCCCGGGGGCCCCCCCCGGCGCGAGGCTACCCCTTCCCGGCGATCCGGAACGTCCCCTCGGGCGTCTCCTGCAGGCGGGAGCGGTCCCCGCGGGACAGCCGGACCCGGACCCGGACGACGGAATCC
Source organism: Planctomycetota bacterium (assembly GCA_023150535.1). GTDB lineage: Bacteria > Planctomycetota > JAJSAM01 > JAJSAM01 > JAKLKS01 > JAKLKS01. Next base: position 5,598 of record JAKLKS010000105.1, read on the forward strand.
TCGTAGGCCTCCTCGAGGACGGTCCCCCGGGAGGCGAGCCATGCGAGGGTCCGGCCGTCCCCGGCGTCCACCCGGATCTCCGCCACCTCGTGGAACTTCTCGGCGGCCCGCTGCACCCGCTGGCCGAGGGCGTCGAGCCCCTCCCCCGTGAGCGCGGAGACGACCACCTCGTCCCGCGCGCCCCGCCGCAGGACCTCCAGGGAGATGCGGTCCTTCACCTCGTCCACCTTGTTGAGGACGAGGAGGCAGGGGAGATCCCCGGCCCCGATCTCCCGGAGGACCTCCTCCACGGCCCGCTTCTGGATCTCGGCGTCGGGGTGGGAGGCGTCCACGACGTGGAGCAGGAGGTCGGCCTCCAGGGTCTCCGAGAGGGTGGCCCGGAAGGAGGCCACGAGGTGGTGGGGAAGGCGCCGGATGAAGCCGACGGTGTCGGAGAGGAACAGGCGCTTGTTGCCGGGGAGGACCCAGGCGCGGGTCTGCGTGTCCAGCGTGGCGAAGAGCCGGTCCTCGACGAAGGCCTCCGCCCCCGTGAGGGCCCGGAGCAGGGAGGACTTCCCCGCGTTGGTGTAGCCGACCAGGGAGACGCGGAAGTACCCCTCCCGGGCCCGCGCCCGGGTCCGGTGCTGCCGGTCGAGGTGCTCCAGCTCCTCCTTCAGGTCCTGGATCCGGCGCGCCACGAGCCGGCGGTCCACCTCGAGCTGCTTCTCGCCCGGCCCCCGCGTCCCGATGCGGGAGGAGCCCCCTCCCGTGCCGCCCTCCATGCGCTCCAGGTGCGTCCACATCCGCTTCAGCCTCGGCCGGAGGTACTCGTACTGGGCGAGCTCCACCTGGACGCGGGCCTCGCGGCTGCGGGCCCGCAGGGCGAAGATGTCGAGGATGAGCTCGCTGCGGTCGACCACGCGGCGGCCGACGGCCTTCTCCAGGTTCCGGGACTGCGCGGGGGAGAGGTCGTCGTTGAAGAGGATCGCCCCGGCCCCGAAGGTCGCCGCCCGCTTCCCGATCTCCTCGGCCTTGCCCTTGCCGACGAAGGTGGCCGAGGAGAGGCGCGCGCGCTTCTGGACGATCTCGTCCACCACCACCGCCCCCGCCGTCTCGGCCAGGCGGCGGAGTTCGTTCAGGAGGGGCTCGACCGTCCTCTCGTCCCCGGGCCGCTCCACCCCCACGAGGACGACCTTCTCCCGAACGACTCCCTGGGCGATCCCGCGTTCCTCCTTCACGGGGCCGCCTCCCCCAGGGGGACGACGGCGGGCGCCGCGCCCCTGAGGAACTCGATGCGGGAGCGCCACCGCAGGTCGTCGGACGCGGGGAAGTCGGACCGGCGGTGGGTCCCCCGGCTCTCGGTCCTGCGCCCGGCGGCGTCCACGAGGAGGCGGGAGAGCAGCAGCATGTTCTGGAGCTCCCACCCGGCGCGATCCCGGAACTCGCGTCCGAGGACGTACCGGGCCCAGCCGTCGATGGCCCAGACGGCGTCCTCGAGGCCCGGGCCGTCCCTCTCCGGGCCGGCGCGCCGCCCCATGAGGCTCCGCAGCGCCGCCTTGGCGTCCTCGACGTCGATCCCCTCCCCCGCGGGGCCCGGCGAGGCGAGCGCCTCGGCCGCGGGCTTCCTCTCCGCCCGGGTGGCGGCGGACCGTCCGGCGGCATCCCCCGCCCTCTCCCCGAGGACGAGCCCCTCGAGGAGGCTGTTGCTCGCGAGGCGGTTGGCCCCGTGGAGCCCGCTCGAGGCCGCCTCCCCGCAGGCGTAGAGGCCGGGGAGGTTCGTGGCTCCGTCGAGGTCCGTGCGGACGCCGCCGATGAAGTAGTGCGCCGAGGGGCGCACCGGGATGGGATCCACGCCGGGGTCGAGACCCACGGAGGAGCAGGTCTTGAAGACGCCCGGGAACCGGCGCCGGGCCTCCCCGGGGTCGAGGTGGGTCATGTCGAGGAAGACGTGGGTGTCGCCGGTCTCCGCGAGGCGCCGCAGGATCCCCCGCACCACGACGTCCCGGGGGGCGAGATCCCCCTGGGGGTGGACGGCGTCCATGAACCCCCGGCCGGCCCGGTCCACGAGGCGGGCGCCGGCGCCCCGCACGGCCTCGGTGATGAGGAACCGCGCCGCCCCGGCGGCGTAGAGGACCGTGGGGTGGAACTGGACGAACTCCATGTCCCTCAGGACCGCCCCGGCCCTGTAGGCGGCGGCCATCCCGTCGCCCGTCGCGCCCGGGCTGTTCGTGGATTCTCGGTAGAGGCGGCAGGCGCCCCCCGTGGCGAGCACCGTGGCTCCGGCCCGCACCACCCTCAGGTCCCCCCCCTCGGAGCAGAAGAGCCCCCCGAGGACGCCCTCGCCGTCCCCGTCGAGGAGGTCGAGGAGGAAGAGGTTCTCGGCGCACCGGATGGACTTCGCGTCCTTCACGAGGGCGAGGAGCGCCCGCTCCAGCTCCGCCCCCGTGGCGTCACCTCCGGAGTGGGCGATGCGCGCCCGGGAGTGCCCCCCCTCCCGCCCCAGCCGGAAGTCCCCGGGCCCGGCGTCGAAGACCATGCCGGCCCCGGCGATGGAGCGGAGGGCCCCGGGCGCGCGCTCGACGACGAACCGGACGGCCCCCGCGTCGCAGAGGCCCGCCCCGGCGACCATGGTGTCCTCGAAGTGGAGCGCCGGCGCGTCCTCGGGACCGAGGGCGGCGGCGATCCCCCCCTGGGCGTAGCGGGTGTTGCTCTCCGGGAGGCTCCCCTTCGACACCAGCATGACGCGCCCGTGCCGGGCGGCGGCGAGGGCGGCGGAACAACCCGCGACCCCGGAGCCGACGACCAGCGTGTCCACGAAGACGTGCGGGATGTCACGGGCGTCGAACCCGACGAGCGAACGGGGCGGGACGGCGGGGCTCGTCAGGGGCGGACCTCCTCCAGGGCGCGGACCGGCGGGGGGCGTCGAACCTCTGGTGGAGGCGGCGGGAATCGAACCCGCGACCTATGCCTTGCAAAGGCACCGCTCTCCCGCTGAGCTACGCCCCCGGAGTCGTTGGTGGGCCAATGTGGACTTGAACCACAGACCTCGCGCTTATCAGGCGCGTGCTCTAGCCACCTGAGCTATTGGCCCACGCGGAAGCCGGCATCCTAGCGGACGACGGGCGGACCTGCAAGGCAGGAACGCCCCGGCCGCGGAATCGAAGAAGGCCCCCCCGCTTTCGCGGAGGGGCCTTCAGAGGGTTCCTGGCGGCGACCTACTCTCCCGGGCGCTGGCCCAGTACCATCGGCGCGACGGGCTTGACTGCCGTGTTCGGAATGGGAACGGGTATTTCCCCGCCGCTGTGACCACCAGAAAGATCATGGTCGAATAGAGGCTGGCGAGAAGCGGTTCGCAGCGCGCGCGGCATCCGATTCCGGGTCCGTCGCATCCGGACCTCTGTTGCCATTCTCCCGCGTCCGCGTCGCGGCCGCGGGAGGATGGACGGTCAAGCCTGTCGGCTGATTAGTACCGGTCCGCTGAGCACGTTGCCGTGCTTACACGCCCGGCCTATCGACGTCGTAGTCTTCGACGAGCCTCGGGGATCCCCTGTTTTGAGACTGGCTTCGCGCTTAGATGCTTTCAGCGCTTATCCGTACCGAACATGGCTACCCGGCTATGCCCCTAGCGGGACAACCGGCACACCAGAGGTTCGTCCTTCCCAATCCTCTCGTACTAAGGAAAGACTCTCTCAAGGATCCTACACCCACAGTAGATAGGGACCGACCTGTCTCGCGACGGTCTGAACCCAGCTCACGTACCGCTTTAATCGGCGAACAGCCGAACCCTTGGGACCTCCTTCAGCCCCAGGATGCGATGAGCCGACATCGAGGTGCCAAACCTTGCCGTCGATATGAACTCTTGGGCAAGATCAGCCTGTTATCCCCGGAGTACCTTTTATCTGTTGAGCGACGTCCCTTCCACACGGACTACGCCGGATCACTAAGCCCTGCTTTCGCATCTGCTCGTGCCATCGCACTCGCAGTCAAGCTCCCTTGTACCTTTACGCTCCGCGTGCGATTGCCAACCGCACTGAGGGAACCTTTGGACTCCTCCGTTACTTTTTTGGAGGAGGCCGCCCCAGCCAAACTGCCCGCCTAGCACTGTCCCGATGCCGGATGACGGCAAACGGTTAGAATCCTAACATGTCGAGGGTGGTATTTCACCGGTGGCTCCTCCCGGACCGGAACCCGGGTATCAACGCCTCCCACCTATCCTACGCACGACAGGCCAAGAGCCAATACTAGGTTGCAGTAAAGGTTCACGGGGTCTTTCCGTCTAGCTGCGGGTAGGCGGTATCTTCACCGCCGATACAATTTCGCCGAGTCCCTCGTGGAGACAGCGCCCATGTCGTTACGCGATTCGTGCGGGTCGGAACTTACCCGACAAGGAATTTCGCTACCTTAGGACCGTCATAGTTACGGCCGCCGTTAACCGGGGCTTCAGCTCGGAGCTTCTCCTTTCGGATGACCCCTCACCTTAACCTTCCGGCACCGAGCACGCGTCGGCCTGCATACAGCGTCTTTCTGACTTGGCGCAGACCTGTGTTTTTGATAAACAGTCGCATGGGCCGATTCTCTGCGACCCCTCCGGCCTTCGGTTGTGCACCTGAACCGGTGGGGCTCCCCTTATCCCGAAGTTACGGGGTAATTTTGCCGAGTTCCTTCACGAGAGTTCTCTCGAGCGCCTTAGGATACGCTCCTTGCCTGCCTGTGTCGGTTTCTGGTACGGTCGCCAGCCGGACTGACCACGAAGTTTTTCTCGGAGATTGTTCCAGCCTCTTCGCCGACATAAATGGGCTCGTGGTGCCTCCGGGGATGTCGCGGTGGATTTGCCTGCCGCTACCCCTCGGGCCTCATCGGGCATTTCTGATCGCCCGTCGGCCTTCCCAATCCCGTCGCTCCCTGGCTCGTAACGTCCGTCTAGCGGCGCGCGAATGTTGACGCGCTTCCCATCGGCTACGCCTTTCGGCCTCGCCTTAGGGGCCGGCTGACCCTGCTCTGACTTGCATTGGACAGGAAACCTTAGGCTTACGGCGAAGGAGATTCTCACTCCTCTTATCGCTACTCATCGCCGGATCCTCACTTCTGCACCGTCCAGCCGTCCTTGCGGTCGACCTTCACCCAGTGCAGAACGCTCCCCTACCGATCACGGTTCGGCTTGCGCGTTCCCGTGATCCCACGGCTTCGGTGGCATGCTTGAGTCCCGATCATTGTCGGCGCGGGAATGCTCGACCAGTAAGCTATTACGCACTTTTTAAATGATGGCTGCTTCTAAGCCAACATCCTGGCTGTCTTCGCACTCCCACTTCCTTTAGCACTTAGCATGCGCTTTGGGACCTTATCCGGTGATCTGGGCTGTTTCCCTCTTGACAACGGAGCTTATCCCCCGCTGTCTGACTCCCGTACGCACTCCCGGTATTCGGAGTTTGATTGGGCAGGGTAATCTGGTGGATCCCCAAGCCCATTCAGTATCTCTACCCCCGGGTAGTTCAAGTACGAGGCTAGCCCTAAAGCTATTTCGGGGAGAACCAGATATCTCCAAACTCGATTAGTTTTTTGCTCCAGATCCACAGCTCATCCCGTCGGTTTTCAACCCAAATGGGTTCGGCCCTCCAGGGACTTTTACATCCCCTTCAGCCTGGCCATGGATAGATCGTCTGGTTTCGGGTCTGCTACATGCAACTGATGCCGCACATTTGGCACTCGCTTTCGCTTCGGCTCCGGGCCAGAGGCCCTTAACCTCGCTGCATGCAGCAACTCCCGGCGTCATTATGCAAAAGGCACGCGGTCAGGCATTCCCCTTGCGGGGCATAGCCCTCCCACTGCTTGTAGGTAGATGGTTTCAGGTTCTATTTCACTCCCCTAGTCGGGGTTCTTTTCATGGCTTTCGCTCACGCTACTTGTCCACTATCGGTCGCTGACGAGTACTTAGCCTTGGGCAGTGGGCTGCCCGAATTCATGCCGCCTTCCACGAGAACGGCATTACTTGGGAAACATCCAGAGGAAGGTCCATCGCCTTTCGCTTACGGGGCTTTCACCCTCTATGGCGCCCCATTCCAAGGGCCTCGGCTAGGTGTGGACTTTGTAACTCCTCCGCACCACCGCAGCGGTGCACGGATGCTCCCACGACCCCCGACGGGAAACGCCTGCGGGCTGTCACGCCCGTCGGGTTTGGGCTGGTTCCCTTTCGATCGCCTCTACTCAGGAAGTCGCTTCGCTTTTCTTTCCTCCAGGTACTGAGATGTTTCAGTTCCCTGGGTTAGCTTCCGGCGCCTATGGATTCAGCGCCGGATCCGGGGGCATGACCCCCCGGGGGTTGTCCCATTCGGAGACCCACGGATCGAAGCCTGCCAACGGCTCCCCGTGGATATCGCTGTGTGGCAGCGTCCTTCATCGCCTGTCAGCGCCCAAAACATCCACCATCCACCCTTGATAGCTTGACCGTCCTGTTTCCTTCCGGAGCCGGACGGCCCGCAATCGGATGTTGAATCTACCTTTACGCTGCAATCCGGGGGAACGGATCCCCCGGACCTGCTTCTCGCCTTGCCTCTATTCGGTTTTCAAGGAGTTTTTAGAGGAGCTCGTGGCCGCTTGGCAGTGGACGCCGATTTGCACCGGACCCCGGAGGGTCCGGGTTCTGGCAATCCCCAGAAAGGAGGTGATCCAGCCGCAGGTTCTCCTACGGCTACCTTGTTACGACTTAGTCCCAGTCACCGGTCTTACCTTCGGCGCCTCCCTCCCTTGCGGGTTGGGTCAGCGACTTCGGGTACTCCCAGCTCCCATGGCTTGACGGGCGGTGTGTACAAGGCTCAGGAACATATTCACCGCGGCGTAGCTGATCCGCGATTACTAGCGATTCCAACTTCATGCAGGCGAATTGCAGCCTGCAATCCGAACTGGGGCTGGTTTTGTGGGATTAGCTCCCCCTCGCGGGTTGGCAACCCTCTGTACCAGCCATTGTGGGACGTTTGCAGCCCTGGGCGTAAGGGCCATGATGACTTGACGTCATCCCCACCTTCCTCCGGTTTGACACCGGCAGTCCCTCTAGAGTTCCCGGCATTACCCGCTGGCAACTAGAGGCAAGGGTTTCGCTCGTTATGGGACTTAACCCGACACCTCACGGCACGAGCTGACGACAGCCATGCAACACCTGTGCTGGCTCCATCTTGCGATGGTCGTTCCGCTTTCACGGTCCTACCACCAGCATGTCAAGCCCAGGTAAGGTTCTTCGCGTTGCTTCGAATTGAGCAACATCCTCCACCGCTTGTGTGAGCCCCCGTCAATTCCTTTGAGTTTTAGCCTTGCGACCATACTCCCCAGGCGGAGCACTTAAAACTTTCGCTTCAGCAGTGACAAGTCGGACCTGCCACTACCTAGTGCTCATCGTTTAGGGCCAGGACTACCGGGGTATCTAATCCCGTTTGCTCCCCTGGCTTTCGCGCCTCAGCGTCAGTTGTGGTCCAGAGAGTCGCTTTCGCCACCGGCGTTCCTCCTGATATCTACGCATTTCACCGCTCCACCAGGAGTTCCACTCTCCCCTCCCACACTCGAGTCGCGCCGTATCGAAGGCAGTTCCCGGGTTGAGCCCGGGGATTTCA
>JAKLKS010000106.1 GCA_023150535.1 Planctomycetota bacterium
CCCCCCCCTCCCCTCCCCGGAATCCGCGTCCGGGCACTTTCCGCCGCGGCGGGCGTCCTATAGGATGGTGACGAAGCCCACGAAGAGAGGTGCCCCCTTGCGCCGTCCGCTCCGCCGCGCCCTGCTCCCCGCCGCCCTCCTCTGCGGCGCCGCCTCCGCCGCCCTCGCCGCCCCCGAGGGGCCCGTGCCCCCGCCGGTCGGCCCGGGGGGGAAGTCCCTCGAGGAGCAGGCGCTGGAGATCTCCCGGCGCATCACCCGGGACCTGCGCGAGAACGAGGAGGCGCTGACGAGGCTCGCCCGGGGCGAGAAGGCGACCCCGCGGAAGGTGGACATCGAGATCCCCCCCGCGAAGGAGGGGGAATCCTCCTCCACACCGCCCTCCGGCGGCACCTGAGAGTCCGGCGAGGGAGGCGGCGGGTCCGCCTCCGGCGGCGGCGCGGGCGGCGGCGGGTGCGAGGGCGGCTGCGGGAACCCGAAGCACGGCCTCGAGGGCGGCCTGCGGCGGGGGAAGAGCATCTCCGGCTCCATCACGGAACTCCTCCAGGTGGCGGCGCAGATGCCCTCCTCCTCCTCCGGCGGGGGCGGCGGGGGCGGGGACCCCAACGGCGACCCCTCCTCCGGGAGCGACGGGAAGGACCCGAAGGACCCCAACGCGAAGAAGGGGCAGGAGGAGAAGAAGGACCCGCTGGCGGACAACAAGGGCGGCAAGGACGGGAAGGACGAGGACCCCGCCTCCGGGGACCCCCAGGGCGGCAAGCACAACGACCGGACGCCCAGGGACAAGGCCCGCCCTCCCTCCAGCGAGAAGCGCCCCCCCACCCCGCAGGAGCTGAAGGGGGTCTTCTTCGCCAAGCTCCCCGACAAGGTGCGGGAGGCGGTCCTCAACGGGGACTTCGACCAGGTGCCCGAGAAGTACCGCGAGCTCGTCCGGGAGTGGACGAAGGCCCTCGCGGAGCGGGAGGCGGAGGAGGCGAAGTAGCCGGCCGCCGCGGCCCGGGGCTCCCTTCGTTGGGGACGCGGGCCCCTCCCGGGGAGAATCCCCCCCCCATGAGGATCCTCCTCGCCGCGCCCCGGGGCTTCTGCGCCGGGGTGGACCGCGCCATCGAGATCGTCGAGCGGGCGCTCGCCCTCCACGGCCGCCCCGTCTTCGTCCGCCACGAGATCGTCCACAACCGCCACGTCGTGGAGCGCCTGCGGGGCATGGGCGCAGTCTTCGTGGACGAACTCCGCGAGGTCCCCGCGGGGGCGGTGGTCGTGTTCTCCGCCCACGGCGTCTCCCCCGCCGTGCGGGCGGAGGCGGCGGCGCGGGGCCTGCGCCCCATCGACGCGACCTGCCCCCTCGTGACCAAGGTCCACGCGGAGGCGAAGCGCCACGCCGGCGAGGGGCGGGACATGCTGCTCATCGGCCACGCGGGGCACGTGGAGGTCGAGGGGACGATGGGCGAGGCGCCGGAGCGGATGACCCTCGTGGAATCCGTCGAGGACGCGGAGCGGGTCGAGGTGCGGGACCCGGATCGCGTCGCCTACCTCACGCAGACCACGCTCTCCGTGGACGACACCCGCGCCATCATCGAGGTCCTGCGGCGCCGGTTCCCCTCCATCGCCGGCCCCCCCCAGGAGGACATCTGCTACGCCACCCAGAACCGGCAGAACGCGGTGAAGGGGCTGGCGGAGCGGCTCGACCTCCTGCTGGTCGTGGGCGCGCCCAACTCCTCCAACTCCGCGCGGCTCGTCGAGGTGGGGAGGGCCGCGGGGGTGAAGGCGGAGCTCGTCGAGGAGTCCTCCGACATCGACCCGGCCTGGCTCGAGGGGGTCGGGACCGTGGGCGTGACGGCGGGGGCCTCGGCCCCGGAGGAGCTGGTGCGGTCCATCGTCGACCGGCTCCGCGAGCTCGGGGGCGGGGAGCCCGTGGAGGTGCCGACGGTGGTCGAGAACGTCCACTTCGCGCTCCCCCCGGAGCTGGCCCGGCGGCCCTCGTGACGGGGCCGGCGGGCCCCGCGCTCGACGCCCTCCTCAGGGCGCGCCTCGCCCCCCCCTCGGGGGAGTGGCGGAGCCGGGCGGGGCTGCGCGACGCGGCGGTCCTGGCGCCGCTCCTCCTCCGGGACGGGGAGGAGCGGCTCCTCGTCACCCTCCGGCGCGGGGACCTCCCCGACCACCCGGGCCAGGTCGCCTTCCCCGGCGGGGCGCGGGAGGGGGGCGAGGACGCCGTGGCCTGCGCGCTGCGGGAGGCGCGGGAGGAGATCGGCCTCGAGGGCGTGGAGGTCCTCGGGAGGCTCCCCGACCGGGTCTCCGTCGCGGGGTTCCTGGTGGCGGCCTTCGTCGGCCGCGCGGAGGCGCCCCGGGCCCTCCGGCCCGACCCCCGGGAGGTGGAGAGCGTCCACGAGATCCCTCTCCGCCTCCTCCTCGAGGAGAACCGCTGGCGCCACGAGGACCGCGCCTCCCCCGCCGGCGTCCTCCGGCGCGTCCCCTTCTTCGAGTGGGACGGCCCCCTCCTCTGGGGGCTCACCGGCCAGTTCACCCGCGATCTCCTGGGGAGGATCCCCGCCCCCCCGCCGCCTCACGCCCCCGGGGGCCCGTCCTCCCCGGGGTCCCCGGGGGGCGGGGCCGCGGGAAGGTGAAGGAGCGCGGAGGCGAGGATCGCCCCCATCCTCTCGAAGGTGAGGCCGGCGGCGCGCTCCCGCCCGCGGGAGGCGAGGGCCGCCCGCAGTGTATCATCAAATGATACTTTAAGGCAGGCCGCCGCGATCCCCCGGGCGTCCCTCCCGTCGAAGAGCAGCGCCGCCGCGCCGGCCGCCTCGGGGAGGGCGGTGGCGTCGGAGCAGGCCGCCGGCACCCCCCGCGCCATGGCCTCCACCACGGGCATCCCGAACCCCTCGTAGAGCGCCGGGTGGACGAGGGCCCTCGCCCCGTCGTAGACCGCCGGCAGGTCCGCGGGCCGCACGTAGCCCGCGAAGCGGACCGCCCCCGGGGGCAGCGCCGCCGCCGCGGCCCGCAGCCTCCCCTCCTCGGGCCCGCCCCTGCCCGCGAGCACGAGCGGGGGCGGGGCCTCCCCCTCGGCGTGGAGGATCCCCAGGGCCTCCAGCAGGCGCCCCAGGTTCTTCCGCGCCTCGAAGACCCCCACCGCGAGGAGGTAGGGCCGCCGCGGCAGGTCGAGGCGCTCCCGGACCCGGGCCCCCTCCGCGGGATCGAGCGGCGCCCGGAGGGAGTCCGGCACGGCGTTGGGCAGGACGAGGAGGCGGCGGGGATCGACCCCGTAGGCGCGCAGCACCCCGTCCCGGGTGAACCGCGAGGGCGCCACCACGAGGTCGGCCCGGCGCAGGGCCCTGCCGTAGAGGGTGCGGAACCAGGCCCGGTGGAGGGGCCGCCCCCCCGGGCCCGCCGCGAGGTGGCGCAGGTCGTGGACCGTCACGACGGTCCGGACGCCCGGGACCCGGGGCACGGGGTGGAAGTCGGTGAGGAAGAGGTCGGGCTGCTCCTCCCGGAGGAGGCGCTCCATGAGCCGCCGGCTCCGGAGGAAGCGGTCCAGCGGCCGCCCCGGGTCGAGGTCGGTGCGGATCACCCGGAAGGGGGCCGTCTCGGGGCCGACGGGGGCCGAGGCGCCGAGGTCCTGGCCCCGGGCCTCGACCACGGTGATCCCCATCCCCCGCCGCGCCAGGGCCGCCGCGAGGCCGAGGGCCCGCTCCCGGGCCCCGCTGGCCAGTCCGTCGTAGGCGGTCAGGTTGAGCAGCAGGCGGGGGGGAGGGCGATCGGGGACGGACCCGGCGCGCCGGGTGAGGCCGGGCAGGGGGCGGCTCTCGTCGCTCACGCCCTCTTGGACGACGCCGGGTCCGCCGGCCTTCGCGCCCCCCCGACCACCTCCCGCCAGACCTCCACCACCCGCTCCGCCGCCCTCGCCCAGGGGAACTCCCCGGCCCGGGCCCGGCCGGCCGCCCGCAGCCGCTCCCGCAGCGCCGCGTCCCCCGTCACCGCCGCGAGCGACGCCGCCAGCGCCGCCTCGTCCCCCGGGGGCACGAGGAGGGCCGCCTCCCCCGCGACCTCGGGGACGGAGCCGGCGGCCGCCGCGACCACGGGGGTCCCCGTCGCCATGGCCTCCAGCAGGGGCAGACCGAAGCCCTCGTTGAGGGAGTGGTAGACGAGGGCGTCGGCCCCCCGGTAGGCGGCCAGCAGGAGCGGATCCTCGATCCAGCCGACCCACCGCACCCCGGGAGGGGGGCCCGGCGGCGGCTTCCCGGGACCGGTGACGACGAGGTCGCGGTCCCCGCCCGCCTCGCGGTAGCGGGCGTAGGCGGCGAGGAGCGTGTCCGGCCCCTTCCGGGGCCGCCCGGCCCCGACGGCCAGCAGGAAGGGGCGGCCCCCGGTGCCGAGGCGCCCGGCGTCCGGCTCCCCCCCCTCCGCCGCCGCGGCGAGGAAGAGCGGGTCCACCCCGTGGGGGACGACGCGGGTCCTCTCCGCCACGCCCGGGTGGAGCGAGGCGAGGTCGCGGCGGGTCGCCTCGCTCGGGACGACGACCGCGGCGGCGAAGGCGGCCGCGGCGCGCACCCGCAGGCGGTGGACGATCTCCCGGCCCGCGCCCTCGATGCCGGGGTGGCGGAGCCAGGGGATCTCGTGGACCGTGGCGACGCGGGGGACCTGGGTCCGCAGGGGGATGGCGGCCACGGGCGAGTGGAGGAGGTCGACGCCGTCCTGCCGCAGGGCCGGCGCGAGGCGCGTCTCCCGCCAGAGGCTCGTGCGCTCCTTCCCTCCCAGGGCCACGGGCTGGGCGGTCTTCGGCAGGGGGGCGCCGAGGTCGAGGGGGTCGCGGGAGTAGAGGACGTAGCGGACACCGTCCTCCCTCTGGAGGAGGGCGCGCACGAGGCAGCGCCAGGCCCGCTCCACGCCCGTGGGGAACCCGCGCTCCAGGATGTCCAGGTCGAGGCCGATCTTCACGATGGGTCCATGCTACCGCGGGGCGGAGGGGCGGCGGGACCCTTCCTCGCTCCCGGGATGCCGCCCGCCGCCGTAGGATGGGACCCTCCGCCGGCGCCCCCCCCTCCCCCGGGAGACCATGACGAAGACCCTCGTGCTCGACGGGAGCCGCTTCCGCTTCCAGGACGCCTGGCGGATCCTCTCCGGGGAGACGGAGCGCCTGCGGCTCTCCCCCGCCGCCTGGCGCCGCGTGGAGCGATCCCGCGCGGTCGTGGACCGGCTGGCCGCCTCGGGGAGGACCGTCTACGGCGTCAACACCGGCTTCGGGAAGTTCCAGGACGTCGTCATCCCCCGCGAGGGGCTGGGGCGGCTCCAGCTCAACCTGCTCCGCTCCCACGCCGCCGGCGTCGGGCCCCCGCTCTCCCCCTGGGAGGTGCGGCTCGCGCTGGCGCTGCGGGCCAACACGCTGGCCCGCGGCCACAGCGGGGTCTCCCCGGCCGTGCTCCGGGCGCTGCTCCGCCTCTTCGGGAGCGGCGTACTCCCCGTGGTCCCCTCCCAGGGCTCCGTCGGGGCGAGCGGCGACCTCGCCCCCCTCGCGCACCTGGCCCTCGTCCTCGTCGGCGAGGGGGAGGCGACCTTCGGGGGGAGGCGGATGGGCGGCGGCGAGGCCCTGGCGAAGGCCGGGCTCGCCCCCGTGCGGCTCGGCCCCAAGGACGCGCTCGCGCTCATCAACGGCACCCAGGTCACCAACGCCCTCGGCCTCTCGGCCCTCGTCTTCGCCGACGCCCTCGCGGTCGCCGCCGACGTCGCCGCCGCCATGTCCGTGGAGGCGCTCCGCGGGTCGGCGAGGCCCTTCCTCTCCCGCGTCCAGGAGGTCCGCCCCCACCCCGGCCAGGCGGCCTCGGCGGCGAACCTCCGCCGCCTCTTCCGCGGCTCCCGCACCTTCGCCTCCCACGCGAAGCCCCACGGGAAGGTGCAGGACCCCTACTCGCTGCGCTGCGTCCCCCAGGTGCACGGCGCCTCCCGCGACGTCCTCGGCTTCGCCCTGGGGACCGCGCTCCGCGAGGCGAACGCCTCCACGGACAACCCGCTGGTCTTCCCCGGGGAGGAGGAGGAGACGGTCTCCGCGGGGAACTTCCACGCGCAGCCCCTGGCGCTCGCCTTCGACGCGGCGGCCATGGCGGCGGCGGAGCTCGCCTCCATCAGCGAGCGGCGCATCGAGCAGATGGTGAACCCCGACCTCTCCGGGGGCCTGCCCCCGTTCCTCGCCCGCCAGGGCGGGCTCGAATCGGGGATGATGATCGTGCAGGTGACGGCGGCGGCGCTCGTCTCCGAGAACAAGATCCTCTGCCACCCCGCCTCCGTCGACTCCATCCCCACCAGCGGCAACCAGGAGGACCACGTCTCCATGGGGACGACGGCGGCCCGCAAGCTCGGGCAGGTCGTGGCCAACGCCGAGCACGTGCTGGCGGCGGAGCTGCTCTGCGCGGCCGAGGCGCTGGACGCCCGCGGCGGCCCGGCGCCGGGCCGCGGGGTCGAGGCGGCCCGCGCCTGCGTGCGGGGATGGGTGGAGCGCTTCGACGGGGACGAGCCCCCCTCCCCGGCGCTCCGCTCCCTCGCCATGGCGATCCGCTCCGGGAGCGTCGGCGCCGCGGCGGCGAAGGCGGCGGGCCCGCTGGCGGGCCTCCGGGAGGGCGCCTGACCATGGCGAAGCGCGCGCGGACCGCCGGCGGCTCCCCCCGGGGGCGGAGGCTCCACTGCCGGAACTGGCAGATCGAGGCCCCCTACCGGATGCTCCTCAACAACCTCGACCCCGCCGTGGCCGAGGACCCGGCGCGGCTCGTCGTCTACGGCGGCTCCGGGAAGGCGGCGCGGAACCGCGCCTGCCTCGAGGCGATCCTCGCCTCCCTCCGCGCGCTCCGGGAGGACGAGACCCTGCTCGTCCAGTCGGGCAAGCCCGTGGCCGTCTTCCGCACCCACGCCCACGCCCCGCGCGTCCTCATCGCCAACGCCAACCTCGTCGGGAAGTGGGCGACCTGGGAGCACTTCCGGGAGCTCGAGGAGCGCGGGCTCATGATGTACGGGCAGATGACCGCGGGCTCCTGGATCTACATCGGGACCCAGGGGATCCTCCAGGGGACCTACGAGACCTTCGCGGCGGCGGGCAGGAAGCACTTCCGCGCGGAGAGCCTCCGGGGCCGGCTCGTCGTCACCGCGGGCCTCGGCGGCATGGGCGGGGCGCAGCCGCTCGCCGCCACCATGAACGAGGGGGTCTGCCTCGCGGCCGAGGTGGACCCGGCCCGCATCCGCAAGCGGCTCGCGACCCGCTACCTCGACACCACCGCCCCCTCGGTGGACGCCGCCATCGACCGGGCGCTCGCCGCGAAGGATGCGGGGGAGGCGATCTCGGTGGGCGTCGAGGCCCACGCGACGACGCTCCTCCGCCGCCTCCTCGAGCGGGGCGTGGTGCCGGACCTCCTCACGGACCAGACCTCGGCCCACGATCCGCTCGGGGGCTACGTCCCCGACGGGCGGACCCTCGCGGAGGCGGTCGCGCTCCGGAAGTCCGACCCCGCCCTCTACGAGAGGGAGTCGCGCCGCACCATGGTGGACCACTGCCGGATGATGGTGGACCTCATGAAGCGCGGCGCGGCGACCTTCGACTACGGGAACAACCTCCGGGGCTTCGCGAAGGAGGAGGGGTTCGCCGACGCCTTCGCCTACCCGGGCTTCGTCCCGGCCTACATCCGCCCGCTCTTCTGCGAGGGGAAGGGGCCCTTCCGCTGGGCGGTCCTCTCCGGGGACCCCGGGGACCTGCGGAGGACCGACGAGGCGATCCTGCGCCTGTTCCCCGAGGACCGGGCGCTGGCCCGCTGGATCCGGCTCGCGCGGGAGCGGGTGGCGTTCCAGGGCCTCCCGGCGCGGATCTGCTGGCTCGGCTACGGGGAGCGCGCGCGGGCGGGGCTGGAGTTCAACCGGATGGTGCGCCGCGGGATCCTCTCCGCACCGGTGGTCATCGGCCGCGACCACCTCGACTGCGGCTCCGTGGCCTCCCCGAACCGGGAGACCGAGGCCATGCGGGACGGGACCGACGCCGTGGCCGACTGGCCGATCCTCAACGCGCTGGTGAACACCGCCGCGGGCGCCACCTGGGTCTCCTTCCACCACGGGGGCGGCGTCGGCATCGGCTACTCGCTCCACGCCGGCATGGTGATCTGCTGCGACGGGACGAAGGCCATGGACGCGCGCATCGAGCGGGTCCTCACCTGCGACCCCGGCACCGGGGTCGCCCGCCACGCCGACGCGGGGTACCCGCTCGCGCGGAGGGTGGCGCGGGAGCGCGGCGTCCGCATCCCCATGGCGGCCGCGTGGCCGCGGAAGGGCGGGCGCGCGTGAGCATGAAGGCCCCGGCGCGGTGCGTCTCCTGCGGCGGCGCGGAGTTCACCGCCCCGAAGGACATCCACGGCTACGTGCCCGCCACCTTCGGCTGGTTCGGGGACCCGCTGGTCGGCTTCGCCTGCGCCGCCTGCGGCTACGTGCACCTGTTCCTCAAGCCCCGCAGGAAGGCGAGCGATCGGCTCGTCGGGGGCCGGGGCGGGAAGGACGGCGGCGACGGCGGGGACGGGGAGGAGCGGGCGGAGAGCGCGCAGGAGAAGCCATGAACCGGAAGGGATCCACCGGAGGGACGCCGGCCTGCCCCCGCTGCGGGGGGGCCGACCTCACCCCCCCCGCGCCCCTGCGCACGAGCGCCCACCCCAACTCCTCCTTCCTCCTGGTGGAGATGCCGGGCGCCCACTACCACGACTACGCCGTGCAGGCGCGGGTCTGCCTCTCCTGCGGCGGCCTCGACCTCCTCCTGCCCCCGCCCACCCTCGAGAGGCTGAAGGAGGCGGGCCCCACCGGGGGCGGGGCGCGGCGGCGCGCGGCCGCCCGGGGGAAGCGCGCCCCGTGACCGGCCTCCCCTGCGACCTCCTCGTCCACTCGGCGGCGGAGGTCCTCACCATGGCCGGGGGGCCCCCCGGCCCGCTCCGCGGGAAGGACCAGGGCGGGGTCGGCCTCCTCCGCGACGGGGCCGTGGCCTGCGGGGGCGGCCGCATCCTCGAGGTCGGGCCGAGCGACGCCCTCCGCCGGAGGTACGCGCCGCGGGCGGAGATCGACGCCGCGGGCCGGGCGGTCCTCCCCGGGCTCGTGGACGCCCACACGCACCTCGTCTTCGCCGGGTCCCGGGAGGGGGAGTGGGAGCGGCGCTGCCTCGGGGCGACCTACGCGGAGATCGCGGCCGCGGGGGGCGGGATCCGCTCCTCGGTGCGCTCCTTCCGGGCGGCCTCGACGGAATCGCTCCTCGAGGCGGCCCGCCGCCGCCGCCGCACCGCGCTCCTCCACGGGACGACGACCATGGAGGTGAAGTCCGGCTACGGGCTCTCCCTCGCCGAGGAGATCCGGGCGCTGGAGGTGATACGGGCGCTGGACGACCGCGGGGACCTCGTGCCGACCTTCCTCGGGGCCCACGCGGTGCCGCCGGAGTACGACGGGCGCACCGGGGAGTACGCGCGGGTCGTGGCGGAGGAGATGATCCCGGAGGTGGCGCGGCGGGGGCTCGCGCGGTTCTGCGACGCCTTCTGCGAGGAGCGGTACTTCGACGCGGCCCAATCCCGCGCGATCCTCGGGGCGGCGAAGGCCCGCGGGATGGGGCTCCGCCTCCACGCGGACGAGCTGTCGGCCTGCGGGGGCGCGGAACTCGCGGCCTCCCTCGGCTGCGCCTCGGCCGACCACCTGCTCGAGGCCACGCCCGCGGGGATCGCGGCGCTGGCGGCGGCGGGGACGACGGCGGTGCTCCTGCCGGCGACCTCCTTCTTCCTCGGGATGCGGCGGTGGGCGCCGGCGCGGGCGATGATCGACGCGGGGGTGCCGGTGGCCGTCGCGACGGACTGCAACCCGGGGTCGTCGATGACGGAGAACCTGCAGCAGGCGATCGCCATGGGGTGCGTGGGGCTCGGGCTCACGGCGGCGGAGGCGCTGGTCGGGGCGACGCGGAACGCGGCCTGGTCGCTCGGCCTCGGGACCGAGGTCGGGGCGCTGGCGGCGGGGATGCGGGCCGACCTCGTGGTGCTCGACGCGGAGTCCCACCGGATGCTGCCCTACCACCACGGCGTGAACCACGCGGCGGTCGTCGTCCACCACGGGGAGGTCGTTCGGTGAGACGGCTCGCCGCGGCGGCCCTGCTCCTGGCCGCGGCCCTTCCCGCCGGCGCCCTTTCCTCCCCGCCCCTCCCCGCCGCCGACCCCGCCGGGGAGCTCCTGGAGGGGGTCGCCTCCGTCGACGCCCCCGGCGTCCCCGGCCCCCTCGTCCTCGCGGGAGGGGGCGCCGTCCCCCTCGTCACCGGCGGCCCCGACGGGGAGCCGGTGGCGGCGGCCTCCCGGCTCGGACCGGGCCGGGTGGTCGCCCTCGGGCACAACGGGTACGTCGCGCCGGAGTCGAGGAACCGCGGGGACACCGCCCGCTTCCTCGACAACGCCCTGCGGTGGGCGGCGGGGGGAAGGAAGGCCCCCCTCGTCGGCGTCCTCGGGGAATCGCTCCGGGGCCCCCTGGAGAGGTCCGGCTTCCGGGTCGCGGTGCTGGACGGCCTCCGGCCGAGGGACATCGGGGAGGCGCAGGTGCTCCTCCTCGACGTCCACCGGGTGGACGACGAAGCCCGGCCCGCGGTGCGGGCCCACCTCCTGCGCGGCGGCGGACTCGTGGCCGGGGGGCTCGGCTGGGGCTGGCTCCAGTTGAACCCCGGGAAGGGGATCGGGGACCACCCGGGGAGCCTCCTCCTCGGGGAGGCGGGGATCCTCTGGGCCGACGGGACGCTGGAGAGGACCGCCCCGGGGGGCTTCGCGACGGGGAGGGGCCGGCTCGGGGCCGCCCACGCGGAGCGCGCCCTCGAGGTCCTCCTCGCCGCGGAGAACGGGCAGGGCCGGACGGAGGCGCCCCTGGTCCGGCAGGCCTCCGCCGTCCTCGTCCGCGCCGCGAGGACGCTCCCCCCGGGGGATCCCCGGCTCCTCCCCGCCCTCCGCCGCCTCGCCGCCGCCGCGGGCCGCGCCCCCCCCACCGCCGAACGCCCCCTCGGCCCGGGGGATCCCCTCTCCCGGGCGCTCCTCGCCTTCGAGGCCGTCGAGGCCGCCCGGCTCCCCCCGGCGGAGGTGCGGGCCCATCCCGCGGCCGCCTCCTTCCCCGGGCTCCCCCTCCCGGGGGCGCGGACGGTCCGCCGGACGGTGGCCCTCGACCTCTCCCGGCCCCGCTGGCAGGGCACGGGGCTCTACGCGGCGCCGGGCGCCTCCATCACCGCCTCCCTCCCGCGGAGCGCGGACGGGGCCGGGCTCTTCCTCCGCATCGGGTGCCACACCGACGAACTGTGGCACCTCGGGGAGTGGAGGCGGGTCCCCGGGATCGCGATGCGGGTCCCGCTGCGGGGCGGGGAGACGCGGGCCGCCTCCCCCTTCGGCGGCCTCCTCTACCTGGAGGGGCCGGGAGCGCTCCACGGGACGGCGGTGGACGTGATCCTCGAGGGGGCGGTGGAGGCGCCGCGCTTCGTCCTCGGGGAGACGACCCTCAAGGAGTGGAACGACCGGATCCGCGACCGGCCGGCCCCCTGGGCGGAGCTGGAATCCTCGAGGATCGTGCTCACGGTCCCCGCGGCCGAGGCGCGGAAGGTCGCCGACCCGGAGGCGCTGCTCCGGTTCTGGGACCGGGTGCTGGACGGCTGCGCCGACCTCGCGGGGCTCCCCTCGGAGCGGGCGTCGCCGGAGCGCTTCGTCGCGGACGTGCAGATCTCCGCCGGCTACATGCACGCGGGGTACCCGATCATGGTGCACCTCGACGCGCCCCCGTTCCTGCTCGACCTCGAGGGGATGGAGAAGGGGCGGCACGCCTGGGGGCCGTTCCACGAACTCGGGCACAACCACCAGTCCCCCGACTGGACCTTCGAGGGGACCGGGGAGGTGACGAACAACCTCTTCACGCTCTACCTGCTGGAGACGATCTGCGGCGCGAAGCCGGGGGAGGGGCACGGGGCCTACCCGGCGAAGGCGGCGGCGATCCGGGAGTACCTCGACTCGGGGCCGGACTTCGCGCGGTGGAAGCGGGACCCGTTCCTCGCGCTCACCATGTACGGGCAGGTGCGGGAGGCCTTCGGGTGGGAGCCGTTCCTCCGGGTGTTCGCGGAGTACGCCGACCTGCCGGGGCGGGAGAGGCCGGCGACGGACGACGCGAAGCGGGACCAGTGGCTGGTGCGGCTCTCCCGGGCGGCGGGGAGGAACCTCGGGCCCTTCTTCGCGGCCTGGGGGGTGCCGGTGTCGGAGGCGGCGCGCCGGGAGGTGGAGGCGCTGCCGGGGTGGATGCCGGAGGGGTTCCCGCCGCGGTAGGAAGGGGATCCCCTCCCCCGATCCGACATCCGTCAAGCCCCGCACCCTCGCGGATCGGAGAATCCCGTGTCCGTTGTACGGATTCCCCCTCCTCCCGGCTCCTGAGGGGGTACCCGTCATCCCGGGGCCGCCGCGCCGCCGGGAGCAAAGGAGGAGTGAAATGCGCCTCGCCCGCCTCGCCGCAGCCCTCGCCGCCGCCGCCGGCCTCGCCGCCGCCGGGACCGACGCCTCCGCCGCGAAGAACGCCGTCGACCTCCAGGTCAAGATGAAGCTCTCCGCCGTGGGCACCGTCGCCCCCGTGGCGAAGATCAAGATCAAGAACAAGGGCACCTCCGACCAGTCCGGCGTCGTCCTGCGCATCCTGGGAGAGGACGCCGGCGGCGCGGAGCTGTGGTCCGGCGTCGTCAACCTCCCCCCCGGCAAGTCCGCCACCGTCACCGCCCGGGTCTACCTCGAGGAGGACACCACCTGCCTCGTCGCCGTCGCCGACCCCGCGACGGGCGAGGACGCCACCCCCTTCGACAACCTCTCCCGCGGCTCGCTGGGCGCCTCCGGGAGCCCCGGCCTCGCCCTGGTCGCCCGCGCCGCCTGGCTCGCCTCCTGCGCCTCCTGCCACGGCGCGACGGCCGGCGGCGTCGGGGAGGCCCCCTCCCTCGTCGGCACCTCCTCGAAGACCCTCCTGGCCCGCATGGCCGAGGGCGGCACCCACGACTTCCCC
>JAKLKS010000107.1:0-4279 GCA_023150535.1 Planctomycetota bacterium
AAGTACGGCATCCTCACCAACGAGAAGGGCGGCGCCATCGACGACGTGCTCGTCTACCGGGACGAGGACCGCGTCCACGTCATCATCAACGCCGGGAACCGGGACCGGGACTTCCGCCACTTCCTCGACCGTTGCGGCGCCTTCGACTGCGAGGTCGTGAACTGCTCCGACTCCCAGGTGATGATCGCCCTCCAGGGCCCCCGGGCCGAGGCGATGATGGCGCCGATCACGACCGCCGACCTCAAGGCCCTCGGCTACTACCGCTTCACCCGCGGGAAGGTGCTGGGCATCGACTGCCTCATCTCCCGCACCGGGTACACGGGCGAGGACGGCTTCGAGCTCTTCTTCCCGAAGGCCCGCGGCCTCGAGATGTGGAAGGGCCTCATGGAGAAGGGGAGGGCGGTGGACATCAAGCCCATCGGCCTCGCCGCCCGCGACATCCTCCGCACCGAGGCCGGCATGCCCCTCTACGGCCACGAGCTCTCCGACGACATCAACCCGCTGGAGGCGGGGCTCAAGTTCGGCGTGGACCTGACGAAGGAGTACCTCGGGTCGAAGCCGATCAAGGAGGCCTTCGAGCGCGGCCTCAAGAGGAAGCTCGTGGGGCTGCGCCTCGACAGGCGGGTCGCCCGCCCCGGCTACCCCGTGCTGGACGGCGGGAAGCCCGTGGGCGTCGTCACCTCGGGCACCGTCTCCCCCACCCTCGGCACCAACATCGCCATGGCCTTCGTGCCCGCCTCCTTCGACCCCCCCGGCGGGGCCTGCGAGGTGGACATCCGCGGGAAGCCTTCCCCCGCGGCCGTCGTGAAGATGCCGTTCTACAGCAGGAAGCGGTCCTAGCGGGCCGCCTCGACGTTCCGCGGCGCCCCGGGCGGGGCGGGCGGGAGACGGGACAGGGACGCGAAGGGAACACAACCCAGGGAGGCTCCGATGACCAACCCCCAGCACCTCCGCTACACGAAGACGCACGAGTGGGTCGGCTACGACCCGGCCACGAAGACCGTCACCACCGGCATCACCGAGTTCGCGGTGAAGGCCCTCGGCGACCTGGTCTACGTCGAGCTGCCCGAGATCGGCGAGCTCATGGAGATCGGCCACCCCTTCGCGGAGATCGAGTCCGTGAAGGCCGTCGCCAACATCAACGGCGGCGTGGGCGCCGACATCACCGAGGTGAACGAGGACCTCCCGAACAACCTCGAGTGGCTCGTCTCCGACCCCTACGGCAAGGGCTGGATCGCGAAGGGGAAGGTCGCCGGGCCCGACGAGTGGAACCGGCTCCTGGACGCCGCCGCCTACGGCAAGCACTGCGAGTCCGAGAAGCACTAGCCCCGGCACCCCCCCGTCCCGGCGCCCCGCCCGGCCCTCCCCGGGGGCGCCGGGACCTCCCGACAAAGGAGCCTCCATGCCCTACATCCCGCACTCCGCGGAGGACGTCCGCGCCATGCTCGCGGCCATCGGCGTCCGCACCGTGGACGACCTCTTCGAGGACATCCCGAAGTCCCTCCGCGCCCGGCGGAAGCCGAGGCTGCCGAGGCCCATCACCGAGCTCGAGCTCCAGCGGGAGGCGGCGGCGGCCGCGGCGAAGACGGAGACCTTCGACCGGATGAACGCCTTCGTCGGCGCCGGCGTCTACGACCACTTCATCCCGGCCGTGGTCCAGCACCTCGCCCACCGGGTCGAGACCGTCACCTCCTACACCCCCTACCAGCCCGAGGCGAGCCAAGGCAACCTCACCTTCATGTTCGAGTACCAGACGGCCATCTGCGAGCTGACCGGGATGGACGTCTCCAACGCCTCGATGTACGAGGGCGGCTCGGCCTGCGCCGAGGCCTGCCTCATGGCCGTGCGCGTGAACGGGAAGGGGCGGCGGAAGATCCTCGTCTCCCGCGGGCTCCACCCCGAGTACCTGCGCATCACCGAGACCTACCTCCGCAACATCAAGGACGTCGTCGTGGAGGAGGTCCCGCTGAAGGACGGCGTCACCGACCTCGGGGCGCTGGCCCGCATGGCCGACGCCGACACCATCGGCGTCCTCGTCCAGACGCCCAACTTCCTCGGCATCATCGAGGACGGGCCCGCGGTCGCGGCGGCGGCGAAGGCGAAGGGGGCGAAGCTCCTCGTCTGCGCCGACCCGATCTCGCTCGCCCTGCTGGAGCCCCCCGGCGCCTGGGGCGCCGACATCGTCTGCGGCGAGGGGCAGCAGCTCGCCAGCGGCCTCGCCTACGGGGGGCCCTACTTCGGGTTCTTCGCGGCGAAGCAGGAGTACATCCGCCAGATGCCGGGGCGGATCTCGGGCGAGACGGTCGACGTCGAGGGGCGGCGCGGGTTCGTCCTGACCCTCGGGACCCGCGAGCAGCACATCCGCCGCGACCGGGCGACCTCCAACATCTGCACGAACCAGGGGCTGCTGGCCCTGCGCGGCCTCGTCTACCTGGCCGCGCTGGGGCCGACGGGGCTCCGCGAGGTCGCCGAGGGCTGCCTCGCCAACGCCCACTACGCGGCGGAGCGCATCGCCGCGCTGCCCGGGTGGTCCCTCTCCTTCCCCGGGAAGCCCTTCTTCCATGAGTTCGCCGTGGACGGGCCGCTCCCGGCGGAGCGGGTGATCGCGTCCCTGCGCCGGAAGCGCATCCTCCCGGGCGTGGCGCTCTCCCGGTGGTGGAAGGACGCGCCGAACAGGCTCCTCGTCGCCGCCACCGAGGTGAAGACGAGGAAGCAGATCGACGCGCTGGCGAAGGCCCTGGCGTCCGCGAAGTAAAGGGAGAACGACCATGCACCGCGACGACGACCCCCTCCTCTACGAGACCTCCCGGCCGGGCCTCCGGGCCGCCCCCCTGCCGAAGCCCGAGGTGCCGGTCCCGGCGGACGCCATCCCCGCCCACCTCCGCCGCAAGGCGCCGCCCCTCCTCCCCGAGGTGACCGAGGGGGAGCTGGCCCGCCACTTCGTGAAGAACTCCCGCAAGAACGTCTGCGTGGAGACGGGCTTCTACCCGCTCGGCTCCTGCACGATGAAGTACAACCCCAAGCGCCACGAGGACTTCGTGATGTCCCCGGCCCTCTTCCGGGTCCACCCCTACCAGCCGGAGGAGGGGGTGCAGCCGGTCCTCCGGATGCTGTGGGAGATGTCGGACTTCCTCGAGGAGCTGACCGGCTTCCACGGCGTCTCCGTCCACCCCTCCGCCGGGAGCCACGGGGAGCTGACCTGCCTCATGATGATCCGGGCCTACCACTCGGAGCACCACCCGGAGCGGGACGAGATCCTCATCCCCGACTCCGCCCACGGGACGAACCCCGCCTCCGTGACGATGTGCGGGATGAAGCCGGTGAACGTCCCGAGCCGGCCCGACGGCCTCCTCGACATCCAGGCCATGAAGGCCCTCATCGGGCCGAGGACCGCCGGCGCCATGGTGACGAACCCCAACACGCTGGGGCTCTTCGAGCGCCAGATCCACGACCTGGCCGACGCGCTCCACGCCGTGGACGCCTTCCTCTTCATGGACGGCGCCAACTTCAACGCCATCGTGGGGAAGGCCCGGCCCGCGGACTTCGGCGCGGACTGCATGCACATCAACCTGCACAAGACCTTCACCATCCCCCACGGCGGCGGCGGGCCGGGCTCCGGGCCCATCGGGTACGTGGAGAAGCTCGCCCCCTACGCCCCCACCCCGGTGGTGGTGAAGGAGAAGGGGAAGTTCCGCATCGACTGGAACCGGCCGAAGTCCATCGGCCCGGTCCGCACCTTCCTCTCCTCCACGGGGGCGACGCTGCGCTCCTACGCCTACATCCGGACCCTCGGGGCCGAGGGGGTGCGCCGCATCGCCGAGGGCGCGGTGCTCAACGCCAACTACCTGCGCGTGAAGCTGCGCGACGTCCTCAAGTTCCCCTACGACCGCACCTGCATGCACGAGTTCGTGGCCTCGGGCACCGACCTCAAGGAGAGGACCGGGGTGAAGACGCTGGACGTCGCCAAGCGCCTCCTCGACCACGGCTTCCACCCCCCCACCGTCTACTTCCCGCTCATCGTGCCGGAGTGCCTGATGATCGAGCCGACGGAGACGGAGTCGAAGGCCACGCTCGACGCCTTCGCCGACGCGCTCCACCGGATCGTGAAGGAGGCGGAGACCGACCCCGCGGTGGTCACCACCGCCCCCCACACGATGCCGGTCCGCCGCCTCGACGAGGTGAAGGCCGCCCGCGACCTCCGGGTCCGCTGGAGGCCGGAGCCCGCCCCGGCGGGGTAGGAGGGCGGCGGACGAGGCGGCACCCGCCGGGGGGGGGCAGG
>JAKLKS010000107.1:4289-12983 GCA_023150535.1 Planctomycetota bacterium
CCCGTTCCGCCGCCGGTCGGATTCACGCCCCGGGCTCCCGGCCGGATCCCGCGTGATCCGTACTGAACCTGATCAGTACCGAACCCGACCCGTTTCCGTCAGGTCGGGCCGTCCTGTCGGCTGCCAGGGATGCCGTGCTCGCCTGGGGTCCAGGGACGCCCGGGGCGTGACGATTTCGGGTCGGGTTCGGTACTGATCAGGTTCGGCGCGGATCCGCGCTCCCGGCGCCCTGGCGAATCCGGGTCGGCCTGCGCGCCGGGAGCCGTTAGGATCCGCGCTCCATGCACCCGCTCCTCTTCGAGCTCCCCGCCTTCGAGGCCTGGATCGCCGGGCTCCTCCTGCTCCTCCTCGGGGGGGTCTTCTTCGTCCTCGGCCGCCGGGTAAAGGAGGGGGAGGCCGCCGACTCCGGCTCGCTCTGGCTCGCCGGGGCCTGCGCCGCGGGAGCGGTCGCCCTCGTCGCGGTGAACGGGTTCTCCGGGCTCCTCGGCCCCCTCCCCATCCGCTGGTTCGGGATCCTCGTGGTCCTCGGCTTCCTCGCCGGGGCCAAGGTCGCCGCGATGCGCAACGCCTCCCGCGGGCTCCTCTCCTCCGAGGAGTCCTTCGACCTCGCCTTCTACGTCCTCCTCTGGGGCCTCGCCGGCTCCCGGATGCTCCACGTCTTCCAGCACACCGAGGAGTTCAAGGGGGACCCGCTCAAGATCCTCCGGATCTGGGACGGCGGGCTCGTCTGGTACGGCGGCGCCCTGGCGGGCGCGCTCTACACCTGGTACTGGCTGGCGAAGCGCGGGAAGGACCTCTGGGCGGTCTCCGACTCCTACGCGCTCGCCCTCCCCCTCGCCCACGCCGTCGGCCGGGTCGGCTGCTTCATGGCGGGCTGCGACTACGGGAAGGTCGTCGAGGGGGGGAAGGACGCCCTCCCCTGGGCGGTCCACTTCCCCAACCGGACCACCGACGAGGGGAGGTACACGCTGGTCCCCCTGGAGTTCTCCTACGACGTGGAGAACGACCGGGAGGTCTGGCTCCACCCGGCCCAGCTCTACCTCGTCCTCGCCAACCTCCTCACCTTCGGGATCCTGCTGTGGGTGGACCGCAGGATGGCGGGGGGGAGCTTCAAGGGGCGCATCGTCGCCCTCTACTTCATCCTCTACGCGATCGCCCGGGGCATCGTCGAGCACTGGCGCGGGGACGCCGACCGCGGGGAGTACTTCGACGGGGCGGTCTCCTTCAGCCAGATCGTCTCCGTTCTCGTGCTCGCCGGCGGGATCCTCATGTACCGGGCCCTGGCGAAGCGGGGGCGGCGGGAGGCGGCGGCGGGCTAGCGTCCGCGTCAGGAGGGGCGCCGCCGCGCGAACCCTCCGGGTCCTCCCCCGTTCACCGTCGTCGGAGGTCCCCTGCCCGGAACCGGATCCCGAGAGACGAGCGCGCCCCGCCGCCGCGGCCCCGCCGTTGCGGGCCTTCTCGGTCTCCTCGCCCTCGCCCTCCTCCTGTCCTGGCTCCTGTTCCGCGGAGAGGGCGGAGGTGCCTCACCCGCGGACTCCGGCAGGATCGGCCGGCCCGATCCCCTCCCGGATCCCCGTCCCCCGATCCCGCCCACCGGGCCCGGGCACTCCCCCGCCGCCGTCCCCCTTCCCCTCCTCGTCCTCGACCCCGCCGACGCCCCCGTCCCCGGGGCCCGTCTCTCGCTCCTCCCCGCTGGACGGGAACACGACCCGCCCCTGCCCCTCGGAACGACCGGTGCCGACGGCAGGGCCGGATGGCCCGCCGAGGGGGACCTCCCCCTGCCGGGTCTCCTGCGGGCCGAGCGGGAGGGATTCGCCCCCGGGGAGGCCGCCGTCTTCCGTACCGGACAGGAGGCGGTGGTCCGCCTGGGTCCGGCCTTCGTCCTCGAGGGAGTGGTGGTCGGCCGGGCCGACGGGGCCCCCGTCCCGGGGGCGGAGGTGGAACTCCGCTACGATCGGCACGAGGGCCTCCTCGGGCCGGTGGTCGGGGTCCACGGGACCCTCTCCGCATCGACCCGGACGGGGGCCTCCGGCACCTTCAGGTTCGCCTCCCTCGCCGTCCCGATGCAGGGGCTGATCTCGGTCCGCGCCGCGGGCTTCGCGGATCACCGGACATCGCTCGCCCTGCATCGGGAGCGGCCGATCCTGCTCGAACTGGACCGTCCCCTTCCCCTCCGGGTGATCCTCCGGGGGAAGGACGGGACGCCGCTCCCCGGGGGGAAGGTGGCCGTGGGGCGGGATCCGCGGACGCTGGAGTGGAGGGACGGCTTCCTCCAGTTCGGGTGGGTCCCCCTGCAGGACCTCGGTGAGGGACTCTACGGCGCGGAGGGCTTCGCGCCCGGCTGGTACGCGGCGGTGGGCGCCCGCGACGGTTACCGGCCCGCGGACGCCGGATGGCTGGGGCTGCGCGAGGGGGGGGCGCCGGCGGTGATCCTCCTGGAGCGCTCCGCGGGGATCGACGGCCGCGTCATCGACGAAGCCACGGGAGAACCGGTGGCGGGGGCGCGGGTCCGTGCCCTTCCGCTCCTCCTGCAGGAGACGCTGGAGAACTCCCACCCTCGGGAGACCCTCGCCGCGGGGGACGCCCTGGGCGAGGCCGCGGGAGCGACCTCCGGGCCCGACGGGGCCTTCGCCCTCTCGACGGCGTCGCCCGGGGACCCGCTCCTCCTCTCCGTCCGGGCGCCCGGGTACGGGAGACACGCCTTCCCCCTCGAGAAGGCGGGGGAACCGCCCCTGGAGATCCGGCTGCGGCCCCTCGGGACCGTGGCGGTCCGGGGGAGGATCCTCGACGAGGCGGGAGCACCGGTGCCCGGTGCCCTCCTCCGGTGGGAGGGGGTGAGCGGCCTGTCCGCCGGGGCCGTGTCCGCGGGGCCCGACGGCCGCTTCCTCGTCGCGGAGATCCCCCCGTGGGAGATCCCGCTCGCCCTGGCACCGGGGCTCCACCCGGTCTCCCTCCGTCCCCCCGCCGAGGTGCCCGGGGGAGACTCCGGGGGCGGGTGGTGGACGGGCAGGGGAGTCCCGTTCCCGGGGTCCCCGTCCTGGTCTCCTTCGAGCCGGAACCCCGGGACCGCGGGACCGCGCCCCCTCTCCTTTCGAGGCTCGTCGCCAGCGACGGAGCGGGAGGCCTCGCCGTCCCCGCGCTTCCCGGCCGGAACATCGTCCTGCGGACGACAGGATCGGGACCATGGATCGGGGAGGGTTCGGTGGCTCCGGATGCCCGGGAGCCATTCACCCTCCTCGTGGAGAGGAGGCCCGTCACCGGGACGGGCCGGATCCGGGGCCGGGCGCTCCTGGAGGACGGGCGCCCGATCGAGGAACGGGCCTTCGCCTGTCTGTGGAGCGAGGACGGAGAGGCCCCCGCGCCGGGGGCAACGATGGCGGAACTCGACCCGGAGGGGAGGTTCCTCCTCCGCGACGTTCCCGCCGGGAGATGGACGGTCTCCGTACAGTCCTCCGGCTTCACCGGGAAGGCGGCCGCTCCGGCGATGGACGAGGGCGGAACCGTGGAGGTCGCGGTCCGCTGCGCCCCCTGGCCCGTTCCCGACCCCTCCACGAAGGAGGGTCTCCTCCGCGTGGCCCCCGCGGGGGCGGCGGCCCGGGCGCTGACCGGGTGGGCGACGGAGGGGGATCGCCGGAGCAGGGCCTTCCGGGTGAAGGGGGAGGAGCTGGAGGCGAAGGTGCGGGCACTGGGCCTGCACGCGGTCTGGCTCTCCGACCCCGTGGCGGGGACGGCCGCGGTGGCGTCGGGGATCACGACGGAGGACGCCTCCCCGGTGCCGATGTCGCTGGGTCCCGCGGGGCGCGTCTTCCTGATGCCTCGAGGGGACGGGAAGGAGCGGTGGGTGGTGGTGCAGGACGCCGCGGGGACCGTGATCCTCTCCAACCTCGAGACGAGCCTCCCCGGCGTACCGGGGAAGGGCTACCTCCTCGTCCTGCCCCCTGGAGAGTACGGGTTGACGCTCTCCCTCGGGATCGCGCGAAGGGAGCCGGTGACGAGGAGCGTGACGGTGCGGGCGGACGAGGAGAGCGTGATCGAGTAGCCGGGGACGCTCCCGGTGGACGGGAACCTGGCGACCTGCCGATCACCCCCTCACTGCAGCCGGAACCGGTCGCAGGAGCGGACCGCGGGCGCGCCGAGGAGGTTGCTCTTCCCCCCGACGAGGAGCCAGTCCCCCCCGGGGAGCGGCGTGCAGGTGTGGCCGCTCCGCCCCACCCGGGTCGGGATGTCGGGGAAGAGGAAGGTGAAGGTCCCGGGGTTGTAGTACTCCGTCGCCACGTGGAAGAAGGTCCCGCCCCCGACCCCGGGCTTCTCCCCGCCCGCCACGAAGACCCGCCCCGAGGGGAGCGGCACCGCCGTGTGGAGCGCCCGCGCGTCCCCCATGTTCTGCACCTGCACCCAGCGGTTCTCCCCGGGGATCCAGCGCTCCGCCGTGAAGCCCCCCCCGCCCGTCGCCAGCACCCCGCCCGAGGGGAGGGGCGCCGCCGCGTGGTCCCGGCGCGCCGTCGTCATGGTCCCGCCGGGGGAGAAGGAGCCCGCCACGGGGTCGTAGATCTCCGCCAGCGCGTTGGTCCCGTGGCCCCCCGTCACCATCACCCGCCCGTCGGGGAGGAGGGTCGCGTCGTGGCCCGCGCGGGGCACCGCCATGAAGGGACCGGCGGCGGAGACGAGCGTCGCCGGGTCGAAGACCTCGGAGGAGTTCCGGGAGAAGTTCGGCGCCCCCGAGGAATCGGTCCGGGACCCGCCGACGAGGAGGATCCTCCCCGACCCCAGGGTCACCGCCCGGTGCCGCGTGCGCCGCTCCATCATCGTCCCCGACGCGGTGATCGCGTCCGCCAGCGGGTCGAAGATCTCCCAGAGGTCCAGGCCCACGTCCGCCGCCGATTCCGTCTCCCCCCCGCAGAGGAGCACCCGCCCGTCCCCGAGCACCGTCGCCGTCAGCCGCGCGCGGGCCGTCCCCAGCGAGGCCGCGGAGGGGGTCCAGGTCTCCTCCACCGGGTCGAAGATCTCGATGGAGGCGGTCACCGAGGCGGAGGTGGCGAAGCCCCCGAACACCGCCACCCTACCGTCCGCGAGGGCGGCCGCCGCGTGGCCGGAGCGGCCGGTGTCGAGGAGGCCCACGCCGCGGACGGAGCCGGCCTGGGTCGGCGGGGGCGGCGGGGGCGGCCCGGTGCTCCCCCCCACGCGGAACTCCGAGTGCCAGGGGGTCCGCACCGGCCGGCCGTCGGCGCGCTGGGCGAGGGCGGAGAGGCGCACCTGGTACTCCCGCCCGGGGGCCAGGTCGGCGTCGGGGTCGAGCACCGCCTCCGTGCCCCCGGCGTTCACGCGGACCTCCGCGGCCAGGGGGGAGAGGGTGCCCGAGGGCACGAGGACGAGGGCGCCGCCGGCGAGGGTGGCGCCGTCCATGGGGGTCCGGAACCGCAGGGTCACCGAGGCGGCGGGGTCGACGTCCGCGGCCCCCGGCGGCGGATCCACGGAATCCACGACCGAGATCGGGCCGCGTCCGCCCCCGCCGCCTCCCCCGCCGCCGCCGCCGCCGCAGGCGGCGAGGAGGAGGAGGATCCCGGGGAGGAGGAGGACGGCCGGCCGCAGGGGGGATGGGGCCACGGCGGGATTCTAACCCCTCCCGCCGGTCACCGGCCGACGGGGGAGCCGAGGTCGAGGCGGAGGATCGCGTCCCGCAGGGCGCCGGCCACCGTCTCCTCCGGCTCCCGGGCGTAGGCCTGCGCGAGGGCGTCCCGCGCCCCGAGGTCGCCGAGGTCCCCCAGGGCGTCGGCGGCGGCGGCCCTGAGGCCGGGGTCCCCCTCCCGGAGGAGCCCCTCCAGCGCCCGGCGCGGCCCCTCCCCCGCCGGCGCCTGGCCGAGGGCGCGCGCGGCGTGGAAGCGGATGGCCGGGGGGGTGTCCTTCCCCTCCACGAGCCGCGCCAGGTCCCCCGCCGCCGCAGCGGCCAGGGGCCCCCGGAGGTTCTGGCGCGCCTCGAAGGCCAGGAGGGCCCGGTCGGGCGTGGGCGCGGTCTCCCGGCGGAGGAAGGCGACGAGGGCGGGAGCGGAGGAGGGGTCGGCGACGAGCCCGAGGGCATCGCAGATCTTCCGCGCCACGGAGGGGTCGGGCTCCACCGCGAGCCGCTCCCCGAGGTCCTTCGCCGTCGAGCGATCCCGGAACCGCCCCAGGGCGAGGGCCGCGGCGTAGCGCCGGTCGGTCTCCGGGGAGCGGAGGGCGGCCAGGGCGCGGGGGAGGGCGTCGGGGCTCCCCGCGGCCCGGAGGGCGTCGAGGGCCTCGAGGATCGGCTCCCACTCCGGCCGCTCCAGCGCCGCGAGGAACCCGCCGAGGACCTCGGGGGAGGCCGGGTACTCCCGCAGCAGCCGCACCGCCGCGGCCGCCGCCGCGCGCTCCCCCTCCGCCGCCTGCCGGAGGAGCCGCCCGCGGAAGGGCCCGTCCCCCGCCATGCCGAGGATCGCCTCGGGCCCGTCCCAGTCCTCCCGCGGGGAGTCGAGGGGGATCGGGGCGCGGTCGAGGGACCGGCGCATCGCCTCCTCGCGGAGCGCGTCGAGCCCCCCGGCGTCCCCGAGCCGGGCGAGGCCCTGGGCCGCGCCGATGAAGACCGGGAAGGCGGCGGCCCCCCCCGCCCGGGCCGCCTCCATCTCCCCGCGCAGGAGGGGGACGGAGGCCGGGTCCCCGAGGCGGCCGAGGGCGGAGAGGGCGGCCGCGCGGACGAAGCCCTCCGTGGAGCCGCCGCCGCCGCGGGCCCCGGGTGGTGGACGAGCCCGGCGAGGGCGGACTGGGAGACCGGGTGCCAGGGGTCGGCCACGAAGCCCGCGAGGAAGGCGAGGTCCGGCTCCGGGGCGCTCTGGGCGTACTCGAGGAGGGCCATCCTCCGCACCTGCGGGTCCCCGGATTCGATGCAGCGGAGGAGGAAGGGGAGCAGCGCGCGGCCGGCCCCGGGGTCCTTCACGCAGCCGAGGAGGTTCTGGACGAGGGAGCCGTTCCCGCGGAGGTTCGCGAGCCCCCGCGCCTCGACGGCCCGGGCCGCCGCCTCCCGGTCGGGGAAGGAGGCGATGCGCTCCTGCGCGAACTCCACCAGGGGGATGTCCCCCCACTCGAGAAGCCGGAGGAGGCCCTCGAGGCGCGCCGCCTCGTCGGCGGGGCGGACGGGGAGCGGCGGGCGGGGGGCGGGGGGCGGCCCCCCGGAGGGGGCCTGCGCGCCGTCCCCGGCAAGGGCCGCGGGGAGGGGGAGGGAGGCCGCCGGGGGCGGCGGCCCCGCCGGCCGGGGATCCTCGGCGCCGCAGGCGGCGGGGAGGAGGGCGAGGAGGAGGAGCCGGGGAAGGGCGCGCGCCATGGCGCGGATTGTACCGGGCCCCGCCGGGAGGGCCCGTAGGATGGCCCGATCCCGTGCGCATCCGCGACCTCCCGATCGATTCCCCCGTCCTCCTCGCCCCCATGGCGGGGGTGACGAACCGCCCCTTCCGCGTCATGGCGCGCAGGCACGGGTGCGGCCTCACGGCCACGGAGATGCTCTCCGCCGACTTCCTCGTCCGCCAGTCGCCGGGGGAGCGCGAGGTCCACCGGGTCGTCCCCGAGGAGCGGCCCATGGCCCTCCAGATCATGGGGCAGGACCCCGCGGTCATGGCCGAGGCGGCCCGGATCTGCGAGGAGCTCGGCGCCGACGTGGTGGACGTGAACATGGGCTGCCCGGTGAAGAAGGTCGTCGCCCGCGGCGCCGGGGCGGCCCTCCTGCGGGACCCGGCCCGGGCGGCGGCGGTCGTGGAGGCCATGACCCGGGCGGTGCGCGTGCCCGTCACCGCCAAGATCCGGGCCGGCTGGGAGGACGACCGGCTCTCGGGGCCCGAGGTGGCGCGGCGCCTCGAGGGGGCGGGGGCGGCGGCCGTCGCGGTCCACGGCCGCACCCGGGAGCAGCAGTACCGGGGCTCCGTGAACACCGGGCTCATCGCCGAGGTGAAGCGGGCGGTCTCCATCCCCGTGGTCGCCAACGGGGACGTGCAGCGGCCCGCCGACGCGCGCAGGATGCTGGAGGCCACGGGCGCCGACGCCGTGATGATCGGGCGGGGCGCCATCGGGAACCTCTGGATCTTCCGCGCCGCGGGGGCGGTCGTCGCCGGGCTCCCGGAGCCCTCCCGGCCCACCGCGGAGGAGCGGCTCGCGGAGTTCCGCGACCACCTCGACCGGCTCGTGGCGGCGGAGGGGGAGTGGACCGCCATCCGCCGCATGCGGAAGTTCGCCCCCTACTACGCCACGGGCGTGGCCGGCGCGCGCGCCTTCAGCGCCGCCGTCAACCGGGCGGAGACCGCGGAGGAGGTGCGGCGCCTCGCCGGGGCCCTGTTCCGGGGCGAGGCCCGGGGCGAGCGCGCGGCCGACGTCCTCGGCGTCACCCCCGGGGAGGTCCTCGCCGTCGCCGCCGTGGAGAAGGCCGCCGCCGCCGCCGACCTCGCCTCCCGGGGGGAGTAGCCATACCGAACCCGACCCAAAGTGGCGGCGCCATACCGAACCCGACCCAAAGCGGCGGCGAAATCGGGGAAAATTCAGCGCGGGGGATGATGGGGATGGGCACGGTCTTCACCCCTTCTTCCCCGCGCTGAATTTTCCGCGATTTCGCCGCCGCTTTGGGTCGGGTTTCTATGAGAAGGCCAATCCCTGCAAGTCCTTTCCGGCGTCCTCTGGCCGCCTTGGCGGCCCGGCCTC
>JAKLKS010000108.1 GCA_023150535.1 Planctomycetota bacterium
GCTCACCTCGGCCGGCGACATCACGGTGACGGGGAGCCTCGAGGCCCGCGGCGGGAGCGGCGGCTCCTCCCATCCCTCGACGGGGAACTACTCCGGGGCCCCGGGAGGGGGCGGGGCGGGGGGCAGCATCGCCCTGTACTCCTCGGGGCTGGTGGACGTCGCGGGCGGGACGCTGGACGCCGGCGGGGGGCCCGGCGGGATCCCCCTCGGGTGGGTGGGGGCGGGGGGGGCGGGCGGAGGCGGCTACATCCGCCTGGAGAGCGCGAGCGGGGCGGTGGCGGGGATCCCCGCCGCGACCCTCCTCCCCGACTACTCGACCGGGACCTACGACCCGGAGAGCCTCGAGGGGGATCCCCCCACGGTCTTCACGGGGGCCTGGTTCGACCTCGGGGCCATGGAGCCGGAGATCCTCCCCTTCGGCCCCGAGCACTTCGTCGAGCAGGGGGTCCCCGGCTGCTCCATCGACTACGAGATCCAGATGTGCGGCGCCTCCCCGCTCGACGGGGGGCTGCCGGACACGGCGGCCCTGGACCCCGGCACGGGCGACTCCACCGACCCCGATCGCGCGAGCCCCTGGGTCCCGCTGCGGTCCACGGCGGGGGGGATCCAGGATCCGCGACCGGCCCTCAACGGGCGCGGCTGGCGGTTCTTCCGCATCCGCATCACCTTCACGCTGAAGGGGGGCCTCCGCGCGGGCGACGGGCTGCCCTTCGTGGAGGAGGTGCGGATCCCCTTCCGGGTGCAGGGGGGGTAGCCGGTCCGCCCGTCAGGCCGCCCCGGGCGAGGCGGTCCCGGATCGCGTCCCGCGCGGAGAGGAAGGCGAGGTCCCCCCAGGGCACCGCCGCGGGATCCGCGAGGACCACCTCCGTCGCGTCGTCCCCGGCCACGGGCTCGCCCCCGACGACGGCCGCCGCGTAGGCGATCACCGCCACGCGGCTCCCGTCGTCCACCGAGGGCGGGTAGGAGTAGGCCCCGAGCAGCCCCTCCAGCCGCACCTCGAGGCCGCACTCCTCCCGCGTCTCGCGCAGGGCGCACTCCTCCAGGGTCTCGTCGATCTCCGCGTAGCCGCAGGGGAAGGAGAGGAGCCCCTCCCCGGGCGGAACGCCGCGCCGGATGAGGACGAGCCTCCCGTCGAGCACCGGGACCGTGCCCGCGGCCGCCTTGAGCCCGAGGTAGAGGATGAACCCGCAGGCGGGGCAGACGAGGCGGTCCCTCCCGTCGCCGGGGGGGCGCCGCTCGGCGAGGGGGGAGGCGCAGTGGGGGCAGAAGCGCGAGAGACGGAGGTCCCGGGGGAGGCCCATCAGTCCTGGACGAGGAGGAGGAGGACCTGGAGGGCCCCGCAGCCGAGGACGAGCCACAGGAGGATGCGGCCGAAGTTGGAGAGGGCCTTCCGCTGGATCTCCTCCATGCGGCCGTGGCGCAGCGCCGCCAGCGTCGTCCCGAGGACGAGCGCGAGGGGGAGGAACTCGAGGACGCGGGCGAGGATCACGGCGTCCCCCCCCCGGCCGCGGAGGCCGCGGCGTCCACCGCCGCGTCGACCGCGCCCTTCGCCGCGGAGCGGGCGGCCGGGGGTCCTCCCGGGTTCGCCCCCGCGGCCCGCGCCGCCGCGTCCAGCGCCACCACGAGGTTGAGCAGCGCCGGGACGAGGGTGTAGAGGACGCCGAGCTCCCGGCGGGAGACCGGCGTGTCCCCGGGCTCGGGATCCCCCAGGGCCCAGGCGGCCGCCGCGGGGAGCCCGGCCCCGGCCTGGAGGACGAGGAACTCCGGCCTCCCCGTGGTCACCGTGCCCCGGCCCCCCAGGAGGACGCCGGCGGCGAAGCAGCCGACGAGCGCGCCCGCGAGCACGATCCCCCGGGCCCTCTCGCCCGCGTAGAGATGGCCGGCGCCGGGGAGGAGCCACCCGAGGATCCAGGCGAGCAGGGGGGAGCGCTGGGTCACCCGCCCATTCTGGGCGTGACCGGCGCCCCGCCCGACCCAAATTCGCCACGGGGCGAGGGGGGCCGCGCCCGGCCCGGTCCCGTCACCGCGGGGGTCCCTTCCCCGCCGTCCGCTTCCCCGCGGGGGGCTTGCGCAGGATCACCACGTACTGGTGGGCGATGTTGGGGACGTAGGAGGCGGGGTAGCCGTAGGGGCGGAGTCGGGAACCGGTCTGGTACCAGACGATCTCCCCCTTGGGGGTCCAGCCCGCCGCCTTCCCGCGCCGCGCGAGGTCGGCGTGGGTGAAGAGGTACTCCCCCCCCTGGTAGGCGTTGCGCACGATGACCGCCATGTAGCCGCCGGGCCGGGTCACCCGCAGGCAGAGGCGGAAGACCTCCTCCATGGCGTCGAGGTAGCCCCCGTAGGACCCGAGGTTCGCGAGGTCGGCGGGGTCCCCGCTCCGCATGTCGTAGTCGGTGCGGCGGTTCGCGTGGGACGCGTCGTACTTCCCGTCGCACATCGTCCTCTCCAGGTGGACGTTGTAGGGCGGGTCGGTGGCCACGAAGTCGAAGCAGCCGTCGGGGAAGCGGTCCGCGTCGGCGAGGAGCGCGCGGCAGTCCCCCCCGAGCATCTCCTGGGGGGGCAGATCCGGGTGGCGGGCGGCCACCTCCGCGTGGATGGCGGCCCAGTCGGGGTTGATCTCGATGCCCGTGCAGCGCCGGGGGGGCTCCGCGATGGAGCACCCGACCAGGGTCCCCCCGACGCCGGCGAAGGGATCGAGCACCCGCTGGCCCCCCTTGGTGAAGAACTCCACCAGCGCCTTCATGAGCCGCGGCGGCTTGTTGGCCCCGTGCCGCTTCCGCAGGTCGTGGCCGTACTCCCGGGGGTAGGAGGTGCGGAGGACGGAGCGCGTGAAGAAGAGCCACCGCTCCCCGTCGAGCTCGTTGAGGGTGTTGCGCGGGTGGGGGCCCTTGTTGGGGGGGAGCGCGGTTTCCCCGTCGGGGGCGGGGGAGCGGGCGGGGGCGGGCCGCGCCTTCGCCTTCGCCTTCGCCCCCGGCCGCTTCATCGCTGGAGCCAGCCCCGCCACCGGGCGGCGTCCGTGCCGAGCTCCGCGTGGGGCGGCGTCCGGCCCTGCCGCTCCGCGAGGGAGCCCAGGGCCAGCGCCATCATCGTCTTCACGTTCCCCTCGGGCTCCCGGCCCAGCGCGTCGAGGAGGGGCGCCTCCGCCCGCGCCGTCCCGGTGAGGGCCAGGGCCTGGGCCGACTTGAGGCGCACGAGGGAGGCCTCGTCCCGGAGGCGGTTGAGGAGCGCGTCCTCCGCCCCCGGCGTGCCGAGCCCCCCCAGCGCCTGGGCGGCGTTGGCCCGGACGATGGGGTCGTCCTTCTCGAAGAGGAGCACCGTGAGGTCGGCCTCCACGTCCTCGAGCCGATCCGAGGGCGAGAGCGGCGCCAACCCCTGCTGCCGGCGGGACTGGAAGATCCGCGCGAGGCAGAGGGCGGCGTTGCCGCGGACCACCGGGTCGGGGTGGCGGAGCAGGACCGCGACGGGGGCGTCCTCCGTCTCGGGGGAGCCGATCCGCCCGAGGGAGACCAGGGCCGCGGAGAGGAGGCGGACGTCGGCGGAGCCGAGGGTCCGCTCCAGGGCCGGCCGGGCGCGCGGGTCGTTCACGAAGCCGAGCCCCTTGGCCGCGGTCACCCGCCACCGGGGGTTCTCCGACTTCTCCACGTCCGCGAGGACCGTGTCCATGGCCTGCCAGACCTCCCTGCCGATGGCGGTCTGGGCGGCGTTGGAGTCGGCGAGGGCCCCCTCCCCGGAGGTGGTGGAGGCGACCTGCCAGGCCTTCGAGAGGGATTCGATGCGCTGGTAGAGGAGGGAGCGGCCTCCGCCCGGGAGGGCGAGGTCGCCGCCGGCCCCCTTCGCCGCCGGATCCCCCTTCCCGGCGGCGGGGTCCGCCGCGGCGGTCGTCCCCCCGCGGCCGTCGGCGGCCGCCGGGGTACCGGGGGCCCCCCCGGGGGAGGAGCAGGCGGCGGCGGCGAGGGCGGCGGCGAGGGCGGCGGCGTTGCGGATCTTCACGGGCTGTTCCTCCCTCCGGGGGGCTCCCCCGGCTGCCTCCCTTGGACGACCGGGGGAGGCCCCTCCATCGCCGATCGCAGGACGGCGGCGAGGTCGGCGGGCATCCGCTTCGGCCTCCCGTCCGCCCCGCAGGAGGCGAGCACCGTGTGCCCCTCCGCCACCGGGGTCCCGTCGAGGCGGAGGACGCGGTAGTCGAAGCGGACGCGGACGCCGGTCACGTCGGAGACCCTCGACTCGACCTCGACCTCCTCCTCGTAGAGGGCCGGGGCGAGGTAGCGCAGGCCCGCCTCCACCACGGGGAGGAGCGTGCCCTGCCTCTCGAGGACGGAGTAGGGGCGCCCGAGGTCCCTCATGAGGCCGGTCCTCCCCTCCTCGAACCACAGGAGGTGGACCGAGTGGTGGGCGTAGCCCATCTGGTCGGTCTCCCCGTAGCGGACGCGGAGGCGGAGGCGGTGGACGGTCATGGAGGGGGCGATCCTACGCGGGCGCCGGAGCCCGCCGGCGGAATCGGGTCGGGTGGCGGCCCGGTCAGGCCGTCCCCACCGGGTCCACGTCGAGGATCACCTCGCGGTCGCCGGTCCGGCGGCACAGGGGGCGGAGCGCCGCCACGACCCGCCCCATGGCCCGCGCGTCGGGCACCTTGGCCAGCGCGTGCCAGCGGTCCTTCCCCTTCACCTGCTGGAGGAAGGCCGGCGCGGGGCCGAGGACCCGCACCCCGGGGGCCGCCCCGAGCATCGCCGCCGCCGCCTCCTCCGCCAGGGCCCGGGCCTTCTCCTTCCCCGGCGCGGAGGCCAGCACCCGCACCACCCGCGAGAAGGGGGGCCAGCCGTCCCGCCGCCGCTCCGCCTCCTCCAGGGCCGCGAAGCCCGCGAAGTCGTGGGCCGCGGCGAGCACCACGGAGGGGTGGTCGGGCACCGTCGTCTGCACGACCACGCGCCCCGGCCTGGACGCCCGCCCCGCCCTCCCGGCGACCTGCGCGAGGAGCTGGAAGGTCCGCTCCGCGGCGCGGAAGTCCGGCACGTGGAGCGCGATGTCGGCGTTGAGCACGCCCACCACCGTCACCTCGGGGAAGTCGAGCCCCTTGGCGATCATCTGCGTCCCCACGAGGAGGTCGATCTCCCGCGCCCGGAAGGAGGAAAGCACCCGGTCGTAGGCCTCGCGCCCCTTCATCGTGTCGGAGTCCATGCGCGCGATGCGCGCCCCCGGGAAGTGGGTCCGGATCGCCTCCTCGACCTTCTCCGTGCCGAAGCCGCGCCGGTCGAGGCCCGGGGCGCCGCAGGCGGGGCAGTCCTCGGGGATCCTCCGCTCCCCCCCGCAGTAGTGGCAGAGGCCGAGCCCGAGGCGGCGGTGGAAGGTGTAGGGGAGGCGGCAGCCCCCGCACTCCACGACCCCGCCGCAGCGGGCGCACTTCACCTCCGTGGCGTAGCCGCGCCGGTTGAGGAAGAGGAGCCCCTGCTCCCCGCGCGCCAGCGCCGCGGTAAGGAGCGACTCCAGCCTCCGCGAGAGGAACACGGGGCGGCCCGACTCCCGCCGCTCGCGGAGCATGTCCACGATCTCCACCGGCGGCAGCGCGCCCCCGCCCACCCGCCGCGGGAGTATCAGAAGTTGATACTTTCCCTCCCGGGCGTTGACGAAGGTCTCGAGGGAGGGGGTGGCGGACCCCAGCAGCACGGCGGCGCCCGCCTCCTTCGCCCGCACGATGCCGACGTCGCGGGCGTGGTAGCGCGGCGCGTTCTGCTGCTTGAAGGAGGTCTCGTGCTCCTCGTCGATGACGAGGAGCCCCAGCCGGGGAACCGGTGCGAAGACCGCCGATCGGGGCCCGATGACGACGTCCGCCCCCCCGGCGCGGATGCGCCGCCACTGGAGGTGGCGCTCGGCGTCGGTGAGCGCGCTGTGGAGGACCGCCACCCGCGGGCAGCGGGCGCGGAAGCGCTCCACGGTCTGGGGGGTGAGCGCGATCTCGGGGACGAGCACGATGGCCTGGCGCCCCCGCTTCACGACCTCCTCGAGGGCCCGCAGGTAGACCTCGGTCTTGCCGCTCCCGGTGATGCCGAGGAGGAGGAAGACCCGGAACTCCCCCCGGTCCACGCAGGCGGTGACGGCGGCCAGCGCGGCGTCCTGCTCCTCCGTGGGGGTCGGCGGGACCGCCGGCGGGGGGGGCGCGCGGAGGGCGAAGGGGTCGGGCGCCGCCTCGAGGCTCTCCAGGCGCAGGAGCCCCTCCTTCGCCAGGGTCCGGAGGGGGGCCTCGCTGCAGTGGGCGACGCGGCGGAGTTCGCGCGCGGGCATGCTCCCCTCGTTCTCGAGGAGGGCCAGCAGGATGCGGGCCCGCTTGGGATGCTTCTCCGCCATGGCATCGGCCGCCCCGCGGGCCTCGGCGGGGCCGGGGACGAGGACCGCCGTCGGGACCCGGCGGCGCCGCCCCCCGGACTTGACCGCGGCGGGGAGCGCGGCGTCCAGCGCCTCGCCGAGGGAGGACCCGTACCAGCGGGCGATGAACCGGCAGAGCTCCAGCATGGCCCCGTCCATGAGGGGCCCCTCGTCGAGGAAGGCGCGGACGTCCTTGACCGCCGCGGGGGGGAGGCCCGGCGGGAGGTCGTCCCGGAGGGAGACGAGGTACCCCGTGGCGGTGCGGGGGCCGAGGGGGACGACGACCCGGCGCCCGGGGATCGCCTCGGCGCGGAGCGGCTCCGGGACGCGGTAGGTGAACAGCTGGTCCACCGGCACCGCGACCGCGATCTCGGCGTAGCAGGCGGGGGGGGAGGGGGTCACGCTCACCGGGGCCACTCTATACGGGGAGCGGGATGCGGGGGGGTGTACATCGGGGAGGGGGGGTCAGGGCCCGCGGACGGGTCGCCTCCCGCCGCCGTCCTCGCCGAGGACCACCAGCGCCTCCGCCAGGGGGATCGCCTCCGCTTTCTCGTGAACCCGGTACCGCCCGGTCCCCGGATGCACGAGCCACGCCTCGTCGAGCCGGAGGTCCTCCATGGCCGCGTGGAGGGAGCGGGTCATCGAGGGGGCGTCGGCGAACTTGAACTCGACGCCGATCCGCCGCCCCCCCGCGAGGAGCAGGAGGTCGAGTTCCGCGCCCCCGTGGGTCGCCCAGAAGTAGGCGTCGGCGTCGCGGCGACTCCCGATCACCTGCTCCAGGGCGAAGCCCTCCCAGGAGGCGCCCCGCTTCGGGTGGCCGAGGAGCCCCTCCCAGCCGCCGATCCCGTGGAGCAGGTGGAGGATGCCGCTGTCCCGGAGGTACACCTTCGGGGCCCTCACCTGCCGCTTGGAGAGGTTCTCGTGCCAGGGGGGGAGGAGGCGGACCGCGTAGGTCCCGACGAGGAGGTCGAGGTGGCGCCGCACCGTCTCCGCGCGGATGCCGAGGCCGCGGCCGAGTTCGGCGACGTTGAGGGTCTGCCCGTGGTAGTGGGCCAGCATCGTCCAGAACCGGCGCAGGGCCTCGGCGGGCGTGCGGACGCCCAGGGCCGGGAGGTCCCGCTCGAGGAAGGTGCGGAGGAAGTCCCTCCTCCATTCGAGGCTGTCCGCCACCGAGCGTGCGAGGAAGGAGGGGGGGAATCCCCCCCGGATCCAGAGGTCCCGCCACCGATCGGCGCCGGCCTCCTCGAGGTCGAATCCGGTCAGGTCCACGAACCCGATGCGGCCGGCCAGGGACTCCGAGACCCCCCGCACGACGGTGGGGGAGGCGCTGCCGAGGACCAGGAACCGGGCGGGGGCGCCCCCGCGGTCGGCGAGGGGGCGGAGGGTCTCGAAGAGGCGGGGCAGGCGCTGGATCTCGTCGATGACGACGAGGCCGCGGAGGGGGCCGAGGGCCAGTTCCGGCTGCT
Source organism: Planctomycetota bacterium (assembly GCA_023150535.1). GTDB lineage: Bacteria > Planctomycetota > JAJSAM01 > JAJSAM01 > JAKLKS01 > JAKLKS01. The sequence continues at coordinate 7,824 of JAKLKS010000108.1, forward strand.
CCAGGGCCTCCCGGCCGGCGGCGGTCTCGAGGTCGAAGAAGGTGGTTCCCGGGTGGTGCGCCGCGATCTCCCGGGCCAGCGTGGTCTTGCCCGACTGCCGGGGGCCGAAGAGGGCGCAGACGGGGGACCGCCGCAGGACCTCCTCGATGAGCGCCACCCGGCGGGGGCGGGGAACAGACTTCATCCTTGAAAAAATACTAGTCTACTAGCAGATTTTCAAGGATAAATGCCCCATGGCCCGCATCCTCCTCGCCACCTTCGGCTCCTACGGGGACGTGAACCCCACCCTGGTCCTCGGGCGGGCCCTCCGGGCCCGGGGGCACGAGGCCGTCGTGGCCACGCTCCCCGGCTTCCGCGGGGACATCGAGGGGGCCGGCCTCGGCTTCGTCCCCATGGGGCCGGACATCGACCCGGAGGACACCGCCCTCATCCGGCGCGTCATGGATCCGCGCACCGGGTCGGAGGCGGTCGTCCGGGAGCTCGTCCTCCCCGGCCTCCGGGACGCCTACGCCGTCCTCGAGGAGGCCTCCGCCGGGGCCGACCTCCTCGTCTCCCACGTCCTCACCTTCGCGGTCCCGCTCCTCGCGGAGAAGCGCGGGATCCCCTGGGTCTCCACGGTCCTGTCGCCCATGGTCTTCTTCTCCCCCCACGACCCGCCGGTGCCGCCGCCGCTCCCGGCCCTCGGCAGGCTCCGGGTGCTCGGCCCCCTCCTCAACCGTCCCCTCGTCGCCCTCTACAAGGCCATGTCGAAACCCTGGATGGCGCCCGTGGCGGCGCTGCGCCGGGACCTCGGCCTTCCCCCGGGCCGCCACCCCCTCTTCGAGGGCCAGCACTCCCCCCTCGGCGTGCTCGGGCTCTTCTCGCCCGCCTTCGGGCCCCCGCAGCCCGACTGGCCGCGACCCTGCAGGGTCTGCGGCTTCCTCTTCCGGGACAGCGACTTCGAGGGGCGCGGGATGGACCCGGCGCTCGCGCGCTTCCTCGCGGAGGGGCCGCCGCCGGTGGTGTTCACCCTCGGCTCCTCGGCGGTGCTCGCCGCGGACGGCTTCTACGACGACGCCCGGGCGGCGGCGCGGGACCTCGGCGTCCGCACGGTGCTCGTGGCGGGGCCCGCGGCGGGGGGCATGGACGATCTCCCCCCGGGGATGATCGCCCTCCCCTCCGCCCCCTACCACGCCCTCTTCCCGGCCGCCGCGGCGGTGGTCCACTCCGGGGGCATCGGGACGACCGCCCAGGCGCTGCGGGCGGGGCGGCCGCAGGTGGTCGTCTCCTACGCCCACGACCAGTTCGACAACGCCGACCGGGTGCGGCGGCTGGGGGCGGGGGTCCCGCTCTTCCGCTCGCGGGTGACGGCGCGGCGCCTCGCGTCGGTCCTCGGGCGCGTGCTGGCCGACCGCTCCATGGCGGACCGGGCCGCGGCCCTCGGCCGGACCGTCGCCGCCGAGGACGGCCCGGCGGCCGCCTGCGCGGCCGTCGAGGCCGTCCTCGCGGGGAGGCCCCCCTAGAAGTCGAGGCCGAGGCCGACGAAGGGCCCCCAGGACTGCACGTCCATGGAGTAGCCGCCGCCGGAGGAGGAGGAGAAGTTCGCGTCGTCGTAGCGCAGGCCCGCCTGGAGGAACAGGGGGCCGACGTCGAACTCCAGCCCGACCACGAGGGTCCAGTGGAGGGTCGTGGGGCCGAAGTCGAATCCGGAGGCGGTGAGCCGTCCGAAGAGGTCGGCGAAGAGGACGTTGACCCGCGCCTCGGCGCCGGCGAAGGGCTCCCACCAGGCGTCGTCGTCGTCCGCGGCGCCGGCGTCCTGGTCGGTGGACTGGTAGCGGGCCCCGCCGAAGAGGTCGAGGCGGACGCCGGCGGCGGCGTCGACGTCGACGACGCGGAGGATGAGCCCCAGATCGGCGCGGAGGCCGTCGTAGGTGTAGTCGGCGCCGGAGCCGTCGTCCTCCAGCCCGGAGACCTCCAGTTCGGCGAGGACGCCGAAGGTCCGGCCCACGGCCTCGACCCGGGCGCCGGTCGTGAAGGAGTCCCCGAAGTCGCTGTCGAGGTGGGCGGAGGAGCCGCCGATCTCGGCGTCCATCTGCGCCTCCGGCGCCAGCAGCCAGGAGGTGACGCGGAAGTCCCACCCGGTGAGGCCCTCGGCGGGGGCGGGGGCGAAGATCGCGGCCGGGGGCGCGCCGGCCCGCGAGGCGAGGAAGGACTCGACGGATTCGGAGATGCCGGGGAGCGCGCCGCCCTCCGCCGCCGCCGCGGGAACGGCCAGGAGCGTCGAGGCAAGGAGTCCGAGGAGCATCCGCTTCATGGAGACCTCCCTTCGCGGGCCGCGCCGACCGCGGGCCGACGGGGGGATTCCACCCCGGGGGACCCCCGGCGGGAAGGGAATGGCGCCGCGCGGTCACCCCCCCGGCAGCGTCACCGTGAACACGCTCCCCCTCCCGACCCCGCTCCGCACCTCGATCCGCCCCCCCGCGTCCTGCACCGCCCGCGCCACGATGGCGAGCCCGAGCCCCGTCCCCCGGGTCTTGGTCGAGAAGGAGGGGTCCCACAGCCGCGCGATGTCCCCCGGCGGGATCCCGACCCCCGTGTCCTCCACCTCCAGCGCCACCCCGCCGGCCCGGGCCGAGAGCCGGATCGAGAGCCGCCCCCCCGAGGGCATCGCCTCCATGGCGTTCCCGCAGAGGTTGACGAGGACGAGCCGCATCTCCTCGCGGTCCGCCGTCACCGCCGGCAGCCCCTCCTCCGCCTCCACGACCACCTCGACCCCCTCGCCCCCCCGGAAGAGGTCCCCCGCCTCCCGCGCCATGGCCGCGAGGTCGAGCCGCTCCGGGTTGCGCCGGGGAAGCCGCGCGAAGGCCGCGAAGTCGCTCGCGATCCGCTGCAGCGCGTCGGTCTGCCGCAGCACCACCTCCGCCGCCTTCTCCGTGATGCGCGGGAGGTCTCCCGACCCGTCCCTCTGGGCCCGGAGCAGGTGCTGGGCGTGCAGCCGCATGGGCGTCAGCGGGTTCTTGATCTCGTGGGCCACCTGCTTGGCCATCTCCCGCCAGGCCGCCTCCCGCTCCGCCCGCGCCGCCGCCTCGCGGCCCGCCTCGAGCCCCTCGGTCATCCGGTTGAAGGAGTCCACGAGGGCCCCGAGCTCGTCCTTCGGCCCCCTCGGGATGCGGAAGGACAGGTCCCCCGCGGCGACCCGCCGCGTCCCCTCGGCGAGGGCCTCGACCGGGCGGGCCATCCGCCGCGCGATGATCGCCCCCGCGCCCGCCACCGCCAGCAGCACCAGCAGGTAGAGCGCCAGCGCCGCCGTCGTCGTGCGCGCGAGGTCGCGGTCGGCCCGGTCCTGCCGGTAGAGGAGGGGGACCGCGATGACCCCCGCCACCGCTCCCCCCGGCCCGCGGACCGGGGCGTAGCCCGTGAGGAAGGAGAAGGAGCCGAACCGCTCCCTCGTCGAGAAGGCCCCCCGGCCGAGGAGCACCACCTGCGCGCAGGCGGGTCCGGTCAGGCGGGGGGAGAAGAGCTCCGTGGCGAAGATCCCCCGCTCGCTCGAGGCGAGCAGGGAGTCCCCGAGGAACAGGTTCACGGGCACCCCGGCCCGGTAGGCGATCTCCTTCACGGTGTCGTCGGGGATGCGCGCCTCGGCCTCCTCCCCGGACACGGGCGGGCCTCCCGGCTCCGCCAGCGCCACCAGCGCGTCGAGGACCCCCGCGTCCCGGAGCGACCCCTCGACGAGCCGGAGGCTCTCCACCACCTCCCGCTCCATGGCCTCGGCCGTCCTCTCCCGGGCGAGGGAGCGATCGAGGAGGGCGAGCCCGACCACGGGCGTCGCCCCCACGAGGACGAAGCCCGCGATCACCTTGGCGCGGAAGCCGAGGGAGGGGAGGCGGGCGCGGCCGCGGAGAAGCGCCGCCCCTCCCGCGACCGCCCCCAGGGCCGCCGCGGCCAGCAGGTGGAGGAACCCGACCTTCGAGAGGTTGAGGAGGAGGGGGCGCGCGGTGAGCGAGGGGAAGCCCACGGAGAGGAGCCCGGTCACCCGGCCCTCCTCGACGCGGGGGAGGTAGGCGTCGTGGTAGGGCCGCCCCGCCACCTCCTCGTGCACCCACAGGAGCGGTTCCCCCCGCTGGAGAACCGCCTCCACGGCGGCGGCCGGCGCCCGCATGCCGCGGGGCCAGTCGGGGTGGGTGCACTCCCTCAGGACGTCGCCGTCGAAGACGGCCCGGTGGATGGCCCTCCCCCCCGGCGGGGCGCGGGACCCGCCGTAGTTGCGGAGGATCTCCGGACGGGGGCCCTGGGGGAGGGAGGAGGCGGCGGCGGGGAGCATGAGCCGCACCGAGCCGAGGAGGGTCCCCTCCCCGTCATGGACGGGGGCGGTGCCGACGAACCAGGATCGGCCCGCCGCCCCCTTGCGCCCCGGGAGCCTCTCCATGGCGACGCCGTCCCCCGCCGGGGGGGGCTCGGGAAGCCAGGAGCGGGGGGGCACGTCGATGTCGAACCGGGACAGGAGGCGTCCGTCGGGCTCCAGGATGTCCACGGCGCAGCCGTCGGCCCGCCCGTTGAGGTCGGGCTCGCCCGCCCAGAGGAAGAAGGCGGTGTCCTCCCGGCGCATGCCGCGGCCGCCCAGCGCCCGGGCGGCGGCGCCCCCCGGCCCGGCGACCCGCTCCAGCAGGCTCCCCAGGACGGCGCGCTCCTCCTTCTCGGCGGAGGGCTCGAGGCGCTCGGCCGCGGCCAGCGCGTCCTGCCGGAGGGAGAGGAGGGACTGGACCTGGACCGCCCCGTCGGCGAGGAGGGCGGCCGCCACCGCGAGCGCGAGGCCCCGGGCGGCGGGGGAGCGGGGCGGCAGGGGGCGCCCGAAGGCGAGCCCGAGGAGCCTGTGGAGGAGGCAGAGGGCGCCCGCGGCGGCGGCGCCCGCGGCG
>JAKLKS010000109.1:0-4302 GCA_023150535.1 Planctomycetota bacterium
CGCTCGACACGGCGAGGGCGCGCTCGTACTGGGCGATGGCGCCCGGCTGATCACCGGCAGCGAGCGCCGCGGCGCCCGCCTGCAGGGCCTCGTCGCGCACGGCGGGTGCGCGCGACTCGAGCGCGCGGGCAAGCCGGGCAGCCTCGCGATAACCCGTCAGCGCGGCGGCGGCATCGCGCTGGCGGTAGGCGGTGTCGGCTGCTGCCGCCACCTCGCGCAGCCGCGCGAGCCCCTCGCCGTGGGCCCGGTGCAGGACCTCGAGGAACTTCCGCAGGAACCGGTCCTCGAAGGCGCCGTGGTGCATCCCGAAGTCGTCCCGCGCGCCGGCGCGCAGGCGGAGGGACTCCGAGAGGGCCGCCTCGGGGGTCACGGTCGCCCCCACCTTGGCCACCCTCGCGCCCGGGGCGGGCAAGCGCACTCCGAGCTCCCGCACGAGGTCGAGGCGGTGGCGGCGGAGGATCCGGGCGTGCTCGCGATCTTCGTAGGCCTCGAAGCGCAGCCGCTCGCGGGTCTCCTCGTCGAAGCGGCCCCGCGCGGCGCGGCGCAGCAACGCCTCCAGGCGCCTCTCGCGGCGGATGGCCCGGTCGAGGAAGTCGAGCAGGGGGTGGGAGGGCGCCGGCCCCTGCGGCCGGAGCGCGGCGGGCGCGGCGAGAGCCGCGGGCGCGGCGGAGGTCGTGGCGGTCGCGAGCATGTCCCTGCTCCTCTCCTTGTCCCGTCGTTCCCGGGGCGCCGTCGCGGCCCGGGGGGATCCGGATCCCGGTCGAGGCCCTCGTTTGGACGGGTGGAGGATGCCGGGCCGGAAACAAGAAGTCCAATTATTTTATTGGACAATCACGCTCCCGCCCCCTAGCCTGCGCGCGTGGACGGGACGGCCGGGGCCGATAGACTCCCGGAGGAGGCGGCGGCCGCCTCCGACCGGCCCGCGGGAGGCTCCCCTGGCGGACATCGAGGACGGCGACGGACTCCTCTCCATCGGCGACCTGGCCGGCGCCTCGGGGATCTCCACGGACACGCTCCGCGCCTGGGAGCGCCGCTACGGGCGGCCGGAGCCGGTGCGGCTCCCCTCGGGGCACCGGCGCTACCGCTCCTCCGACGTCCCCTGGCTGCGGAGGGTCGCCGAGGCCCTCTCCCGGGGCCACCGCGCGGGCGCGGTCGTGGCCCTCCCGCCGCGGGCCCTCGATTCCCTTCTCTCCGGGGGCGGGCCCCCGGAGCCCGACGCCGGGGTCGCGGCGCTCCTCGCCCTCCTCCGGCGCATGAGGGGGGACGCGCTCGACCGGGCCCTGCGCCGGGACGCCCGGCGGCTCGGCCCCCGGGAGTTCCTCCTGCGCCGCGCGTCGCCGCTGCTCGAGGCCGCGGGCCGCGCCTGGGCGGACGGGCGGATCGAGGTGCGCCACGAGCACTACCTGTCGGAGATCCTGGAGGATCGCCTCCGCACCCTGCGCTCGGCCGTGGCCCTCCCCGCGGGGGCCCCGGCCGCCGTCCTGGCGACGCTCCCCGGGGAGCAGCACGGCCTCGGGCTCCAGATGGCCGCCGTCGTCTGCGCCCTCGCCGGCGTGCGCCCCGTGGTGCTGGGCGTCAACACCCCCCTGCCGGACATCGCGGCGGCGGCCGTCCAGGGGCGGGCGCGGGCGGTCCTCGTCGGCGTCTCCCTCGCCACGGGGGGCGTCGCCACGGACCGGATGCTCTCCGCCCTCCGGGCGTCCCTGCCGGCGCGGATCCCGCTCGTCGTCGGGGGGGCCGGGGCCCGCGGGCCCCGGCGGGGACCCCGCGGGATCGAGTTCGTGGAGGGGCTCGAGGGCCTGGAGCGTCGGCTCCCGGACCTCGCGGGGGCTACAATCCCCGCATGAAGGTCGTCTGCATCGTCAAGATCCCCAAGCTCGACGCCGTGCTCCGCGCCCTCGCCCCGTTCCCCGTGACGGACCTGCTCACCGAGGAGGTCCGCGGCTACGGCCGGCAGAAGGGCCACCTCGAGCTCTACCAGGGCACCGAGTACCGCGTCTCCTTCCTCCCCAAGGTCCGCGTGGAGTTCCACGCCCCGCCGGAGACCGCGGAGAGGGCGGCGCTCGCCGTCGCCGAGGCGGCGCGCACCGGCCGCATCGGGGACGGGAAGATCCTCCTCCTCGACGAGGCCCCGGTGTCGGCGTGAGGGACCCGCTGGAGGAGGCGGTCCTCCTGCGCCGGCGCGGCGGCCGGGGCGCCCTCTGCACCGTCACCCGCGTGGCGGGCTCGGCCCCGGCCCGGGAGGCCATGCGCATGACGGTCCGCGCCGACGGCTCCGCCGTGGGCACCGTCGGGGGGGGGCGCTTCGAGGAGGAGGTCCGCCTCGCGGCGCTGCGGACCATGGCCGACGAGACCTGCCGCACCCTCGCCTTCGAGCTCACCGAGGACGACGAGGCGGAGCCGGGCCTCGTCTGCGGCGGCACCCTGGAGGTGTTCGTGGAGCCGCTCACCGTCCCGCGCCTCGTCGTGCTGGGCGCCGGCCACCTCGGCCGCGCCCTCGCCCGCGTCGCCGCCCCCGCCGGCTTCCGCGTCACCGTCGTCGACGACCGCCCCACCCACGCCACGACGGAGCGCTTCCCCTCCGCCGCCGAGGTGGTGGCGCTCCCCTGGGAGGAGGCGCTCCCTTCGCTCGCGGCGGACGACCTCACCTTCGTCGTCATCGTGACCCGGACCTGCGCCATGGACGAGCGCTGCCTGCGCTGGGCGCTGTCCACCCCCGCCCGCTACGTGGGGATGATCGGCTCCACGCGGAAGGTGGCGAAGGCCCGGGAGCGCCTCCTCCGGGAGGGCGTCCCGGCGGAGGCCTTCGAGCGCCTCCACGCCCCCGTGGGCCTCGACCTCGGCGCCCGCACCCACGAGGAGATCGCCCTGGCCGTGGCGGCGGAGCTCGTCGCGGTCCGTCGGACCGGCGCCTCCCCCCGGCCGGCGGGCTCCGCGCGCCTGGCGGCGAAGGCCGCCAAGGCCGGAAAGGCTTGACGGATCCCCCCCCCGGGGGGAGGATCCGGATCTGCCTCTCCCGTTTCCGCCGGACTGGCGGGGTCCCCGACCCCCCGAACCGCGAGGTATCCCCATGCTCCGCTACCGCTCCGCCGTCTCCGTCGCCGCGGCGGCCGCCGCCCTCCTCGCCGCCTGCGCGGGCGCCTTCGCCGGCGACTTCGTCCAGAAGAAGGACGGCTCCTTCCAGCCCCCCCTGAAGAGCCAGACGCCCGGCGCCCAGGACTACGCCTCCAGCACCTGGTCCATCACCGAGGCCGACATCAACGAGATCAAGTACACGCTCGTCCTCAACAACAAGCCCATCGTGCAGAAGATGCCCGCGCAGGAGGTCACCGAGATCTGGCTGGCCCCGGAGCGCTTCCCCAAGGACTGGAAGGACGCCTCCGACCGCCTCGCCTCGGGGGACTACAACGGGGCCTTCGGGCTCTTCAAGGCCATCGGCGACGCGAAGCAGGTCCACCAGGTGGTGCGCCAGAAGGCGCTCCTCGCGGCGGCCCGCTCCATGGCCGCGGCCGACGCCGGCCCCAAGGTCGACGAGGCCTACGACTACATGCTCAAGGCCTTCCCCGCGACCTTCTACGCCCGCAGCGCCTGGAAGGACCGCGCCAACTACTGGATGGACAAGGGGGACGAGGCGAAGGCCCTCGACGCCCTGAAGAAGCTCCTCCTCCTCCCCGGGGTCTCCGACGGCGACAAGATGGAGGCGCGGCTCCTCCAGAACACCGTCTCCATGCGCAAGGCGGTGGTGGCCAAGGACGCGGCCGCCCTCCAGAAGTGCCACGACGAGTACAAGGCCATCGCGGCGGAGACGAGCGGCCGCAAGGAGCTCGTGGACGTCAACCGCATGGCGCGCCTGGGGATGGCCAGCGCGCTGCTCGAGCTGAACAACCCCAAGGAGGCCAAGAGCCTCTTCCAGGAGATCGCCGACACGGCGCAGGACAACGGCGTGCTGGCGGCGGCCTTCAACGGGCTCGGGGAGTGCTGGTTCCGCCAGGGGACCCCGGAGGCCTTCGCCGAGGCGCGGCTCTGCTTCCTCCGCACCGTGACGATGTACTCCGAGGGCGCCTCCGCGGAGCAGGTCGCCAAGGCGCTCTGCTTCGCGGGGGAGTGCTTCTGGAAGCTCTCCTCCGAGGAGGGCTCCTCGGCCAACGCGCGCAAGGAGTTCGACGACTGCATCCGCCGCTTCCCCAACTCCCCCTGGGCGAAGAAGGCGCGGCAGCTCAAGCTGAACATCAAGTAGCGCCCGCGGCGCCGCGGGGACCCGGGCCGGGGGGGGGGGCCGCGCCCCCCGCCGGCCCGCGGGGG
>JAKLKS010000109.1:4312-12699 GCA_023150535.1 Planctomycetota bacterium
CGGCCCGGGTACAATCCCCGCCATGATCCGGATGACCGTGCGCGAGGGGGGGACCGTCCGCTCGGTCCGCCTCGCCGGGGCCCGGGTCGAGATCGGGAGCGACCCCTCGGCCGGCCTGCGCCTCGCGGCGCCCGGCGTCTCCCCCCGCCACTGCGTGCTCCGCGGCCTCCGGCGCGGCTTCGAGGTCCTCGACCGGGAATCCCGCGAGGGGACGATCCTCGACGGCACCCGCGTCTCCCGCTCCGCGGTCAGGGCCGGGTCGGTCCTCACCCTGGGGAGCGCCTCCCTCGTGCTGGAGGAGCTCACCCTGGAGGGCGCCCCCCTCCTCCCCGCCCCCGGGGAGCCGCTGCGCGACCTCCCCTTCCTGCATCCCCGCGCGGGGGCCCCCCGCCCGCCGGAGCCCTTCGAGATCCAGCTCTACCGCGCGGTGCGCCGCTCCCCCCCGGTCCTGGCCTCCGTCGGCATCCACGCCGCCGCCGCCCTCCTCGCCCTCCTCCTCGTCCCGCCCGCGGCCGCGGCGCCGCGGGCCCCGGCCTCCATCGCCATCGCCGCGGACCGCACCGTGGAGAGGGAGAGGGACGCGGCCCCGCTCCCCGAGGCGGAGGCCCTCCCCTTCGAGCGGGAGCCGGTGCGGGACCCGCCCGAGGCGCCTCCCCCCCCGGAGGACGACCGCCTCCTCCCCCCGCCCCCGAGGGACCTCCTCCCGCCCGATTCGCTGCGGCGCCCGGACTTCGACGCCGCGGTGATCTCCATCGGCGCGAAGCGCGCGAAGGAGCCGGAGAAGGCGGTCGCCTTCGAGGGGAACCCCTCCTTCGACGCCGACGGATCCGGCGACGCCAACCGCCGCGCGGCGGGGCTCGTCCTCGGCGGGCTCGGGGGCGAGGGGGGCGGGGACCGGGCGCTGCTCCGGCGCCTCGACGCCCGCAAGGTGCTCGTCGTCCGGGGGACCTACGACCGGGTGGAGGACACGCTGGCGCTCCTCGGGATCCGCCACGACACGCTGACCCCCGAGGAGGTCGCCGTGGCGCCGCTCCCCCCCGACGCGATCCTCGTCGTGGACTGCGACGCCGACCCCCTGCCTCCCGACGCCTGCAGGGCGGTGCGGGCCTTCGTCCACTCCGGCGGGTACCTCTGCACCACCGACTGGGGGCTCGAGAACGTGCTCGAGAAGTCCTTCCCCGGGATCCTCCGCTCGCTCGCGCGGGACGGCGCGGGGCTCTCGACGCAGAACGAGGTGGTGAAGATGCGCGTGAGCGCGCCGGGGCACGCGCTGGTGCGCGGGATCCGCGCGGTCTCCGACGACGCGGCCTGGTGGGTCGAGGACCAGGCCCACCCGGTGGAGGTGGTGGACCGGGAGCGGGTCACGGTGCTCGCGGAGAGCGCGGAGTTCCGGAAGCGCTACCGCAGCGGCGTGCTCGCGGCCACCTTCGGGTTCGGGAAGGGGAAGGTCCTCCACCTCCTCGGCCACGCCTGGCAGAAGGAGGGCAACCTCAAGGGGACCTACGCCCTCCAGCGCATGATCCTCAACTTCCTCGTGGACCGGGCGGGGACGCTGGAGTAGGGGAGGGGGCGGGACCCTACTCGAAGATGATCCCCATGATGTCCGGGCAGGCGAACCGCTGGTACTTCGCGTTCCCCGTCATCTCCTCGAGGATCTGCAGGGCCTCCAGCCGGTGGATGTGGGCCGCAGCCTGCGGTTCGGTGACGCGGAGGATGGTCGCCGCGTCCTTGATGGTGATGGAGTTCCTCCTGAAGACCTCGTCGAGGAGCCGGGGGAGGAGGGCCGAGGAGCGCCGGGTCAGGACCTTCTCGTCATAGGCAGCCCTCAGGCGCCGCAGGGACGCGGCCTTCGCCACGGTCTCCCCCGCCGCCTTCTCCACGACCTCCAGGAAGAAGAGCAGCCAGCCCCGCCAGTCCCCCTCCCGGCTCACCGCGAGCATCCTCTCGACGTACTCCTCCTTCCGCTTCTCGAGTACGGGGCTCAGGTGGAGGAGGGGTTCCTTCAGCAGGCCCTTCTCGACCATGAGGAGCGGGATCAGCATGCGTCCGATCCTCCCGTTCCCGTCCTCGAAGGGGTGGATGGTCTCGAACTGGTAGTGGATGAGGGCGAAGGCCACGAGGAGGTCGATGGAACCGGCCCGCGTCGCCTCCGTGTTGATGAAGGCCTCCAGGCGGTCCATCGCCGCCGGCACCTCCCCCGGCGGCGGCGGCACGAACCTCGCTCCCCCGATGCCGTCCACCCTGCGGCCGATGTAGTTCTGGTCCCTCCTGTACTCCCCCGGTCGACTGGTCGATCCCCGCACCCCCTCCATGAGGACGGCGTGGGCGGCCCTGATCAGGCGATGGCACACGGGGAGGTTCTCCTCCCGGATCAGGGAGAGGCCCTTTCGGACGGCCCGGATGTAGTTCACGACCTCCCTCGTCTCGGCGTCCACCCTTCCCCGGACCTTCGGCTCCACCCCGCCCCCGATGTCGAAGAGCGCCAGTTCCCTGGGGGTCGTGAAGGTGCCCTCCATCCGGCTGGAGCAGACGGCCTCCCTCCCCAGAAGGGGATGGACCATGAGGAAGGGGTCGTAGTCCTCCGGCGGGAAGGCCATCTGGAGGGCACCCAGGGCGGCGTGGGCAGCGCCGTTGGCCTTCAGGAGGGCCATGTCCACCGGTATCGCCCGCGGGGGAAGGGGGTCGGGAACGAAGGCCAGTACCCCCGATCCGGTCTCCACCAGCCTGCCCGGGTAGCCTTCCTTGAACGGTTCTCTCCTCATGTTCATCCTCTTGGACTTGTCCTGAAGGACTATAGCATAGTTTAGATGGCTTTGACATTGCCTCAGGTCCAATGGGCACGTTTGGCTTGCCAGTCCGCAGATACATTAGTTTCGATGCTCGAAACTTTGCTATCGGCCCTGAACAGCAGGTGTCCTGCCCTCAGCGAAGCAAGGGACGGGTTCCCTTCGCCCCCGGCCGGACCCCGAAGGAGACCGGGAACGTGAAGAGGCGAGGACCGTCCCCATTGCGAATCCGGGCCGGCCGCGGTCCATGCACCTAGAATCCCCCCATGGCCACGGGACCGGTCCTGCTCACCGGAGGCACGGGGTACCTCGGGAGGTGGATCCTCCGCGCGCTCCGCGCCCGCGGCCTCCCCGTGCGCCTCCTCGCCCGGGACCCCGCCCGCGCCGCCGACCTCGCCGCGCCCGGCGTCGAGGTGGTCCGCGGGGACGTCACCGACCGCGCCTCCGTCGAGGCCGCCTGCCGCGGCGCCGCCTCCGTCGTCCACGCCGCCGCCACCGTCTCCTCCTGGGAGAGGGACCCCCGCACCTTCGACCGCGTGAACGTGGAGGGCCTCCGCACCGTGGCCCTCGCCGCCGCCGCCGCCGGCGCAGCACCCCTCGTCCTCGTCTCCTCCTTCTTCGCCCTCGGCCCCACCGACGGCATCACCGGGGACGAGACCCTGCCCCTCTCCGGCGCCCGGCGCTTCTCCAACGACTACGAGCGCACCAAGACCCTCGCGGAGGCCGAGGCGCGGGAGCTCCTCGCCCGCGGCCACCCCGTCGTCACCCTGTACCCCGGCGTCCTCTACGGACCGGGCCCCCTCCGCGAGGCGAACCTCGTGGGCACGCTCCTCGTCGAGGCCGGCGCGGGCCGCCTCCGCGGACTTCCCGGCGGCGGCGATCGGCGCTGGTGCTTCACCTTCGTCGAGGACGCGGGGGAGGGGGTGGTCCGCGCGCTGGAGCGCGCCGCCCCCGGCGACCGGTACGTGCTCGGGGGGGAGAACGCGACCCTGCGGGAGTTCTTCGACCGCGCGGCGGAGGCGGGCGGCCCCGCGGTCCCCCGCCGCTCCCTCCCCTACGCCGCCCTCGGGGCGCTGGGCGCCGCGAGCGAGATCCTCGCCGGCCTCGGCGGCCCCCGCCCCAGGGTCACCCGCGGCGCCGCCGCCATCTTCCGCCGCGAGTGGGCCTACTCCTCGCGCCGCGCCGAGCGCGCGCTCGGCTGGCGGTCGCGGCCGCTGGCCGAGGGGATCCCCCCGACCCTCGCCGACCTCCGCGCGCAGGGGAGGATCCCGTGATCCTCCACCTCCCGTCCCCCGACCTCGTCGTGCAGGGCCTCTGCGTCACCCTCGCCGTCGCCGGGGCGGCCCGCTGGACCGGCGCCGTGAGCGGGAGCGGCTTCTGGGCCGGGCTCGCCGTCGGCTCCTGGACGAGCCTCTCCGTCGGATCGCCGGGCCTGCTGGTCCTCGGCTCCTTCTTCGTCCTCGCCTCGGCGGCGACCCGCTGGAAGTACGCCGAGAAGCACCGCCGGGGCGTGGCCGAGCCCGGGGGCGGGGCCCGCGGCGCGGGGCGGGTGCTGGCCAAGGGGGCCGTGGGCACGGCGCTGGCGGTCGTCTCGGTGCTCGACGCCTTCGACCACGGCCTCGTGCGCGCGGCCTTCGTCGGCGCCTTCGCCGCGGCGGCGGCCGACACCATCGGGACGGAGGTGGGCCAGGTGAAGGGGAGGCGGGCCTTCACGCTCGCGCCCCCGCGGGCCGCGGCGCCCGGGACGCCGGGGGCCGTCTCCATGGAGGGCTCCGTCGCCGGGCTCCTCGGCGCGGCGGCGGTGGCGGCCTGCGGGACCTGGGGGGGGTTCCTCCCCCCCGAGGGGCTGGCGCTGGCGGCGGCGGCCGGCCTCCTCGGCTCCCTCGTCGAGTCCCTGGCGTCGCCGCTCCTGCGGAGGTCCGCCGCCCCGGGCCTCCTCGGGAACCTCGTGACGACCGCCTCCGGAGCGGCGCTGGCGGCCCTCCTCCTCTCCCTCCTCCGGGCGGCGGCGGAGGGGCCGTGAGCGCCGGCGCCTTCCTGCGCCTCTCGCGCCCCTTCACCCTCCTGGCCCCCGCCGCCGGGATGGCCTCCGGATCCCTCGTCGCGCTCGGCACGCTCCGCGGCAGGCCCGGGGTCCCCGGCGACGCGGACCTCCTCCTCGGCCACCTGCCGCAGATCCTCGCCGGCGCGGCGCTGGCGGCGCTGCTCAACGCCTCCTCCAACGCGGTGAACCAGGTCTTCGACCTCGCCATCGATCGCGTGAACAAGCCGGACCGGCCTCTGCCGAAGGGGGAGGTGACGATCCGGGGCGCGCTCCTCTTCGCCGCCGCGACGGCGGCGGCGGCGGTGGCCCTCGCCTGGCGGCTCAACCCCGTGACGCTGTGGATCGTCCTCTTCACGGCCCTCGTCGTCTACGCCTACTCCGGCCCCCCCTTCCGGACGAAGCGGTTCTGGCAGCTCGCCAACCTCACCATCGCCATCCCCCGGGGGACGCTGCTCTTCGTCGCGGGATGGACCGCGGTGGACGGGGACGCGCGCCTCGGCTCCATGCTGCTGTGGGTCCTCGGCGGGATGTACGGGCTGTTCATCCTCGGCGCGGCCACGACCAAGGACTACGCCGACATGGAGGGGGACCGGAGGGAGGGCTGCGTCACGCTGCCCCTCCGCTTCGGGGTCCGCCGGTCGATCTGGATCACGGCCCCCTTCCTCGTGCTCCCCTGGCTGCTGCTGCCCGTGGGGGTCCTCGCCCACGGGAACGCCTCCCCCCGGGGGATCTTCCACGCGGCCCTCGGCTTCCTGCTGGCGGGGTGGGGGGCCTACATCGTGAGGCTGCTCCTGCGGGACCCGCAGTCCCTCACCGCGGCGCGGACCCACCCCTCCTGGGTCCACATGTACCTCCTCATGGTCGGGGCGCAGGCGGGGGTCGCGCTCGGGTTCTGGGTCCTGCCGTGAGCGGGCGCCCCCTGCGGCCGGTCGTCCACACGCTCCTCGTGCTCCCCGTCCTCCTCACCCCGCTGCTGGGGAGGTGGGGGATGGCGGGGATGGCGCTGCTGGCGCTCCTCGCCAACGCCTTCCTCCTCCCCCGCACGGCCCTCGGCCGCGCCCTCGCCCGTCCCGGGGAGCCGCGATGGAACGGCCTCCTCTCCTATCCCGCGGCCGTGGCCCTGGCCTACGCGCTCCTCCCCCTCGAGGCCGCCGCCGGCGCCTGGGCGGCCATGGCGCTCGGGGACCCGGCCGCCGCCTTCGCGGGGGGGCGCGCGGGGGCGCGGGGGCGGCTCCCCTGGAACCCGAGGAAGAGCCTCGCGGGCTCCGCCGCCTTCCTCCTCTCCGCCTGGGCGGGCATCGCGCTCGTCGTGGCGGCGGCCTTCCCCGCCCCCGGGGGGATCCCGCGGAGCGCCCTCCTCGGGGACCCCGCGGCCCTGGGGATCCTGCTGCTCTGGTCCCTAGCCGGGGCGGCGGCGGGGGCGCTGGCGGAATCCCTCGACCTCCCCCTCGACGACAACCTCCCCGTGGCGCTCGCCTCCGGCGGCGTGCTCGCCCTGCTTGCCGGGGCCTGATTCCGGGGTTACCATCGGCTTCTCCCCGGAGGTTCCCCATGCGCCCCATCGCCGCCCCCCTCGCCGCCGCCGCCCTCCTGGCGGGCTTCGCCGCCTCGGCCGCCGCCACCATCGTCCTGCGGGTCACCCCGCGGGAGCTGGCCGACACCGCGAACCTCGTCGTCGAGGGGCGGGTCGCCGCGGTGGACGTGCGCTGGGACGACGGGCGCACCTGCATCAACAACTACGTCACCTTCACCGTGGACCGGACCCACAAGGGGCCCGCCGCCGCCTCCGTGGTCATCAAGGTCCCCGGGGGCCGCGTGGGCGAGGAGGAGGTCCGCGTCGAGGGGACCGCGTCCTTCGCCGTCGGCGAGGAGGCGGTCGTCTTCCTCTGGAAGGACGCGCGGGGGGAGTGGATCGTGCTCGGGGAGGCCCAGGGGAAGTTCCTCCTGACGCGGGACGCGAAGACCGCGGAGCGCCGCGCCGAGAACAGCCTCAAGGGGCTCTGCCTCGTGGTGCGGGGCGACCCCAAGTCCGCCGAGGCGGCGAGGGCGAAGCGCCCCGATTCCCTCCCCCTCGACGACCTCGTCGCGGTGGTGAGGGCCTCCGTGGAGGCGGCGAAGCGGGCCGCCGCGGGGGGCCCCGCGACGACGGCGGGCGGGGGCGCGGGACCTGCCGCGGCGGATCCGGGCGGCGGCGGGGCGGGAGAGGCGCGGGATCCGGCGCCGCCCGAGGCGACGCCGGACCCGCCCTCAGGCTCGACGACCGACGGCGGGGCACCACCCCCGACGAAGGACGTCCCGGCCCCTCCGGCCGGAAAGCCGGTGACGCCCGCCGGGGACGAGCCGAAGCCCGAACCCGCGACGAAGCGCTGACCGGCGCCCCGCGCGGCGCGGGGCGGAGGGCGGAGAGCCTTCGGGGTGGTTCCGGTCACCCCGCGCTTCTCCGTGGAGGCCGCAAGGAGACGGCCCTGCCCGCCGGAGGCGGGCGCGGTAGCGAAACGGGGCGGGCGTCCGTGAAGGCCGCCCGCCCCGTTCCGTTCCGTTCCGATCGATGGAAGTGCGCCTCACTCCGGTCGCACCCGTCCCGACGCCGCTGTCCTCATGAGGGGGAATTCACCTCCGCCGACCTCCCCCCCGGACGATGCCCGTGGCCATGCCGGGTCAGCCCGCGTTCCTGCGGGCCGGGACGACCTTCTCGAGGCGCTTGCTGCAGGTCTCGCAGACGAGGTGGGTGGGTCGATCCAGGAACCGCCGCGTCCGCAGGCAGGTCGTGCAGTAGGAGTTCGACCAGCTCCCCGAGGGGGACACGCGCGGTCCCGGCGGGAGCACGACGGGCGTCCTGTCGCTCATGGTGGCACCTCCACCCTGCGGCGATGGACAGTGCAAGGGGGATGCCAGATCGAGGACGCGTCGGGAGAGGAGGGAGACGGAGGCGGGGGACCAGGGGTTCGACTCCCCGCTGCATACGGCCGTGCGCAGGTGATGCTCCTGCTTATCCATCCGGCCTCCGTGGACGTCGGAGACGCTTCCCGCTGCCTTCCTATATCGTGGATGGGCCCGGCGGAGTTCAACTATATCTTGAGGGTGCCCCCTTCGGACCCCCATCCGGTGGTACACGACCTGATCCTCCGTCAAGCCCCTCCCTTCCTCCCCATGGTCGCCGGGCGCTAGAGTGTCCCCCGTGGAGAGCCCCTGGCCCCCCCCGGGCTGCTGGTCCTGCGGCACGCTGCCGCGGGAGGAGGTCCTCCGCCACCAGTCGGTGCTCCAGGCCCGGACGGCCGCCGAGGGGGGCCCCTTCACCCGGTTCCTCTGCCCGGACTGCGGGCTGGAGACGGTGGTCGAGGAGGTCCCCGGGGGGGACCCGGTGCTCGCCCCTCCCGAGCCGGGGAATGCGGCCCTCTCCGCCTTCCTCGACGGGAAGGAGGGGTTCCGGGTGCGGTCCCGCGCCCGGTCCTGGTTCCTCCGCTGGGGGGAGGCCCTGGAGGAACTGCGGCGCTACCGGGCGGTCACGCGCCGGGCGGGGGGGCGGCCGCCGGAGCCCGGCCCCGCCCGGGGGCGGC
>JAKLKS010000010.1:0-16564 GCA_023150535.1 Planctomycetota bacterium
GCGGTGCTGGAGAGGGCCGAGGAGCTGCGGGCCGAGGCCCTCCCCGCGGACGTCCGGCTCCTCGTCACCCGCGACTACGGCGCCACCGCCGACCACAAGGTGAACGAGCTGATGGGCCACCTGGTCCTGGCGATCCTCACCCTGGTCGCCCTCATCGCCTGGTCGCTCGGCTGGCGGCAGGGGCTCGTGGTGGCCGCGGCGGTGCCCATCACCTTCGCCTTCACGCTCCTGCTCAACCTCCTCGTCGGCTACTCGGTGAACCGGGTGACGCTCTTCGCCCTGGTGCTCGTGGACGTGGAGAACATCCACCGCCACTTCGCGAGGCGGACCCGCTCCCTCCTCGACACCGTGGTCTTCGCGGTGAACGAGGTGCGGCCCCCGGTCATCGTGGCGACGCTGGCCGTCATCCTCTCCTTCCTGCCGCTGCTCTTCATCACCGGGATGATGGGCCCCTACATGCGCCCCATGGCCTTCAACGTGCCGGTGGCCATGGCCATGAGCCTGCTCGTCGCCTTCACCATCACGCCCTGGATGTCGCTGCACCTCCTGCGCTCGCAGTTCGGCCACGGCGTCGAGGAGGAGCAGCAGGCGGGGATGCGCGTCCACCGCGGGCTCGTCGCCTTCTTCCTCGACAGCGCCCGGGCGCGGTGGGCCCTGGCGGGGGCGCTCCTCCTGTCCCTCGGCCTCGCCGGGGTCCTCGCCCTGGGCGGCGGCGTGCCGCTCAAGATGCTCCCCTACGACAACAAGAGCGAGTTCCAGGTCCTCCTCGACATGCCCGAGGGGACGACGCTGGAGGGGACCGCCGCCGCGGTGGAGGACCTCGAGCGGGAGCTGGCCCGCGTGCCCGAGGTGACGGACGCCGAGGCCTACGTCGGGACGCCGGGCCCCATCGACTTCAACGGCCTCGTGCGCCGGTACAACCACCGGGCCGCGCCCCACCTCGCCGAGATCCGCGTGAACCTCGTCCCCCGGGAGGAGCGCACCCAGCAGAGCCACGCGCTCACGCTCCGCCTGCGGAGGGACCTCGAGGCGGCGGCGGCGCGGCACGGCGCCGCGATCAAGCTCGTGGAGGTCCCCCCGGGCCCGCCCGTGCTCGCGACTCTGGTGGCCGAGGTGGGGGGGCCGCCGGCCCGCTCCCCCGCCGAGCTCGTCGCCGCGGCCCGCGAGGTCGCCCGCCGCCTCGCCCTGGAGGAGGGGGTGGTGGACGTGGACGTCATGGCCGAGGACCCGCACCCCCGCCTCGACTTCGTCCTCGACAAGGAGAAGGCGGCGCTGCACGGCGTCTCCACGGAGGACGTGACGCGGACGCTGCGGCTGGCGCTCTCCGGCGCCGACGCGGCCACCGTCCACGAGCCCTCGGAGCGGGAGCCCCTGCGTCTGCGCCTCGTCCTGGACCGCGCGCGCCGCAGCGGCGCGGCGGAGGTCTCCCGCGTCTCCGTCCGGGGGGCGGCGGGGACGCTCGTGCCCCTCGCCGAGCTCGGCTCCTTCGCGGAGGTCCCCGAGGACCCGCCGATCTTCCACAAGGACCTCGAGCGGACCGTCTTCGTGCTCGGCGAGGTGGCGGGGCGCCCGCCGGCGGAGGCGGTGTTCGCGATGCAGGCCTCCCTCGCGAGGGACCCGCTCCCGGGCGGGGTGACGGCCCGCTGGGACGGGGAGGGGGAGTGGAAGGTCACCCTGGACGTCTTCCGCGACCTCGGCCTCGCCTTCGCCGGGGCGCTGGTGATGATCTACGTCCTGCTGGTCGCCACCACGGGCTCCTTCCTGATGCCGCTGGTCGTCATGGTGGCCATCCCCCTCGGGGCCGTCGCGGTGATGCCCGGCTTCCTGCTCCTCAACGGGATCGCCGGGGGGACCGTGGGGGGGTACGCCGACCCGGTCTGGTTCACGGCCACGAGCATGATCGGGCTCATCGCCCTCTCCGGGATCGTGGTGCGCAACTCCATCCTCCTCATCGACTTCATCGAGGAGCGGACGAGGGAGGGGATGGCGCTGCGCGAGGCGGTGCTCGACGCGGGCGCCATGCGGGCGCGGCCCATCATGCTCACGGCGGGGGCGGTGCTCCTCGGGGCCTGGCCCATCACGCTCGACCCGATCTTCAGCGGCCTCGCCTGGGCCCTCATCTTCGGGGTGCTGGCCTCGACGCTCTTCTCGCTGCTCGTGGTGCCGGTGGCGTACTACGCGCTCCACCTGTGGCGGGGCGGCGCGGGGGCCCCGCGGGTGCCTCCCGATTCCAGTTCCGAGGCCAGCGCCAGCACGTAGGCGGCGGCCGCGGGGCGGGAGACCGACGCGGCCTCGGCGGCGGCGGCCACGATCACCCGGAAGGAGTGGCCCCCGCGGAGCCGGGAGGCCAGCGTGGGGGCGGCCGGCTCCAGGATCCGGAAGACCGATCCGTCCGACAGGAAGAGGGGGGCGTCGGGGTCGGGGGGAGGGGCCCCGCGGAGGCGGAAGTCGTTCGAGAGGAGCACGATGGGGGTCATGAAGAACGACTTCACGCCCCACCACCCTTCCGCTCCCGTGGACTTCTGGCAGTCCCGGTGGACCTCCCGGGAGCAGATGCCGCAGAACATCCCCCGCTCGGCGCGGTGGGAATACAGGAAGAGCAGGCCCCGGAGGGCCTCGTAGGTGACCTCGTGGGTCGCCGCCTCCCGGCTGCAGCGGGTGCAGACGCCCCCGCCCGAGAGCAGCGGGACGACGTAGCGGGGCCCGAGGAGCGTCCGGCGGATCCCCTCCGTCCCCTCCTTCCCCACCCGCAGGCGCAGGCGTGCCGCCGCCCGGGCCACGGACCGCTCCCCGGCGTCCCGGAAGCAGAGGCCCACCGTCTCCGGGGTGAGGGCGCCGGCCCCGAGGGCGTCGGCCGCCCTCGAGAGTCGGCCGCCCCGGCCGATGAGAATCCCCCCGGCCACGACGGAGGCCGCCGCCAGGACGGTGTAGAGGGTGACCGGACGGTCCAGGTCGTCGTAGGCGTTCTTCGTCACGCCGGCCATGGCGACCAGGAAGAGGACGAGGGCCGTCGGCATGAGGAGCCATCCGGCGGCGGTCAGGATCCTCCCGGCGACTCCCCTGTCCACGCCCCCTCCCTCCGGAACGGGTGCCCGCGCCCCCCCCCGCGTTCCTCCGCAGGGGCGGCGGGCGACCCTAGCATACGGGCTTCCACGCAGCACCCCCCCGGAGCCCCGCCATGACCGTCCGCGTCCGCTTCGCGCCGTCCCCGACCGGGGACCTCCACGTCGGGAGCGCCCGCTCGGCGCTCTTCAACTACCTCTTCGCCCGCGCGAAGGGGGGCGTCTACATCCTCCGCATCGAGGACACCGACGAGGAGCGCAACAGGGAGGAGGCGGTCCGGGGGATCCTCGGGGGCTTCGAGTGGCTCGGCATCCGCGCCGACGAGGGGCCCTTCTACCAGAGCGACCGCAAGGCCCTCTACCGGGCGAAGGCGGAGGAGCTGCTGGCCTCGGGCGGCGCCTACAGGTGCGTCTGCACCGTCGAGGAGCTGGACGCCCGCCGGAAGGTCGCCCAGGCCGAGAAGCGCCCCTACCGTTACGAGCGCACCTGCCGCGACCGGAAGGTCCCGGACGGGGTCCCCTTCGTCCTCCGCGCGCGCCTGCCGGAGGACGGGGAGGTCGTCTTCGAGGACCGCATCCTCGGCCCCATCCGCACCGGCAATCGGGAGCTCGACGACTTCGTGATCCTCCGCGCCAACGGGACCGCCATCTACAACTTCTGCGTCGTCGTGGACGACGTGGAGATGGGCATCACCCACGTCATCCGCGGCAACGACCACGTGGCCAACACGCCAAAGCAGATCCACCTCTACCGCCTCCTGGGGAAGGAGCCGCCGGTCTTCGCCCACATCCCCATGATCAACGGGCCCGACGGGAAGAAGCTCTCCAAGCGCCACGGCGCCGTCGGCGTCCTCGCCTGGCGGGACCTCGGCTACCTGCCGGAGGCGATGCTCTCCTACCTGTCGCGCCTCGGCTGGAGCCACGGGGACCAGGAGGAGTTCACGCTCGCGGAACTGGAGCGGCTCTTCACGCTGGAGGCGGTGAACGCCTCGGCGGCGGTCTTCGACGTGAAGAAGCTCGAGTGGGTGAACGGGCGCCTGATCCGCCGCCTCCCCGCGGCCGACCTCGCCGGCCGCATCGCCCCGATGATCGCCGCCCGCGGCTGGGACCCCGCCGCCCCCTGGCTCGGGAAGGCGGTGGCCGCCCTGCAGGAGCGGAGCGTCACGCTGGTCCAGATGGTGGACGGGCTCGCCCCCTTCTACGCGGAGGCGGTGGTCTTCGATCCGAAGGCGAAGGGGAAGTTCCTGACCCCGGAGGCGCTCCCGGTCCTCGCCGGCCTCGCCGACGCGGTGGCGAAGGTCGATCCCTTCGAGGCCGGCCCCGTCGGCGCGGCGGCGGAGGCCTGGCTCGCGGCCGGCGGCCACGAACTGAAGAAGGTGGGGCAGTCGATCCGCGTCGCCCTCACCGGCGCCGCCGTGAGCCCGCCGCTCTGGGACACGATGGCGGTGCTCGGGAGGGAGCGCACCCTCGCCCGCCTGCGCGCGGCGGCGGCGGGCGCCTGAGCGGCGCCCGCGCTCCCCCTCCCTACCGCGCCCCGGGCCCGTCCTCCGCCCTCACCCGCGGGAAGAGCAGCACGTTCCCCCCGGTCCTCCCGTACCCGCCGCCCTCCTCCCTCGGGGTGAAGGTCGTCCCGACGAGGAGGTCGGGAAGCCCGTCCCCGTTCCCGTCGGCGACGCAGGGCTTGAAGCGGTACCCCTCGCCCAGCTCCTCCTTCCCGAGGAGCTTCTCGGGGGCGGCGAAGTCGTCCTTCCCGTCCTTCCCCGCGTTGCGGCACCACCAGACGCCCCGCTCGTCCCCGATGACGAGGTCCCGGAGCCCGTCCCCGTCCCAGTCGGCGACCCAGGGGCCGGCCTTGTGGAGCCAGGTCCTCAGGGACTTCCCCCCGGCCAGGATCTCCTCGGTGTCGGTGAAGGCGGGGGCCTTCGGGGTGCCCCTGTTCCGCAGGAGGAAGACCTTCCCCCAGATCATGCCGACGACGAGGTCGAGGTCCCCGTCCCCGTCCCAGTCCAGCACGAAGGGGGAGGAGGACTGGAGGACGGAGTACCCGGCGAAGCGCGGGTCGGAATCGTCCGGTGCCGGCTTGAAGATCACCTTCCCCTCGGCGAACTCCCTCTTCCCGAGCCCCCGGAAGAAGTGGATCTCCCCCGGCCAGGAGCCGGAGACGAGGTCCTCCGTGCCGTCGCCGTCGAGGTCCGCGACCTGCGGACCGAAGGCGATGCATCAGGAGACGGGGACGGTGGCGTCCTTCCCTCCGGCCTGGACGTAGGCGAATCCCTCGAAGGCGGGGGCGTCGTCCCTGCCGACGTTGCGGTAGAAGCGCAGCCTCCCGCCGCCGAACTGGCCGACGAGGAGGTCGCGCTTCCCGTCCCCGTCCCAGTCGAGGAGGTTCGGCGTGGCGTGGCCGACCTCGACGTCGATGGGCTCCTTCCCGTCGAGCACCTTCACCGGGGGGCCGAGGCGGGGCGCGCCCCCCGCCGCCAGGGCCGCCGCCGCGCAAAGCAGCGCCGCCGCGATTCCCGCTCCCTTCACGATGCACCTCCTTCCCGGGACTCCGCGCCGCACTGTACCCCCGGGGACGGCGGAGGGGAAGGGGGTCACCCCGCCGCGGGGGCGCGCAGGACGACGCGCAGGATCTCCCCGCGCCGCCAGAGGCGCATCCGCGGGCCCCAGGTGCCGGTGCCGCGGCAGACGAGGACGACGGTCCCCCCGGCGCGGTGGCGTCCCTCGAGCATGGGGTAGAGGACGCGCACGATCCACCCGAAGGGCCAGACCTGCCCGCCGTGGGTGTGGCCGGAGAGGACGAGCCCGGCGCCGGAGGCGGCGGCCGCCCCGCGGGGGAGCGGGGTGTGGGAGAGGAGGACGAGGGCGCCGGGGGGGCGACCCTCCGTCGCGCGGGCGACGGGGTCCCCCTCGCCGCGGGCGCGGCGGCGGCCGGTGATGTCGTCGATGCCCGCCACGACGAGGCCCGGGCGCACCTCGGTCCACGCGCCGCGGAGGACGCGGAATCCCGCCTCCTCCATGAGGGCGACGCTCGCGTCGGCGCCCCCGTAGTACTCGTGGTTCCCGGTGACGGCGAGGACGCCGAGGGGGGCGCGGAACTCCCGCAGGGCCGGCAGCAGGGGGCGGACGGCGCGGGCGTCGTCGTCGACCAGGTCCCCGGCGAAGACGACGAGGTCCGGCGCGAGGGCGCGCACCTGCGCCGCGCGGGCCGACAGCCAGCGGCGGCCGAGGAGGCGGCCGGCGTGGAGGTCGGAGAGGACGGCGACGACGGTGCCGTCGGCGGAGGACGGCAGGCCGGGGAGTTCGACCTCGTGGGTCGCGACCTCCGGGGGGCGCGCCGCCTGGATCGCGGCGGCGGCGGCGAGGAGGGCCCCGCCGGCGAGGGCGCCGAGGCGAAGGGCGGGGGCGTGGCCGGTGAGGAGGAGGCCGAATCCGGTGGCGAGGTCGACGGCGAGGGTCGCGGTCGTGGCGTAGAAGAGGACGCCCATCCAGGTGGATCCGACGGCCTCCAGCGCGAGGACGAGGGGGGCGGGGGCGCGGCCGTTGAGGGCGCGGGCGAGGATCCAGGAGAGGCCGAGGGCGGCGGCGGCGAGGGCGGGGGCGGGGTGGAGGGCGGCGACGGCGGGGATGGTGCTCGCCCGGGCGAGGACGTAGAGGTGCATGGCGGCCCAGGCGGAGAGGATGAGGGCGAGGAAGAGGGCGACGCGGAGGCGGGACATGGGGGGATCCTACGGGGGAGGGGGGCGGGGCGTCCGGTTCGGGGGGGGGCGGGGTTTGCTTGACGGGAGCGGGGGGATGGGGCAGGATCCGTGGTTCGCGACCGGTGCCCCTATCGTCTAGCCCGGTCTAGGACACAGCCCTCTCAAGGCTGCGACACCGGTTCAAATCCGGTTAGGGGTACCAACCGCGCTACGCGCGGCAGGGCAGGCAGTTATGCCCGAACCCCCCGCCCGGGCGCCGTTTCGGGCGGCCCGCGGTCCCCCCGGCGCGAGGGTCGTTTGCGGCACCTCGCGGCATCTACGGTCGTTTAGGGTCGTCTGCTACGGCTACGAATTGGGATACACGCCCTGGGAGGCGCGCTGCACGGAAGGTTGTGCCCTACGGAGCGCGGAGTCCCCGGCGCCGGGGTCCGGCGGAGCCCGGGGACGCAGCGACGCCGCCCACGCTGTCCGCGGAGGCAGCGGCGGCACCGCGCGAGGTGGCGATCAGTGGGCGCGCTCTGGCTTCTGCGGCCCACGCCCATGAGTCCTCTCGGTCCCGAGCGAGACGGCGCCAGGGTCCATCGTCCCGAACCGCTTGACTTTCTTGGTGGTACTGGCCGGTCGGAATGAGATAGGTTCTCGACTTCGAGGCCGTGGTCGGAGAGCCTCGGATGCAGGACCGCAGGCTTCCCTTCGTGAGGATTCCGTGGTGATGTGGGCCAGTTGGCAGGGGGGGCGTCCGATGGGGGATGCCGTTGCAGGGGAGAGTCCTCGTGGTGCACAACGAGCCCGAGGTCCGCGGGCTCGTAGCGGAGTTTCTCGCTGGCGCGGGTTACGAGGTTACCCAGGCGGCGTCGTCGGAGGAGGCGAGGGGATTCATCGAGAACGGGCAGCCCCCCGACCTGGTTGTTCTCGACCTCCGCCTCCCGGGCACCGGCGGGACGGTGTTCGCGCACTGGCTTCGGCAGGCGGCCCCGGAGACGAGAATCCTGTTCGTGACCGGGCTCGGCGCGGAGGGCGCCGAAGAGCGCGGGGTCCAGGCGGATGCCGCGAACCATCAATTGCTGAAGCTGTTCGGGGCCGCGGAGGTCGTAGGGAAGGTCGAGGAGATCCTCGGCGGGAGAGGCGAGGGCGATGCGGGGGGTGAAGTTGGCCCCGACGCGGCGACCGGGTAGGCGAGGGAGGGAGGAATGGGGCGGCGCAGAGCAGAGCAGAGCAGAGCAGAGACGCGCCCGTAGGGGGCCCCGGCGGGCAGTCCCGCCGGGAGAGCCGGGGCCTGAGGAACCCCGGGTAGGAGAGAGGATGGGGAGTAGGCGACGCGACACCACCGAGCAAGCCGCCGGTCACCTGCGCAGGCGCCTCGAGGTCGCCTTCCTGCGGCCGCACCACCGGGAGGGGGCCCTTGTCCCCGGCGTCGAGATGCACAGCCCTCTCCGCGATGGGTCGGCGGCGTCGTTGCTTCCGCTGGCGCCGGGCCCGGTCCCGCTCTTCGTGTGCGGGATCAGCGACGCGGATCTGGATGGACACCAACCCACCGCACCCCGCGTGAAGCCCATGGGGCTGCAGGTTGCTCTTCGCATGAGGGACCCTCCCCTCGTCGTTGTCCTCGGGGACGAGGCGCTTCAGGTGTTGAGCCCATCGGTGATCGCTCGCCTCCTGAAGCGACCAGGATGTGTCTCGCTTGCCTACTCCCGCACCTGCCCTGCCCACGTCATCGCCGACTGGTCCCGCCGCTGCCCCATCGAGTTTCCCCCCGAGGGCCGGCTCTCGCGCAGGATTGCGTTGGCGTGTCGGCTCGGCGGTGCCGACCTTGGTGCCGTCCTCGCCGACGAAAAGTCCTCCACCGACCCGTGCAGCCGCAGGGAGAAGATGCGGAAGGCCCTCCTCGCCCTCCGGGAGTTGAAGGAACTCCGGGTGAAGACCTGGGCCAGCACATTGGGGATGACCCGTCACGTTCTCAAACGCCTCTGCATCTCCACCGTTGGATTCCCGCCAGAGGACTTTGTGTGGGCGGTCATCGACACGAGGGTTCGGCGCGGGGTCCTACACGGCCGGAGCGACGAGGAGATCGCAAAGTCCGTCGGCATCCCGACTGCCTACGACCTGCGAAGGGCCTACGCGAGGCGAGGCCTTCCCTTCCCGGGCGCATGAGCCCGCCGTAGGGCCCGGGGCGCCACACGCGCCGACCCCGCTCCAACGGCGATCTGCCCGCTCCAAACGGGAGTTGACGGGCCTGCCGCGGCGGCCTACACGGGAGGCACAGCAACGGGAGCCAACGACGTCGGGCCTGGCCCCACGGTGAAGCGGAGGACCGATGCGCGGAGGACGCAGACGCAAGAGCGGGAAGGCAAGTCGCCCGGTCCAGGGGCACCGATACCTTCGGGTCCAACTCCCCGCCGAGGGCGCGGCGAAGGGGACTCCACTGGTCTTCTACCCGCGGTACTCGACCGTCGTCGGGGACCGCTTCGAGGAGAACCTCATCGACGTCGCAGCCTTCGCCCGGGAGACCGTTGCATCTCCATCGTGCGGCTCCTTGAGCATCCAGCTCGTCGAGCCGGATGACTCGGACCGCGGATGGGACGGGCGCCCACTGAAGAGCGACCACGACGCGAAGCCCGGGCGGAGACGGCCTACGGACGCCCGTCGCGAGGCTCGCGGAAGTCGACCCGAGAAGGGACGCAGAACGGGGAGAAGGTGTCGATGAGCACTCCACGCGAGTTCGTCTCCGAGCCCTTCGAGTTCGAGCGAGGTGGCGTGCTCTCCGTCGGGACGGGCTCCACACCCCGTCCAGACTATGGTCAAGTCGAGTACCGACTCGAAGGGAGCGAGGACAAGACGCATTGGGCAGAGCTCCTGGTGGGTGCCGCTTCGCCCGGGGAAGAGCTGGAGGTCACCTGCCACGACCACGTCGCGCCATGGGGGCGCGTGCGCCTGCGCACCTCGGGCCCGGACGCGAGCCTCAGCGTGTGCATGGTCATGGAATCGATGGCCGGGCGCCGCGGATTCACGCTCAGGTTCACGCTGCGAGTGCCGCCACCCGATCCCCCTTCGGCGAAGCCGGGCCAGCACCCAAGGCAGGGTGGCAGTCCATGAGCGACAAAGCGACTGGCAACACTCGCGCGATGGAATACTCTGGCCTCGGAGGTTGCCCGATGCTTGCGGATGTCGAGGCGACCGATGTGCAACAGCGCTCCTCGCGACAGGGGGTGTCCATTGCCAAGTAGAATTGATCGCATCGTCGTGTTTCCGAGGTACACGACGATGATCGGGACCACCGCAACCTACTCCGACCCGATGGATGTCCGCGCCTACGCGACCGCCACGCTCGTTGCCTGGCAGGGCACGGGATTGGGCGGCACACCAGCCAGCGTGGAATACACGGTCCAGCAGTCGCTCGACCTCGAGAATTGGGTCGATATCGGCACCGTGAGCCCGGCAGCCGGCTCAGAGGAGACGCTGGGTGTCGGATTCACGTTCGCGTGGATGAGAGTTAAAGCCGTCGTCTCCGGGAGTGACCCCGGGGTGACGACCTGGCTCAAGGGCGAGTTCGTCACGCGCGACGAGTCGGGGGGAGGACAGGCAGCATGATCGTGACCCTGCAGGCAGGGGACGGCAGCGGTCGGACGGCGACCGTGAACGCCTCCGGGCAGATCGAGACCTCGGTCGGGAACACGGTCGCCACGACGGTAGGGAACACGGTCACCACGACGCCCTCCCCGCTGAGCGCGTACCGCACCTCGGCGACCGTGGGGACGAGCAGCGGGACGCTCGTGTCCGCGCGGTCCGGCCGCCGGGGCCTCTGGGTGCAGAACCGGCATGCCACGAACTCGGTCTACCTGAGGTTTGAGGCAGCGGCGGCGACGACCTCGGACTGGCTGCTCCCTCCGGGCGGGGAGTTCCGTGCGGAGAGCATCAACTACGAGGGGGAGGTCCGGGCCATTGCGTCCGGTGCGGACACGACCGTCCTCGTCGTGGAGTTCGCGTCGTGATCGGCGCCCTCGTCCCGATCGTCCTGCTGCCCAGGTTCTCCTCCTTCGTGGGCGCGGGGACCTACACAACCGAGCCGATCCCGGTCGAAGGCTTCGACAAGGGGCAGCTCATGTTCTGGCGGGGGCCGCTCGTGGGAGGGGCGCCCAGCAATCCGTTCCGCACCTACTTCGAGGAATCCCACGACGCGAGTGCCTGGAGCGAGGCCGCGACCACGCCTTCGCAGCCGGTGACGACGGCGAACACCTTGGAGGGTTACGCCGTCCACTTCAAGAAGCGGTGGTTCCGGATCCGGGTGGTGCTCGCGGCCAACGCGAGCGGCGTCGTCGGGATCTCGCTCTGGATGGTGGGCGAGTTAGAGCAACGGGTGGACTAGAGAGGCGAGGAGTTGGACCCCCTCCCCGGGAATGCCGCCCGCGGGGGTGAGGGACGGGAACCGGGCGGGAACGGGAGGAAGCAATGGCCGGGGAGTTGACGCCGCTGGTGCTGCTGCCGCGGTACTCGACCTTCGTGGGGACGAGCACCGGCGGCGCGGGCAAGGAGTACGTGACCATCGCCATGGACGTGACCGAGTTCGAGAGGGCCATCCTCAACTGCTGGCGCGGGAAGTTGCTCGGGACGTCCCCCACGTTCGGGCTCACCTTCCAGGAGTCGTCCGATCAGCAGACCTGGTCCACCTGCGCGGGGACCAACGTGTCGGCCTACGACCCGGGGGAAGAGACGGAGGGCCAGGCGTCGGCGACGATCTCGAAGCAGTGGTTCCGGGTCAAGGTGGTCCTCGGGGGCACGGCCCCGGCGGCGACGTGCTGGGCGGTAGGGTTCCTCGAGAGGCGTCTCTCCTAGGAGAGGGGCCTGACATTGCTGGGCCCAAGGGGGCGGCTGAAGTCAGTCGGCGGCCGGTCCCCCTCAGGATGACGAGACCCTGTCCGACTGGGGACCAACCGCGGAGGAGGAATCTGCCATGGCCGGTGTAGATGCCGGGCTCGTGCTCCTTCCTCGCTTCACCACACTCGTGGGGGCGACGAGCTTCGTCACCGCGCCGCTGGACCTCTCCCAGCAGGGGGGCGCCCAGTTCCAGGTGTGGCGCGGCCCCATCCGGGTGGCCAGCGGCTCCGGCACCCTCACCATGTACATGGAGGAGTCCCTCGACTGCCAGTCTTGGGCACTCGGACCTCTCAGCCCCCCGGGGACCGTGATCCCCGAGAACGACCCGAAGTTCTTCTCCTACGACCTCCGCCTTCGCTGGTTCCGCGTGAGGTTCGTCCTGGCGGGGACCGATCCCATGGTCGTGGTCTGGGCGGGGGGGCTCCTGCGTGGTGGCGGCGGGGCAGCGTATGGCAGCCTGGAGCGGGCCACGGCGGGCGAGCCTGCGGGCGAAGTCCCAGCCGGACCACCCTGCCAGTCCAAGGGTACCCTGCAAGCGGTGATTGTCACCGTGAAACAGGGCAAATTCGCTGGCCGCTCCCAACTCCTCTACGTCGAGGGCGGCTTGGCCGGCTGGGAGGCCGGGAAGCCAGGGACGGCTTTCCCACGCCCCGGGTACGACGTCATCGACCTGCACGGCCGGCTGTGGCCGGCCTGCGGGGGCGGGCCAATCCCCGTGGACAGCAGCGGGCACCCGCTTGAAACCGTTGGCAGCTCATCCGCCTTGTCTGGGTCTGTTCAGACCCCGCCTCAGCATGGTGGCCCTGTGCCGCCCGGGTCCCCCGCGCTGCCAGTTGGCCCGTCCATCCCGAGGATTCCGGACAAGGCTGCGGCTGCCGGCATTGGAGCCATGGGCGTAGCCCTTCGAGATGATTGGTGGCTCCAGGGGCCATGACTTTCGCAATCAGGGCCTGAATTGCTGCGGCCCGCAAGGTGCAGGGAGTGCCGAACTTCCCGAAAGACATGCGAGGGCTAGGAGGGCGAGGCTACTGCGACGAGGTCGAGTCCGGGAAGGCCCGCTCACTGCTGTAGGGGCACAGGTAGAGCGGGCGCGAACCGCACCTCGAATTCCGCGGTCTCATGTCGAGGAGGATCGCAATGGTCGACTGCCGGGGCTCGTGTGGTTGTGGGGGGACCTGCAAGGGGCGCGCTCCAGACGCGTCAGTGTACAACCCCCCGGACAGTTCGGCCTACCACGGGCCCCGGCCGCGCACCCCCCCTCAGGTGGCCCCAGGCTCCGAGACGGTCGGCACCAACGGCGCAGTCTCGGGGACGGACAGCGCGGGGAGCACGCCCTACTTCACAGGCGCCACGACCGGGGCTCCCGGGAGCCCGATCCTCAATGCGACGACTCCGGTATCGGCTCGGTCCGACCTGACAGTCCTGACCGTCCCGCACGCGGGCGCGGTGGTACCGGGCATCCTGTTCCAAGATGTGAACGCCGCGAGAAGGCGGAAGCGGGAGCCCTGGCAATGCCAACTGGCGATCATCCCCTTCGACTGCCGCAGGGGAACCTGCCGAAGCACGCCGAGCGTGATGCGGAGCGATCCGTGCGGCATCCGCTGGAAGGGGCGCAGATGCGAGTTCCGGATCGCCTACACATCCGAAGTCACGCAGCCGAGTCGCGGCCACTACTACGTCGAGGAGGTCACCACCCACTGGAACCCGAAGCGGATGAGGAAGGGGAGCATCCCCTGCGCTCCCCCGACAAAGCCGAAACCTCCGCACGCGAACTGCTTCGTAGCCTTCGATGTGGCCGCGGTCGCGCGCCAGAAGCCTATCCCGGCGGGTCTCTTTGCCGCGTTGCGGCCGTACTCTGACGTGGAGAGCGTCCGAATCCGGCTGGTGTGCACGCCGTACAACGGTCAGTCCTGCAGCAATGCCATCGTGGTGCCGATCTGGGACGGTGACATGGTGGTCGAGGCATATCAGCGGGCTCGGTCCATCGCTCTCGGGTTCTCCGATGTCGACTGGTGGAGGAACCTCAATCAGCGGAGAGTCACATCCAACCAGACATTCCGGACGTGGCTGTTGGACTTCGCGATTCGCGGCGCGTCGTCACTGTTCGATCACTACCTGCTCTCGGCCACGCGGGAACCGCGGGTATTCAAGGACCACGACTGGACGGCAGCCATGAGCTGCATCCTGGCGGAGACGACCCTGGCGGCCTTCCAGGACTGGGCAGCCCCGGTACTACATCGTGGGAAGGGCGACCTGTCACGCCCTGTAGGCCACGCGAGGAAAGAGGCCGAACGAAGAGAGGCCCTCTCCCCGGCGTGGTTGAGGTTCTTCTCCTTGGGAGACGTGGACTTCGAAGAGCTGGTTGCCGTTCCCGGAGCGCTCACGAAACAGCGGATGGAGATGATGGGGAAGGCATTTGGAGAGGCGCATCTCGAGGATCCGATCGCGTGGCTAATCAAGGCGCGTCCGCCGGGGCCCTGTGCCGTGGACGACATGCTGCAGTTGTGGAAGGTCATTCGCGGTGCCCAGGCAGAAGCCCTAGACGACCTGTGGAGATTCGTCCCCAGTCTGCCCTTCGTCGGGTGGTTCAGGGGAAGAATGATGACGCTATTCAGGGATGACTGGTTCGAGTCCATGGTCCGGGCTCTCGACAAGGCCGGTCGAGCGGATCTAGGCTGGGAACTGAGACGGCGGAAACCGCGATAGGCGCAAGCAGAACTGAATGAGGCGGTCCAGGGGGACTCTTCCATCTGGGACTATTCCATCGCAGGGCGCCAAGGGCGCGCTGCGATAGGCCGGCGACAACACGCCGTGCCAGTCGAACACGCCGACGGTGGCAAGGATCTACGGGGCTTCCGTGGTGCATCGAGTCGGCCTTTCGGGCATGAGCCTCCTCACGACGAAGTCTGGCCGGATCAAGACCGCGACGTAGATCACGATGGATCCGACCAGTCCTAGGAGCGATGCGGGCCAGAGAACGTACAGGTAGACGCCGAGGATCCACATCGTCCAATCGTAGCTGTTCTCGTCAGGCAGGAGCGGCGAGAAGTCGAACGTGGTGGCCGCGAAGATCGCCGTGGACGCTAACGCGGCGAGGAGGCATCGACGACGGATTGCGCTCGCTCGAAGTGCGGAACCTCCGTTCGGCACTCCGGTCTCCAGAGCCATGGCGACACCCCCTAGGCCGCTAGGCGGGCGTAAGTCGGACACCGGGCATTATGTCCTGCGGCCGTGTCCACGCAAGCTTGGTGCCCGCGGTCGATCCCGCCGTCGCGCCGCCGACCTGCGCACCTGCGCGCCACGACATTCTGGCGATCCCTCACGAAGTCCCGACAGGTGTAGCGGCCCAGCACCCGATGGACACCATCGCGACGTGCAGGGTAGGCGGGCTCGTGGTGGGTGAATTGTCGCGGGGGGAAGAGTCCGGGCGGATCGCGAGCGGGACGCGACTCGGTCGGCCCGGTGCTGGAAGGGGTCTACGCTGCGCGAAGGCGCAGGATCGGGAGGGCGCGGTCGTCCCCGAGGTAGCGCACCCGGAGAGCCGCGCGGACCGGAGGGCGCGGCGGTCGTCGCCGGCCCCCCTCGTGGATCTCGTCGGGCGTGCGGTTCCCGAGTCCCTGATGCGGCCGCTCGGTGTTGAACCACTCTGCGTACCGTGCCAGGTCCCGTTCGATGGACCGAGGCGGCTGGTACAGGAAGAGGCCGCGGGCGTACTCCCGCTTAATGCTCCGCCAGAACCGATCGAGAAGCGCGATGGAGCCGGACTGCCCCACGGCCCCGAAACGCCGACGGATGCCGCGCCCTCGCAGGGCCCGCGTGAAGGCCCGGGACGTGAACTGCCTCCCGCGGTCCGTCACCACCCAGCCCGGGGTCCCGGCCCTGCGCACCGCCTCGCGGAGGAGTCGCACCGCGAAGGCGGCGGTCGGTTCCCCGGGAACCACCCCGATGGCGAGGACCTTCCTCGAGAACGCGTCGACGACGGCCCCTACCCGGATCGACCGGAACAGCCCGCCCACCGTCGTGAAGTCGAGGATCCACATGTGGCCGGGTTGACGGGCCCGCAGGGGGCCAGCCCCAGGCTGCCGGGAGGAGGCAGCCCGGGCCGGCCGCGGCGGGGGACGTTGCAGCGTCCTTTGCACGGAGGACCGGGAGGCCGTGACCCCCAGCCGGGCCAGGATCCCGGCGACGCGCCGCGTCCCCCGGCGCGGCCACTCACGCTTGAGGAGGTGGACGAGTTCGCCGACCAGGTCGGGGAGCGCATTGGTGGGGCGGCGAGTACGCACGAGGCGGGCGTTTCCCCGTTCCACGGCGCGCATCCAGTTCACAACGGTCTGCGTCGCCAGCACGAAGGACCGGGCCGTCGCCCGGACGGAGAGCCCGTACCGCGCGCGGTGCCAGAGGATGCGAAGCCGCTCGTGGGGTCGGTAGCGGGGGCGGCGGAGATGGGGGAGGCGCCGGAGCCGGGTTCGGAGGAGGTCGTTCTCCTTTCGGAGGCGGTGGACTTCCTCCTGGAGAACGTCGACCAGGGCGGAGAGGGAACGGCGGCGGGCCACGCGGGCACGCCAGAGGTCGTGAGCCAGGCCGATCCAGCGGGCGACGAGCAGGAGTGGACGGAGCATCCGGGGAGGGTACCTGGCTCCCCCGGCGGGCCCCTACCCGAAGAGCAACTGCAGGAGTTCCTCCCTGGGCAGCTTCGCGTGGGTGCCGACGTCTCTCAGGATGGCGCTCAGCGTGCCCGGGCGAAGGGGGGAGTGGTCGGGGACCGTGACGTGGTGTTCCCCGCCCCGGAGGGTGGTGAGGCGGATGTGGCTGCCCGTCTGGCGATCGATGGCGTACCCCAGAGATGAAAGGGCCGTTGCCAACTGGCGCCCCGTGAGATCGCGGGGGAGTCTCAAGCCGGGATCACCTCGTCCTGGACGAGGTGGAGAC
>JAKLKS010000010.1:16574-36956 GCA_023150535.1 Planctomycetota bacterium
GTGGAGACGGATGACCTTCGGACGCCGCGCCTCCTCGGGGAAGTGGCAGTGCACCGCGTCCCGGACCGCCTCCCGGAGGGACTCCATGTCGTCGGCCTGGGTGAAGATGGACTCGCCCAGGGCGCGGGCGATGAAGCCGCCCTCGGGATCCTCCTCGATGACGAACACGATCTCGGTGGTCATGGCGTCCCCATCGTACCCTGCCGGGACCACGGTCGGGTGCCCGTTCCCCGACCTACGAAACCTCTTCCGTGGGTGCCCTCATCGGCAGAATCGGTCGTTTGTGTACGAATTCGGTCGTTTGCGGCAATCGCGCAGGGCTCCTCCTGAGGCACCAACCCCGTTCCTTCCCGCCGTAACCCACGCCCGTTTCCCTGGTTCCGAATCATGTCGCAGCCCTCTCGAGGCTGCGACACCGGTTCAAATCCGGTTAGGGGTCCTGACCCGGACGCGAACCGAAGGGGACGGGATCGGCTGCGTCCTCGCGGCGCGCCGCCCCGCGGGGGCGGAGGTAGGATCCCCCCCGGGATCCGGCGCGGGAGGACGGACGATCCGCCTGCCAGCCACGGTGTTGACGGTCGCCGGACGGAGGGGCCCCCGGGAGGCGGGGAGGGCCGCGGGGCCCCCCGTCCGCGCGGCGCGCGGCCGCGGAGCGGCCGGGAGCCCCTAGGTGGACCGCGCCGCCTCCCGGCGGATCGCCCTCCTCGACGCCGGCGTCGTGGCCGGCGCCTCCCTCGCCTACGTCGCCGCCGAGGCCCTGCGCGTGGAGAAGCGGTGGACCTTCCTCGGCGCCGCCCTCCTCCTCGGCGCCTACGGCCTCCACCTCGCCCGCCGGCGCTCCCCCTCCTGGAGGGAGGCCGGGTTCCGCGCCGACAACCTGCGCGCGGGCCTCCTCCCCTGCGCCGCCTTCACCGCCGCCGCGGCCGGCGGACTGGCCGCCTGGGGACGGGCCTCCGGGGCGCCCCTCAGGACCTCCGACGTCCTCCTCCTCCTCGCCCTCTACCCGGCCTGGGCGCTCCTCCAGCAGTTCGCCTTCCAGGGCCTCCTCCACCGCGCCCTGATGGTCCTCCTGCCCTCTCCCGCGCCGCGGGTCCTCGCGGTCGCCACGGCCTTCGCCGCCGTGCACGCGGGGGACCCGGTCCTCGTCCTCCTCACCTTCGCGGCCGGGATCGCCTGGTCGCTCCTCTACCGGAGGTGGCCCAACCTCTGGCTCCTCGCCGCCTCCCACGCGGTCCTGGCCGCCCTCGCCTATCCCCTGGTCCTCGGCGGGGCGCCGCTGTCGAGGCTCTGAGCGCGGGGGGCACCGCCCCGCCGCCTCAGAGGGCGAGCGCGAAGAACACCCGCTCGAGGAGATCGTCCAGGGCCCGGCGGGCGAGGAGTCCGCGGTCGGTGCCGGCGAAGGAGCGGCCCCGGAGTTCGTGGACCCCCCTCCCGACGCGCATCACGGCCGTCCCCCGCGACGCGAGGAAGGGGGTGCCGGCGTCGGTCGCGCCCTCCCCGACCTCGACGGTCACCCGGACCGCCACGGGCACCGCACCGGGGGTCCCGGCCGGCGCCGCGGCGAGGTCCTCGGCGGCGAGCCTCCCCCGGAGGGCCTCCGTCCAGGCCTCCGCCGCCCCCGCGGGGAGGGGACCGTCGAAGGAGAGGTCGAGGACCAGGGACCCCGAGGGGAGCAGCGCGCGGAAGGAGGGACCGGTGCGGAGGGGGACGTGGCAGCGGGCGCAGTCCGCGGGAGGTTCGGCGGGGGCTCCGGCTTCCTCGGGCGCGTGGCAGGACCTGCACGCTCTGTGGATGGCGGTTCAGAGATCGGGCGGCCCGTCGTGGCGGTGGGGGGCCGATTCGTCCACCTCGCGGAGCAGGTAGAAGGGGAGGTGGCAGGCGGTGCAGGGGGAGGGCACCAGGCCGGGGCGGGCCCGCAGTTCGTGGTGGCAGGAGGCGCAGGGGGAGCCGGCGCCGGCGCGGGCGTGGAAGGCGTGGTCGAAGGCCACGGGCAGGGCGGTCGGGTGGCCCTCGTTGAGGACCATCCGCCGGAGGGGGGCCGGCAGCACCGCCGGGGCGGCGGGGGGGGACTCGGGAGGGCCGGCGCCCGGGGCGGGCGCCTCCGCGGCGCAGCCCGCGCCGAGGAGGAGGAGCGGAAGGAGGAGGCGGCGCACGGCACCATCCTCGGGCTCCCCGGCGGCGGCGGGCGGGAAAAGGACGGTCGGGTCACAGGCGGCGACGGCCTTCGATCGGCATGGGTCGCACCGGGTGCGATCCTCACCGGCCGGGCCGGGGAGACCACCGGGTGGACGATCCTCCCGGGTCCTGAACCCGCAGGGGCCCCCGCCCTGTCCTGGTCCGGGAGGGGGGAGGAGGCGCGCGCCGCCCTCGGGAGGGCGCTCGCGCTGTCGCGGCAGGAGCCCGAGCGGCGCCTCCTCGAGCGGCGGCTGCGGGAGTGCGGCTCCTAGTCCGCGACCCGCGCGCGGAAGGCCCCCGTCACGACGTAGAGCTTCCCCCCGCCGCCGCAGGCCATGGAGAAGGTCCCCTCGGCGATCCCCGCCTCCGGGTCGAAGCGGTCGAGGAGGAGCGTCCCCCCGGCTCCGGTGCCGCCGAGGGTGTTGTAGTTGACCCCCACGTTGCGGGCCCGGAAGACGCCGTAGATCCCGTAGCCCTCCCCCCGGAGGTCCTCCGCCCCCGGCCCCGGTAGGGCGGCGACGCCCAGCGTGATCGTCACGTGGGCCTTCGCCGGGCTCCCGTCGGTGCCGACGACGGTGAGGTACCAGTCGGAGGTCTCCGCCCGGTACTCCATCGTCACGGAGGAGGTCCGCGAGGTGAAGGCCCCGTCCTCCGTGGCCGTGGCGGCGATCCAGGTCTCCTTCCCGCCCACCACCCTCCTCCCCTTCGCCAGGGCCTTCCCGGCCCGCTTCACCGCGGAGAGGAAGTCGGCCGGCGCGGGGGGCCCCTCCATGGCGCCGAGGGCCTCGTCCAGGGCCGTCTTCGCGGCGGCGGCGGCCGCGCCTTCCTTCGAGTCGGGCGGCAGGGCCTCCGCGAGCCGGGCCAGTTCCGCGCCCCACCCGCCGCAGGCCTCCGCGAGGCCGAGGACGGCGTCCTCGAGGAGCGGGAGGAGCTCCCCGTAGGCGGGGAACACGGGCTCCAGCGCCTTCGCCGCGGCGGCGGCGACCTTCGCCTCCTTGAGGATCGTCGTCGCGTCCCTCGCGAGGAGCGCCCGCGCCTTCTCCAGCGCCCGGAGGGAGGCGGCCGCCCCCGGGGAGGGATCCCCCTCGAGGCCGGCGATCCGCTCCTCGACGGCGGCGGCCAGCGGATCGAGGGAGCCGGTCCCCCCCGCGGCGGCGGCGGGACGGAGCGGCAGGGCGGCCGCGGCGAGGAGGAGCATCAGAGGTGTCTTCATGGCGGGAGAAGATACGGAACCCGGCACGAATCAGCAGGAAGGTCCAAGGCCGACCGCCCCTCCCTCTCCCCGCCGGTCCTCCCGGCCGATGGAGAGGGAGGTCCCGGGAGGACGCCCCATGGCTCCGGCGCGGCGGTCGCGGAGGCGGCGCATCGCCGTAGCAGCGGCGATTGCCTTCGGCTCCGCCGCCGCCCTCCTCCTCGCCGCCGACCGCGTCGTCGCCGCAGCGGGCCGGGGGCGGATCGCGGAGGACCCCACGGCGGTGGCTCCGGCCGATGTGGCCCTCGTCCTCGGCACGGGCCCCCTCCACCGCGGCGCCCCCAACCCGTTCTTCGAGGCCCGCCTCGACGCGGCGGCGGCGCTCTTCCGCGCTGGGACGGTGCGGGGCATCCTCGTGAGCGGCGATCACGGTCGGATCGGCTACGACGAGCCCACCGCCATGCGGGACGGCCTCGTCGCGCGCGGCGTCCCGGCGGCCTGCATCACGCGGGACTTCGCCGGCTTCTCCACGCTCGATTCCGTCCTGCGGGCGGGTCCCGTCTTCGGCCTGCGGCGCGTGGTCATCGTCTCCCAGCGGTTCCACCTCGAGCGGGCGCTCTACCTCGCCCGATCCGCGGGCCTCGACGCCCGCGGCATCGCCGCCGCCGACGCCCCGGCCCCCTGGCAGGCGCGGGTCCGGGCGCGGGAGGCCCTGGCCAGGGCGAAGGCCGTGGCGGAGGTCGCCCTCGGGACGGGGCCCCGGTTCCTCGGGCCGCGGGAGACCGTCGCCCTCGCCGCGCGGGACCGCTGACCTACTTCGTCCGCCGCCAGGCCTCCTGGAGGATGCCGATCCAGGGGCTGTCGGGGACCTGGATCTCCAGCGGGTCCTGGCCGGTCCTCTCGAAGGCCTTGAACTGCTCCGCGGTGAACTCGCGGCGGAAGGTCTCCACCGCCTCCCGCTTGAGCGCCTCGGCCCGCTCGGCGTAGGTGCCCTCGGAGCCGGGGACCTTCTCCGAGGCGAGCATCCCGAAGAGCTCGATCATCCGCGGCTGGGCCTCCTCCGGCTTCCCGAGGAGGACGGAGAGGAGGTCGTCCATGGGCACGCGCCCGCCCGCGGTGGGGGTGCGGAGCAGAGCGATCATCCCCTCCTGCCCCTGGAGCACCGCCCGGTGGACCGTCTCGCGCTGGGCGGGCTCGAGGTCGAGTTCGGCGGCGAACTGGGAGAGGGGGGGCTTGCGCTCGCCGCCCCCGTCCGCCGGCTTCGCTCCGTCCCCCTTCCCGGCGGCGGCCTCGGCCTCCCGCTCCTCGCGGAGGAGGTCCCGGAGGAGGGCGCGCAGGGGCTCGCGGCGGGCGGGGTCGGCGTCGGCGTCGGCCGCCCCGGCGTGGGCGGCGGGGGGGGCCTCCCCCGGGAGGGGCGGCCCGCCGCCGGGGAGGCCGATGACGACGGCCTCGAGGCGGCGGAGGCGATCCTCGACCCCCTCGATGCGGGCGGCGTCGGCGGGGGCGGCGGAATCCGCCCGGGGCTTCGCCGCGGCCGCCTCCTCCCGGAGGGCGGCGTTCTCCATCAGCGCCCAGCCGGCCACGGCGAGGGAGGCGAAGGAGAGGGCGAGGCTGGCGAGGAGCAGGGGGCGGCTCACGGGGACCTCCGCGACGGGGGCGCCGGCAGGGAATCCTACACGCGCCGCGGGCGCGGGGTTCCCGGGAGAAGATTGTCGGATCCGTATCAGTAGGTCCGCCGCCCCCCGAGGCCGCCGGGGCGAACGCGGACGCCGAGGAGCCCGTCCCCGAGGCCCGCATCGAAGAGGAGGTCAAGGGTGCCGGCCTCGTGGATGGAGAGGCCGAGCCCCGTTGCCCGGATCGCGATTCGGCCGCGGGCGTAGTCGATTCTCAGGGCGAGCCGGGAGGAACCGGGACCGGAGTCGTAGGTCCAGAGGGGACCCCTGCGGCGGAAGAGACTCCCCGGCAGGTCGATCGCGGACCCCTCGCCCATTCTCAGGCGGACCACGTCGTCCTCCCCCGGCGGGGTCCCCGAGGTGGCGAAGACGCACTTGAGGGCCAGCTGGTCCGGCCTCCCCGGCGCGGACAGGAAGGTCGCCTTCAGGGGGTAGAAGCCGGGCGTCCGCAGGTGGCCCCTTCCCGTCCCGAGGGAGAATCCCCCGCCCATGGGGGTGAGGACGCACCGGGAGTCCGGCATTCCCGCAACCTGCAGGAGAAGCTGGAGCCATCCGTCGGGGGTGGTGACGGAGCCGATGAGGGATGGGATCGTCAGGCGGAACCTCCCCCTGCTGGAGCCCCCCCCTTCGGGGCGGAGGGAGAGCTGTAGATCCCCCTCGGCCGCCTCGAACCAGCCCCCCCGGCCCTCCCGCAGGACGGAGGAGCGGGTGAAGCGGCCGGGGATGCGGACCGTCGCCGCACCGGCGAAGTCCGGGCTCCCTCCCCCGTCGTCGAACCACCCCTCCGCCCGCAGCGACACCCGGCCCTCGCCCGCGTCCCGGATCTCCACCCTCGTTGGAACGAGACAGCCCCGCTCCGGTGCCGGCGTGAACCGGGCGGCCAGGGAGGAAGGGGCGGAGCCGAGGGCGGCGAAGCGCCCCGTGAACGAGGAGTCCCCAAGGGCCATCTCCCGGACCTCCCCGACACCCGGGAAGCAGAACCAGGCGGACAGGTCGTCGGGCGAGAGGAGGATGGCGGCGGCCTCCTGCCCCACGGGGACCAAGACGGATTCCGGAACGGCGGCCCCGAGGTCGAACTCGTGGAGGATCGGGTCCCCGTCCGAATCGACTCCCGCACCCCAGGCCCGCCAGCGCCGCGCCGTCGTCGCCGCGTACTTCGCTTCGCTCGCGGCCGTGGCCACCACCTCCCTGAGCCCGAGGTCCACCTTGGAGTGCAGGGAGTCGCCGAGGACGGTGAGTAGGGCCCCGTCGGGGGAGGGGAGAAGGAACCGTGCGCCCTCTCCCACGTCGAGGAAGGCGTCCTCCATGCGGTTGTCGGAGGTCCGGAAGAACCCGAGTTCCCCCTCGGCCCCGAAGAGGACGAGGACATCGGTTCCGCCCGGGACGGCGGCCAGGGCGGTCGGCCTGCGGGGCGAGAGGTCCGCCGCCCGGAAGGCGGAGGCCTCGTCGGGCCGGTAGATCCAGAGGTCCCGGGAGCCCTCGCAGGCGACGAAGAGGCGGGTCTCGTCCGGGGCGAGGACGCAGGAGCGGGGAGAGACTCCCAGGGGCTCCTCGTCGATCACCGCGAGGGTGTCCGTGTCGAAGACCCGCAGCAACCCGGCGGCGGCATCGAGGAGGAAGAGTCGATCGCCCGAGGTGGTCGAGGCACCGATGAAGGAGGCGCCGATCCCGGGGATCGGCGGGCCGGCGGGGGCCATGGTCTCGAGGTCGAGGGTGCCGTCGACGGGATCGGCGACGAAGGCGCGCGAGCCGGCCAGGGAGAGCCCGGCGGGAACGGGGGGGGAGGCGAGGAGAAGAAGGACGGCGGCGGCCGCTGCCGGGGCGGAAAGGCAGCCGAGGGAACGGTGGAACTGGTTCATGGCGTCCTCCCGATCCCATTCTGCCACGGACGGCCGCGGGAGGTTGGGCGCCTACTCCCCCCCGGCGGCGGCGCGGAGGGCGCGGAACTCCCCCGCCAGCCTCTCCTGGGAGTCGGCGTCGGCGAGGACGACGAGGAGGCCGTTCTCGAGGGTGGTCTCGGGGAATCCCCCGCACCAGCAGGATCGGTCGAGGGCCCCGTGGGCGAAGGCGAGGAGGGGTTCGCCCCCGGTGAAGACGGGATCCCGGCCCGGCCCGGGGGAGAGGAGGTCGCGGACGTCGTGGAGGCGGATCACGCGGGCGTCCGCGGCCGGGCGCGGGGGGCCGTCCGCGGGCGGCGAGGCGCAGGCGGCGGCGAGGACGGCGAGCAGCGCGGCGGCGGCCTTCGCGGCGGATCCCATGGTCACCTCCGCCGGCCAGGTTCGCCCGCGGCCGTCACGCCCCGGTCACCGCGGCCGCGGGTATCCTCGCGGCGGGAGGACCCCATGGACCCGTGGAAGTACTGGACCGTCACGCACCGCGACCACGACATCATGAACCCCGTCGACCCCGGGGACCTGGACGAGGTGCTCGACCTCGCGGCGATCCCGCGGGGGGCGCGGGTGCTCGACGTCGGCTGCGGGAAGGGGGCGCTGCTCCGGCGCCTGCGGGACCGGGGGGCGGCGTCGGGGATCGGGGTGGACCTCTCGGCGGACATGGCGGCGGACGCCCGGCGGAACCTGGATGTCGACAAGGCCGGTGGTGATTTCCGGATCCTCGAGGAGGACGGCGCCGCCTTCCGCGCCGACC
This sequence comes from Planctomycetota bacterium, assembly GCA_023150535.1. Taxonomy (GTDB): domain Bacteria; phylum Planctomycetota; class JAJSAM01; order JAJSAM01; family JAKLKS01; genus JAKLKS01. Next base: position 24,261 of record JAKLKS010000010.1, read on the forward strand.
CCGGCTCCTTCGACCTCGCGGCCTGCCTCGGGGCCTCCTGGATCTTCGGCGGCCACCGGGGGACCCTCCGGGCGCTGGCGGGGTGGACGCGGCCGGGCGGGATCGTGCTCGTGGCGGAGCCCTTCTGGACGCGGGCGCCGTCCGCGGAGTACCTCGCGGCGCTCGACCTCAAGGCGGACTCCTTCGGGAGCCACGCCGGGAACGCGCTGGGCGGGGTCGCCGAGGGCCTCCTCCTCCTCCACGCCCGCGTCGCGCCCGGGTCGGCCTGGGATCGGTACGAGGGGCTCCAGTGGCGGGCGGCGGAGGAGTGGGCGCGGGAGAACCCCGGGGACCCCGACCGGGAGGAGATCCTCGGGAGGATGCGGGGATGGCGGGACGCCTTCCTCCGGGAGGGGCGCGAGGTCCTCGGGGACGCGCTCTACCTGTTCCGGAAGCCCTCCGCCTCCACCGCCGCCCCCTGACCGCCTCGTCCCGGGAGGGTAGTGCCGGGGACCGCGGACGGGGGCCGGCGCCGCGCGGAGCGCCCGTCGAGAGCATGGAGCAGCGCGAGCCAGGGGTGGCGGAGCGCCATGCGGGGGCCGGCGAAGCGCATGACCTCGCGGATGCGCTCCCGCATGTCCCGCCGGTAGCAGTGGGTCGGGCAGTCCCTGCAGGGGGGCTTGCGGGGGAGGCGGGGGCAGCGTGCGGCCCTCGCCGATGCGTAGTCGAGGAGGGCGGCGCAGTCGGGGCAGGGGACGGCGCGGGGGCCGTGGCGGGAGCGGCAGAAGATCGCGACCATGGCGGCGACGGTCCGTATCTCGCGGTCGACGCGGGCGGCGGTCGGGGGGGAGGCGGTCGGCACGGGGGGATTCTCCCGCGCCGCCGGCCGTGCCGCCGTGACCCGGGGCACATCCCGGGCGGGGGGCGTGACCGGCCCGGTCCCGTTCCCTCGAACGGGGCCGTCGATGCGCCGTCCGGCGATCGACGTGACGGAAACGGGTCGGGTTCGGTACTGATCAGGTTTCCCGCGGTACGGCGGCCGTCACGGACGGAGGGCGCGGTTTCTTTTTCCGGACCCTCCGGTCCGGTATATCCGTGCGGATGGACGGGAGCCCCCCCCGACGCGGACGTCCGCCCGATCCCGGGCGCCGGGCCCGCATGCGCGGGCGCATCCTCGACGCCGCCGCGCTCGCCTTCGCCCGCCACGGCTACGCCGGGACGGGGGTGGAGGAGGTCGCCGGCCACCTCGGGGTCGGCAAGGCCACGGTCTACCGCCACTTCCCCTGCAAGAAGGACCTCTTCCTCGCGGCCGCCGCCCGCCGCATGGTCCAGCTCGGGGACGCCGTGGAGGCGGACATGGCGGGCGCGACGGACCCCCTCGAGCGCATCCGCCGCGGGGCCCTCTCCTACCTCCGCTTCTGCGCCGCCCACCCCGAGGTCGTGGAGCTCCTCCTCCAGGAGCGGGCCGCCTTCCCCGGGAGGCGCCTGCCGACCTACTTCCTCCACCGCGAGGAGAAGATGCGCGCCTGGGTCGGCTTCTTCCGCGATCTCATGGAGGCGGGCGTCCTGCGCCGCGGCGACCCCGAGCGCACGGCCCTCATCCTCGCCGACTCCCTCTACGGCACCATGATCGTCAACCACTTCTCCGGCCGGCGCCGCTCCCACGAGCGGCAGGCCCGGGACCTCCTGGACGTCGCCTTCCGGGGGATCCTGGCGGACACCGCCCGGGGCCCCGCGCCCCGGAGGAAGGCAGCCCGATGAACCCCCTCCCCGCCGTCCTCCTGCTGGCCGCCGCGCTGCTCCCCGAGGGGGGGCCGCCCCCGGCCGCCGTCCGCGTCGAGCCGGTCCGGAAGGAGACGCTCCGCCTGCGCCGCACCGTGACCGGGGACGTGCGCGCGGTGCGCCGATCCCTCGTGGCCGCCCGGGAGGCCGGGGTCCTCCTGGAGCTCGCCGTCCGCGAGGGGGAGACCGTCGCCGCGGGGGCGGTCATCGCCCGCGTGGACGACGAGCGCCTCCGCCTCGACCTCGCCGTGCTCGAGGCCGAGGGGAGGTCCGCCGCCGCGACGCTGGAGGAGATGCGCTCCCTGGCGGAGAAGGCCCGCCGGGACCTGGAGACGCTCTCGGGGCTCGCGGACCGGGGCGCCACCAACCCCCGCGAGGTCGCCGACGCCGCCACGGAGGCGAGGACCGCCGAGGCGCGCGTCGCCGGGGCTGAGCGGGACGCCGAGGTCGTCGCCGCCCGGGCGGCGGTGCTCCGGCGCCGCGTCGCCGACGCCGTCGTCCGCGCCCCCTTCGCCGGGGAGGTCGCCTCCCGCCGCGTCGAGGTCGGCCAGTGGGTGCGCGAGGGGGACCCCGTGGCGGAGATCGTCGCCACGGGGGAGCTGGAGGCGTGGCTCGAGGTCCCGCAGAGGGACCTCGCCGCGATCGCGGGGGGCGGGACGGTCGAGGTCGTCGTGGACGCCACGGGCGCGGTCCTGGAGGTCCCGTCCTGGCGCGTGGTCCGGGACGTGGACGCCCGGACGCGGACCTTCCGCCTCGTCGCCCCCCTGCCGGCGGGCTCCGCCCTCGTCCCCGGGATGTCGCTGTCCGCCCGCGTCCCCGCCGGGGAGGAGGGGGAGCGGTTCACCGTCTCCCGCGACGCCCTCCTGCGGGGGGAGACCGGACCCTACCTCTACGCCGCCGAGGGCGGGGGCGAGGGGAAGCCGGCGGCCGCGCGGATGATCCCCGTGGAGGTCCTCTTCGGGATCGGCTCCCGCGCCGCGGTGAAGGGCGAGGGGCTCCGCGAGGGCCTCCTCGCCGTGGTGGAGGGCAACGAGCGGATCTTCCCCGGGGCCCCCCTCCTCCCCTCCCCGCGCGACGGTCCGGGCGCCCCCTCCGGCGCCCTCGAGGGCGGCGGCCGATGAAGGCCATCCGCGCCGCCGTCGAGCAGCCGGTCACCGTCGCGGTGGGGGTCATCCTCACCGTCCTGGCGGGGGTCGTGGCGCTCCGCCGCGTCCCCATCCAGCTCACCCCCGACGTCGAGGACACCATCGTCGCCGTCACCACCCGGTGGGAGGGGGCGAGCCCGGGCGAGGTCGAGCAGGAGGTCGTGGACAAGCAGGAGGAGAAGCTCCAGGGGGTCGCGGGCCTCAAGGGCATCACCTCCGCCTCGACGCAGGGGATGGGCTCCATCCGCCTGGAGTTCAACGTCGGGACGCGGAAGGAGGACGCGCTCCGCGAGGTGAGCGACCGCCTCCGCCAGGTCCCCTCCTACCCCGAGGGGGTGGACGAGCCGGTCATCGAGGCCTCCGACCCGCAGAACAAGGACTTCATCGCCTGGTTCCTTCTCGAGTGCCGGGACCCGTCCCTGGACATCACCTCCCTCCAGGACTTCGCGGAGGACCGGATCAAGCCGCGCCTGGAGCGCGTGGCCGGCGTCTCCGAGGTGAACGTCATCGGGGGCCGCGAGCGGGAGGTCCAGGTCCGCTTCGACCCGATCCTCCTCGCGGAGAGGGGCGTCTCGGTGGGGGACCTCGCCGCGGCCCTCCGCGGCACGAACCGCAACGTCTCCGCGGGGACCGTGGCGGAGTCGAAGTCCGACGTTCGGGTCCGGCTCATCGGCCGCTACGAGCGCGTCGAGGACGTGGAGCGGACCGTGATCGCCTCCACCCCCGCCGGCCCGGTGAGGGTCGCGGACGTGGCCGAGGTCGTGGACACCTTCAAGGAGCCCACGACGGTGGTCCGGTCGAGGGGGCGGAAGGTCATCGGCGTCAACGCCCAGAAGGAGGTCGGCTCCAACGTCATGGAGGTGATGGCGGGCATGAAGGCCGCCGTGGCCGCCCTGAACGTGAAGGGGGGCGTCCTCGACGCCGAGTGCCGGGCGCTGGGGCTCCCCGAGGGGGCCCTGACCTTCACCCAGGCCTTCGACCAGACCATCTACATCCACGACGCGCTGGCCCTGGTGGAGGACAACATCTGGGTGGGGGGCGCGCTCGCCCTCTCGGTGCTCCTCGTATTCCTCGGCTCCGTCCGGGGGGCCCTCATCATCGGCCTCTCCATCCCGATCTCCGTCGTGGGCGCCATCGTCGCCATGCTCGCCCTCGGCCGGACCATCAACGTGGTGAGCCTCGCGGGCATGGCCTTCGCCGTGGGCATGGTGGTGGACAACTCCATCGTGGTGCTGGAGAACGTCTACCGCCACCTGGAGATGGGGAAGGAGCCGCGGCGCGCGGCCGTGGACGGGACCCTGGAGGTCTGGGGGGCGGTGCTCGCCTCGACCCTCACGACGCTGGCGGTCTTCGTCCCCATCCTCCTCGTGAAGGAGGAGGCGGGGCAGCTCTTCCGGGACATCGCGCTGGCCATCTCCGCCGCCGTCCTCCTGAGCCTCGTCGTCTCCATCACCGTCATCCCCGTCGCCGCGGCGCGCCTCCTGAAGAGGGTGCGGGCCGACCAGGACCCCGACCGCAGGAGGACGCTCCTGCTGCGCCTCGCCGCCCCCCTCGTGGCCCTTCCCGGCGCCCTCCACCGCCTCGTGTACGCGATGTGCGGCAGCACCGTCGCCCGGGTCGCCGTCGTGGCGGGCTTCACCGTCCTCTCCGTCGTGGGCACCGTGGAGCTGATGCCCCCCACGGACTACCTCCCCACGGGGAACCGGAACCTCGTCTTCGGGCTCCTCATCCCGCCGCCGGGGTACAGCGTGGAGCAGAAGGAGGCGCTGGCGGAGCGCATCGAGGGGACGATCCGCCCCTACTGGGAGGCGGGGCGGCGCGTCGAGGCGGGGACGCCTCCCGAGGAGGCGTCGAGGGGCCTCCCGCCGGTGCCCACCTTCGACTACCGGAAGATGGCCCCCGGCCCCCCCGTGACGCCGCCGCCGCTGCAGAACTACTTCCTCGTCAGCATCGAGGGAATGATGTTCCACGGCGGGATCAGCAGCATCCCGGAGAGGGTGGTGGACCTCAAGCCCCTCTTCGGCCACGCCACCCGGGGGGAGTCCGCCCCCGGGGTCATCGCCTTCGCCTTCCAGGTCCCCCTCTTCCGCCTCGGCGGGACCACGGGCTCGGCCGTGAAGGTGAACTTCTCCGGCGACGACCTCGACGAGGTCGCCGCCGCGGCCCTCTCCTCCTACATGCAGCTCATCCGGAAGTACGGGGTCACCTCCGTCCAGCCCGACCCGAGCAACTTCAACATCCCCGGGCCGGAGCTCCGGGTGACCCCCGACCTCGTCCGCCTCGGCGAGGCGGGCCTCACCCCGGAGGACCTGGGCCTCGCGGTGCTCTGCTCCGGGGACGGGGCCATCGTCGGGGAGTACCGCGTGGGCGGGCAGTCCATCGATCTCAAGGTCGTCTCCCGCGAGCACGGGAGCGACGGCGCCCTCTCCTCCCTCGGCGAGACGCCCGTCGCCGTCCCCGCGGGCGGGGTCGTCCCCCTCTCCACGCTCGGCCTCCTCCAGAGGGTCAACGCCCCCTCCCAGATCAACCGCGAGGGCCGCCGGCGCGCGGTGACCCTGCAGTTCACCCCGCCCGGGGGCATGCCCCTCGAGCAGGCGGTGGTCGAGATCGACGCCCTGCTCAAGGAGAACCGGGCCGCGGGCACGCTCCCGCCGGACGTGGAGACCTCCTACACCGGGTCGGCCAGCAAGCTCGAGGCGGTGCGATCGGCCATGCTGGGGGACGGGACCTTCACCGGCGTCATGGGCAGCAGCCTCGTGCTGGCCCTCGTCGTCACCTACCTCCTCATGTGCGTGCTCTTCCAGAGCTTCCTGCACCCGCTCGTCATCATGTTCTCCGTGCCGCTGGCGACGCTCGGCGGCTTCGCCGGGCTCTGGGCGGTGCACCGGTGGAGCCTCGCCGACCCCTACCTCCCCGTGCAGAACCTCGACGTGCTCACCATGCTCGGCTTCATCATCCTCATCGGCGTGGTGGTGAACAACGCCATCCTCATCGTGCACCAGGCCCTCAACTTCATGCGGGGGACGACGGAGGAGGGGGAGGGCCTCGCCGAGCCGATGCCCGCGCGCGAGGCGATCGCGGAATCGGTGCGCACCCGCGTGCGGCCCATCTTCATGACGACCGCCACGTCGGTGCTCGGGATGCTCCCGCTCGTCCTCATGCCCGGCTCCGGGTCGGAGCTCTACCGCGGCCTCGGCGCCGTGGTCATCGGCGGGCTCACCGTCTCGACGATCTTCACGCTGGTCCTCGTGCCCGCGCTCATGAGCCTCGTCTACCGCGGGCCGGCGGTGAAGGGCGGCGGCGCCGCCGGCGTCGGGGACCCTCCCCCGTCCGGCCCCTCCCCCGCGAAGGCGGCCGCCCTCCTCCTCCCCGTCCTCCTGCTCCCGCTCCTCGGCTGCGCCGGCTCCTCCGCATCCGACCTCCGCTACGAGGAGGCGCTCCGCGGCATCGAGGCCCGGCAGGTCCGCGCGGCGGCGAAGGAGGCCCCCGGCGGCCTGCGCGTCGAGGCGGGACCCCCGGCGCTGGCGGAGGAGATCCGCGCCCGCCTCCCGGAACTGGAGGCCCTCGGCGGGCCCGCCGCCTGGGAGGCCCGGGAGCCGGTCCTCGAGCGCGGCCTCGACGGGAACCCGCAGGAGGTGGCGCCGCTCGCGCTCGCCGACGCCCTCTCCCGGGCGGCCCTCTCCAACCTCGGCGTGCGCCTGCTGCGCGTGGAGGCGCAGTCGGCGGCGGAGGGGATCGCGCTCGAGGAGGCGGCCTTCGACGTCGTGCTCTTCGCGGAGGGCGGCGTGCGGCGGACCGACGAGCCCTCGCTCCTTCCCGTCATCGGCGGGAACCCGGTGGGGACCGATTCCCGGGCCACGGACAGCGCACGGGTCGCGGGCGGCCTCCGCCAGCGGACCGACACCGGCGGCTCCGTCACCCTCGGCGCGTCGCTGGAGGCCGCGGACAACCGCACGGGGGGCATCTCCTACGACCCCGACCCGGCCTGGTGGACGGGGATGTCGGTCGTCGCCCGCCAGTCGCTCCTGCGCGGCGCCGGCGTCGAGCGGAACCGGCTCGACGTCGACCTCGCCCGGGCCCGCGCCGAGGGGACCCGCGAGGTCCTCCAGGAGCAGGTGCTCGCGGTGCTCCTCGACGTGGAATCCGCCTACTGGGACCTCGCCGAGGCCTGGAGCCTCGCCCGGATCCAGCAGGACCTGCTGGAGAAGGGGCTGGAGACCGAGAAGGTGCTGGCGGAGCGGAGGGCCTTCGACGCCAACCCGGCCCAGTACGCCGACGCGCGGGCCACGGTGGACCTCCGGCGGGCCGACCTCGTGCGGGCCCACCGCATCCTGCGGGGGGCCTCGGATCGCCTGAAGTTCCTCATGAACGACCCGGCGTTCCCGCTCTCCGGGGAGGCGCTGCTCCGCGCCGTGGACCCGCCGGAGGCGGTGCCGGTGGCCTTCTCCCTCGACGATTCCCTCCGCCGCGCCGTGGAGCGGCGCCCCGCGGTGCGGTTCGCCCGCATCGGGGTCGAGGCGGCCGCCCTCCGCGAGCGCGCGGCGGGGGAGGACCTGCGGCCGATCCTAGACATCGTGGCCGACGTGGCCCTCACGGGGCTCGACGACGACCCCGCCACCTCCACGGGGAGCCTCCTCGGGGACGACTACCTGAACTGGGGCGCGGGGCTCCTCCTGGAGGTGCCCCTCGGGAACCGCGCGGCGCGGGCGGCCCTGCGCCAGGCGGAGCTCGCGAAGGACGCCACCTTCCTCGTCTACGAGCGGACGGTGCGGGAGGTGGCCCGCGAGGTGAAGGAAGCGCTCCGGGATCTCGAGGCGGCGCGGGCCCTGCTCGAGGCGACGCGCACCTACCGGATCGCGCAGACGGAGAACCTGCGGGCGCTCCTCCTCGAGGAGGAGCGGCGCACCGCGCTCACGCCGGAGTTCCTGACGCTCAAGTTCAGCCGGCAGGAGCGGCTCGCCACGGCGCAGGTGCGGGAGGTGAACGCGCTAGCCGGGTGGAACCGGGCCCTGGCCGCGCTCCGGCGGGCGCTCGGGACGACCGTGAACCCGGTGGGGGAGGCGCCCCCTACCGCCCCGCAGCCGCCGCGGTGACGAGCGCCGCCGCGGCGTCGTCGCAGCCCTTCGCGGCGACCTCCCCCCCCTGGTTCGTGCACACCAGGACGGCGAAGTCCCTCTCCGGGGCGAGCCAGGCGACGCAGTACCACATCGTGTTGCTCCCGGCGTGGGTGAGGACGCGGCCCCCGGCCCAGGGGCGCTCCGTCTCCATCCACCCCATGGCGTAGCGCTCCCGCCCGTCCGCGGGCGGCACCTGGAGGGTGCGGAAGGTCTCCTGCTTGAGGAGCCCCCCCTCCCCCCGGGCGCCGCGCAGGTGGAGGGAGACGAACCGGGCCCAGTCCCGCAGGGACGCGTGGACCGTGCCCGCGGGGCCGATGGCGGCGGGGTTGTCCGAGCCCGGCCCCGGCGGGACGGGCGTCCCGTCCGCCCGGTGGCCGCGGGGCTGATCCACCTTCGCGGCGGTGCCCGGCGCGCCGAAGCCGGCGCGCTCCATGCCGAGGGGGCGGAAGAGGCGCTCCCGCATGAGGTCCTGCCACCCCTTCCCCGCGGCCTCCTCGGCCACGGCGCCGGCGAGGACGAAGTTCATGTTGGAGTAGGCGTAGGCGGTCCCCGGCTTCGACTTCGGAGGGAGGGCGAGGAACCCGGCGACGAGGTCGCGGCGCGCCTCCCGGTCGGTCCCGCGGTGGTTCCAGGCGGCGGCCCAGAGCGGGGGAGGGACCTCCGGCGAGGCGCCGCCGCGGTTGCGGAGGAGCATCCCGAGGGTGCACCCCTTCCAGCCCGGGTCGGCCTTCGCGGCCCCCTCGCCCAGCGCGGGGAGGAGTTCCGTCCCGAAGTCGAGCTTCCCCTCCTCCACGAGCAGCCCGCAGAGGGTCGCGGTCATGGCCTTGGTGCAGGAGCCGAGGTGCCAGAGGTCCTCGGCGGTGGCCTTCTCCGGCTTCCCCCGCTCGCGGACCCCGGCCGCGCCGAGGGCCTCGATCTCCCCCCCGCGGAGGAGGGCGGCGGCCAGCGCCGGGAGGTCGTGCTTCGCCCGGATCGGCTCGAGGAGCGCGGCGAGGTCGCGGGGTTCCGCCTTCGCGGGGGCGGGGGCGACCGGCTCCTCTCCCGCCGCTGCGGGGACGGGAAGGAGGATCGGAAGGAGGAGGGCGACATCGCGGATCACCGGGTGCATGGCGTCTCCATGGGGTGGGAGGGGCGGGCCCTTCTCAATCCGAACCCGGCCCCCGGTGGATGGTCCTCGTCCCGAACCGCGCCTGGATCTCGTCCAGCGCCTCGTCGAGCCGCTTCTGCCGCCGCTCCTCGGTGTCGGGGAAGAGGCTCCCCTGCCGCGGCCCGGTCTCGATGTGGCCCGCCGTCATCCCGATGAGCCGCACCGGCCGGAACCCCTCGCCGGCCCACCGGTCGAAGATCGACGCCGCGCACTTCCAGAGCGCCGCCGTCACGTCCGTCCCCTCGGGAAGGGTCGCCGCGCGGGTGATGGTCTCGAACTTCCCGTAGCGGATCTTGAGCGACACGCCGCGCGCGCGGAGCCCGTGGCGCCGCAGGCGGCGCGCCACCGTCTCCACGTGCTCCAGCAGGACCGCCCGCACCTCGGCGGGGTCCTCGACGTCCTCCTCGAAGGTGTTCTCGGAGCCGAGGCTCTTCGCCTCCCCGACCGGCACCACCGGCCGCTCGTCCCTCCCCCGGCAGAGGAGGAAGAAGTGGGCCCCCGCCTCGCCGAACCTCTCCCGCAGGCGCGCCTCGTCCAGCGCGCGGAGGTCGCCCACCCGGTGGAAGCCCATCTCGTGGAGGCGCGCCGCCGTCTTCGGCCCCACGCCCCAGAGCCTCTCCACGGGAAGCGGCAGGAGGACCCGGTCCACGTCCCCCTCCTCCACGACCACGAGCCCGTCGGGCTTCTCGAGGTCGGAGGCGATCTTGGCGAGGAACTTGTTCGGGGCGACGCCGACGGAGGCGGTGAGGCCGGTCTCCCCGCGGACCCGGTCCTTGATGGCCCGCGCCACCTCCGGCGCGGGGCCCAGCAGCCGCTCGGTGCCGGTCAGCTCCAGGAAGGCCTCGTCGATGGAGAGCGGCTCCACGAGCGGGGAGAAGGACTCGAGGATGGCGAAGACCCGCTCCGACATCTCCTGGTAGCGGGCCATGCGGGGGAAGACCACCACCGCCGAGGGGCAGTGGCGCTTCGCGACGGCCATGGGCTGGGCGGAGCGGCATCCGAACTTCCGCGCCTCGTAGGAGGCGGCGGCCACGACGCCCCGCGGACGGTCGGAGCCGACGAGGAGCGGCTTCCCGCGGAGTTCCGGGAAGTCGAGCATCTCCACGGACGCGTAGAACGCGTCCATGTCCACGTGGAGGACCCGCCGTCCCTCGACCCGCTGCGCCAACCGACCTCCGATCCGCCGTCCGCCGCCCCGTCACGGCGGCCGCCGGCGATCCTACCCCGCGGGGGGGAGGTCCCCACGGGGGCCGGAGTAGGATGGGGGGATGCGCCCGCCCGTCCCCGTGATCGCGGCCCTTCTCGCCCTCCTCCCCGCGGCCCCCCCTCCCGCCGCCGCCCTCGAGACCTCCGGCTGGGGCCGGGACATCAACCCGGGGCAGGCCGAGGCGGTGCTCGCCGAGGCGCGGCCGGGGCTCCTGGCGATCCTCAACGCCTCCCCCGCGGAGAGGCCCGCCCGCATCGAGGCCTTCCTGGAGAAGGCCCGCTGGACCTCCGAGGCCTGGAAGCGGTTCCGCAACCCGGAGCTGAAGCCTCTCCTCCTCCGGCTCGCCGAGGACCCGGACTGGACCGCGGCCCACCGGGCGCTCTTCGCGCTGGATCGCTACGGGGGGGACGACGTCCTCCGCGCGGCCTGGAAGCACCTCTTCCACGCCGAACGGCGGATGCGGGAGAAGGCGGCGCTCACCTGCCTCCGGACCTGGAGCGCGAAGGGGGCGAAGGACCTCTCCCGGGGGGACTGGAAGGGGGCGCTGGCCGCCCTCGTCGACACGGAGAAGGACCCCCACGTGCGGGCCGCCTTCGAGGCGCTGCGGAAACGGGCCGAGGGGAAGCTCGCCCCCCAGCAGGTCCACGAGGAGTTCACGATCGAGGAGAAGGACGGGCTCCGCTGGACCCCCTTCCTCTCCGGCATGGACCAGGCGAGACGGGTGGCGCCGGGGTACGCGGCGAAAGGCGTGAACCAGGGGGGCGGCGGCGGGAAACTCCCCCCGGCGGCCACGTGGACGACGCCGCTGCTGGGCTACGGCGAGGAGGAGGTGAAGGGGACCTCGCTCCAGCCCTTCGCCAACCCCCGCGAGAACGGCATGGTGCACACCGGGCAGGACGTCGGGGCCTGCATGGACGGGGCGGGGTACTACGCGGCGGCCGACGGGGTGGTGCGGCTCGTCCACTCCGGGAGCGACATGGGGACGCTGCTCGTGCTGGAGCACGCGCTCGACGCGCGGCGGACGGTCTGCGCGGTGTACATGCACGGCGGGGACCAGGTCTTCGTGAAGGGGGGGGAGCGGGTCGCCGCGGGGCAGCTGATCGGCACGATGGGCACGGGATTCTCGCTCGAGAACGGGGGGCACTTCGCGCACCTCCACTTCGGGCTCTACCCGGGTCCCTTCGAGGGGACGCACAACTACGGCTACAAGAAGAAGGCGGACGGCCTCCTGGACTGGCTCGACCCGGCGAAGTGCCTTCCGCTCTGGCGGACGCTGGGGGGGATCCCGGAAGGGGCGGACTTCGTCGAGGCCATGGCACAGGCCGCGGAGGCCCGGAAGGCGGGCTACCCGACGCGGGCGAAGGCGATCCTCGAGGAGGGGCGGCGGCGCTTCAAGGAGCGGAAGGTGGTGGAGGGCTTCGACCAGTTCCTCGACTCCTGGAACCGGGACCCGAAGTTCACGAAGGGCCTCAAGGGGGAGCTGAAGGTGGAGGCCTTCGAGGCCGCCTTCTGGGCCCCCCGCAGCACCCCCGACCTCGTCGAGAAGCGCGAGGCCGCGCTCCGGGCCCTCCGGGAGGAGTGGTCCGACACCGACCTGGGGCAGCGCCTGGAGTGACCCAGGCAGGTGCCAGGCACCTGCTCGCCCGGCAATCCCGTGACGCCCGCCGCCGCCCGCGCGAAGAAGGGGTGCATGGTCGAGACGAGGTCCGTCCGCCCCGCCGATCCCGACGCGCTCTTCGCGCGCTTCCGGGAGCACGGGGACCCCGCGGCCCTCGCCGCCCTCTTCGACGCGACCGCGGACGGGCTCCACCGGCTCGCCCTCACGCTCCTCCCCGACCCCGCCTCCGCCGAGGACGCGGTGCAGGAGACCTTCCTCGCCGCGCTGGAGCACGCCGACCGCCACGACGGCGCGCGCCCGGTGGTGCCCTGGCTCGTGGGAATCCTGCGGCACAAGGCCGAGGACCTCCGCCGGCGGTCGCGCCGCCCCGACCCCTGGCGCCTGCCCGTGCCGGATCCGGAGGAGGGGGCCCCGGGGACGGAGGCGGAGCGCCGGGAGCGGGAGGCCCGGGTGCGCGCCGCGCTCGAGGCCCTGCCGGAGCCCCTGCGCCTGCCGTCGCTGCTGCGCTGGAAGCACGGGCTCGAGCCCGCGGAGATCGCGCACCTCCTCGGGCGCCGCCCGGGGGCGGTGCGGATGGCGCTTTCCCGCGCGCTGGAGCGGCTGCGGCGGCGGCTCGGGGGGCTGCCGGCGGCGCTTCTCGCGGGAGGGGAGCGGGCTCCGCGCGGGCTCCCGGCGGTGCGGGAGGCGGTGGCGGCGCGGGC
>JAKLKS010000110.1 GCA_023150535.1 Planctomycetota bacterium
GGCGGCGCCCGAGGAGGGAGGGGTCGGCCGCCGTGCCCGGGAGGACGCTGCCGAGGATCGTCCTCACGGGGCGGCCGTCCGGCCCGGCCCGCTCGTGGAGGTCGAACCCCTCCCTCCCCGGCCCCGGAGCGGGGCCGACGCGGATCCCCCCCTCCGCCGCGTCGAGGAAGGGGTGGGCCGCGCAGAGGCGCCGCAGCGCCCCCGCCAGGCCGAGGCGCCCGAAGAGGGAGGCGTGGACCCGCTCGAACCGGATCTCCCTCCAGGCGGAGCCCGGGGGGAGGCGGTAGCCGCGCTCCAGCCTCCTGCGGAGCCAGGCGGACGCGGCCTCCGCGGCCGGCCGCCCCTCCGCGGCACGGAGCGCCGTGAAGACCGCCTCCTCGACGAGGCGCGGGTGGATGGAGATCCGCATCAGACCTCCGCCCCCTCCCCGCCGCCGCTCCCGGCGCCGGGGACGGAGCAGGAGGAGCAGGAGACCACCGTCTCCTCCTCCACGGTCCCGAGGGGGCGGAGGTCGAGGTCCGGGGGGCCGATGCGGGCGCCGACGGAGGCGCCGTGGCGCTCCGCGAGCGCGACGCCGAGGGAGAGGGCGGCGTCGAGGGCGCCGCCGGGCTCCCTCTCCGCGACGCGGCGGGAGAGGGCGGGGAGGAACCGCCCCAGGTGCTCCTCGAGGAAGAGGCGCTCGGCGTCCCTGCAGACCGAGGCGCGCTCCCCCTCGCCCCGGCCCTCCGCCAGCGCCCTCTTCAGGCAGAGGAGGGAGAGGAACTCCGCCTCCACGGCGACGTGGTCGGGGCGCTCGCGGGCCGTGCCGGCGACCTCGACCCCGAAGGCCCGGAGGAAGGCGGCGGCGTCCCCCATGCGGTGGGACTTGCCGAGGAAGTGCTCGGGGCCGTACTCCAGCTCGTAGGGAGGGCAGGGCCCGCGCACGGCGTGGCCGAAGACCCGCACCCTCTCCTCGACGAGGTCGGCGGCGGACCGCCCGGCGTGGGCGGCGGCGAGGCGGCGCCAGGGGCCGCGGAGGTCCCGCGCCCCGCCGCCCTCCAGCGCCGCGAAGAGCCCCTCGGCGCCCTCCCGGAACTCCCCGTCCCCGAGGGAGGAGGCGAGTTCCCCGTCGGGCTCCCTGAGCCCCGCCGCGACGACCGCCCATGCCCCGCCCAGGGCCCGGGCCTCCGCGCCGCCCTCCCCCGGTTCCGGATCCGCCATGGCCCTCCCCTCCTCCCGCGGCGTCGCCTCAGATGGTGTTGGCGTGCTTCCCGTCCCGGACGATCACCGGCTCCTCCACCCGCGTCCGGAAGAGCTCCTTCCCGTCGAGGCCGCGGGCCACCACCGTGTCGTCGTACATGGCCCAGGTCCTCCCGCGGATCTCCCGCTCGTAGACCTTCCGCCCGTCCAGCCGCTCGTAGGAGCCGATGATCCGGTGGTCCCGGCGGAAGAGCTGGAGGACCGCGAGCAGCTCCCGGTCCGGGTGCTCGTAGCGCTCCAGCGCCGCGTCGACCCCGGGTCCGAACATCTGCCGGAGGTAGGGGCGCGGCACCCAGCGGGGCGGGATGTAGTAGCCGTTGGGCTCCGTCCCGAACTGGGGGTAGAGGGGCAGGGCCACCTTCGCCACGTGGACGAGGTAGTAGAGGGGGTTCCCCGGGTCCTCCGCCCAGCCGCCCTCCGGGGAGGTCCTCACGAGGCCCTGCATGCGCACCTGCCCGATGCAGGCCTCCATGCAGCGCGTCTCCTGGGGGACGCCGCCCCCCTCGGGGTCCTTCCCCTCGACGCGGGGGAAGCAGGCGATGCACTTCTCGGAGACGCGGGTGGTGGGCCTGTAGAGGGACTTCTTGTAGGGGCAGGCCTCCACGCACTTGCGGTAGCCGCGGCACTCCGACTGGTCGATGAGGACGATGCCGTCCTCGGGCCGCTTGTAGACGGCCTTGCGCGGGCAGGCGGCGAGGCAGGCGGGCCAGGAGCAGTGGTTGCAGAGGCGGGCCAGGTAGAAGAACCAGGTCCTGTGGACCGGGAGGCTCTCGCCGGTGGGGTGGTACTTCCCCGGCTCCCCCTTCCCTCCCACGGGGGTGTCCTCGCTGATGTTGGGGGCCGCCCACTCCGCGTCCGTGGGGAGGTAGCCGAGGACCGTCTGCCCCGGGGCCGCGGGCCGCGTGCGGGCCGCCTCGAAGATCGTCTCCCCGTCGTAGGTGCCGTAGGGGGAGGAGCGCTCCCCCTTCCCGGAGTCGGACCAGGGCTGGGGGCCCAGCATGGAGAGGAGCTTCACGTCCCAGCCCTGGGGGTAGCCGCCGTAGGGCTTGGTCTCCACGTTGGTCCACCACATGTGCTCCTGGCCCTTGCCGAAGGTCCAGGTGGACTTGCAGGCCATGGTGCAGGTCTGGCAGCCGATGCACCGGTTCGTGTTGATGACGAAGGCGAACTGCCGCTCCGGGCGGCGCTCCCCGAAGGGGTAGTGCATGGTGCGGCCGAGCTGCCAGTTGCGGACGTCAGGCATGGTCGCCTCCTCGGGCGGGCGGCGTGAACCGCTCCAGGGCCTCCTCCACCAGCTCCCTCACGCGGGGCTCCCCGAGCGCCCGCCAGGCCCCGTGGGCCGACGCGTAGCGGGGCATCCGGAAGGCGGCGAGGATCCGGTCCCGGTCCCAGCGGAGCCGGGCGTACTCCTCGGCGTAGACCGACACCATGGTCTCCACGGCGGCGGCGTCCGCGGGGAACTCCACCCCCACCAGTTCCATGGGGTCCGTCCCGTCGGGCTCCTCCTTCGGCACGCTAGCCCCCCTCCGTGAACCCGCCGTCGAGGTAGGTGAGCATGTCCTCGCTCTCCGCGCGGGGCATGCGGCCCGAGAGGCCGCCGGCCCACCTCCCCTTCCCGCCGAGGCCGCCGTCCTCCGCCTTGACGACGCGGACCATGGTCTCCTTGGGCACGGTGTTGACGGCGTGGTTGTCCGCCTCGCCCCCGAAGATGAAGCCCATGAAGACCTTCGCCTTGTGGAAGAGGGTGTCGGTCTGGTGCATGGGCATGTGCCAGTTGCGGGTGATGGACTGCTGGGAGCCGTAGCGCAGGTTGGCCTGGTAGCCCATGTCCGTGAGGGCCATGCCGTCCTTCCGCGTCTCCTGGGCCTTCACGCTCCGCTCCGTCGCGATGTAGGGGGCGTGCTTCATCATCACGATGTCGTAGGGGTATGCCGGGTTGTACTTCGCCCGCAGCATGCACCGGGCCACCCGGTAGAAGGGGTCCGAGGGGTCGGCCCCGAGGTAGGGGCGGTCGGCGGGGTTGGCGTCCACGTAGACGTAGTCCCCCTCCTCGATGCCGAGGTCGCGGGCCGCCTCGGGGTTGATGTGGAGCTGGTGCTCCCCCACCCCGGGGGAGCGGCGGTCGGGCCTCATGGGGTCCCCGAAGTTGCTGTCCCAGATCGCGTGCCAGTCGATGTTCGACCACTGGGAGTGGACGCGGTGGCGGGTCTTGGGGGTGAGGCAGTAGAAGCGGAAGCCCTTCGCCTTCAGGAAGTTCACCGTCCCCGACATCTCCGCCCAGGAGAGCTTCACGTTGCGCACCGTGCGCTCGTCGGCGCCCTCGGCGTCCAGCGGGATCCCGTTGTCGTCGGGCCGGACGAAGGGGTTGGTGGAGAGGATCCCGTTGGGCAGGTAGGGGGTCGCCTCCGGCCCCTCCCGGTGCACGATGAAGTTCTCCCCGCAGGCGATGGCCTCGGGCACGTCGGAGTAGGCGTGGAGGCGGCCGGTGTCGGTCAGGAAGGGCTCGTCCTCGTGGACCTGCTCCCAGAAGGGGATCCGGGGGTAGGTCCGGAAGAGCATGAGGGCGCCGCCCGGGGGGCCGTACTTCCCGGCCATGATGTCCTCGAGCCTGTAGCCGCGCGTGGTGGTGCAGGAGTCCAGGAGCCGCTGCATGTAGACCTCGCGCCTCCCCTCCAGGGCGAACTTCCAGTAGTCCGCCACGGCCGGGTCGCCGATCTCCTCCCCCACCGCCTTCGCCATGCCGGCCAGGATGTCGAGGTCGTCCTTCGAGTCGAAGAGCGGCTTCACGCCCCCCTTCCAGATCTGCAGGAAGGGGTTGGAGCAGGAGGCCGTCACCTCCAGGCCCTCGGTCTCCACCCAGGAGTTCGCCGGGAGGCCGAAGTCGGCGTACTCGATGGAGGCGGTCATCTGGATGTCCACGGAGACGATGAGGTCGATCTTCGGGTTGACGTTGCGGATGAGGCCGTAGGCCCACTTGGCGTTGTTGATGAGGTTCACGTTGGTGAAGATCAGGGACTTCGTCGGCGTGGGCATGTGGGTCTCGCCGGTGAAGTTCCGGCGGCCGTGCTTCGGCGTGTCCACGATGAGCGGCCGGTCCCCGTGGTCCCAGTAGGCGGGCTCCTCGTCCTTGAAGTGGGCGTGGGCCCTGACGTCCTTCCCGTCCGCCGCGGGGTCGAGGTTGGGGTGGAAGGGGTCCTCGGCGACCCAGCCCTTGAAGCCGGGGCCCGTCCCGGCGGAGCCCTGGAACAGGGCCGCCTTGTAGTTCCCCGCCCAGCCGTGGCAGCCGGCGCCGGGCTTCCCGATGTTCCCCGTGAGCATGAGGGGGAGGTAGGCGGACCGGTTCATCTCCGTGGCGTGGAACCAGTGGTTGATCCCCTCGCCCTGGTGGATGGCGACCGGGTCCATGGTGGCGATGTCCTGCGCGAGGCGCTCCACGAGGTCCCGCGGGGCGTGGGTGACGGCGCAGACGGTGTCGAGGTCGTAGTCCCGGAGGTGGACCCGGTAGAGGGACCACAGGGTCGCGCACTCCACCTCGCTCCCGTCGGCGAGGCGGACCTTCCCCTCCCAGTCGAGCACCGGGTCGATGCCCTTCCCCCTCATGCGCGCGCCGACGTCGTCCCGCGTGAGGGGCCGGGGCCTCCCCGTCGCGGCGTCGACGACCACGTAGTCCCCGAGCCTCGCGTGCTGCTCCGCCTTGAAGCCCTGGATCCGGACGCTCGGGCCGTCGGGGGAGAGATCGCTGCGGTAGTCCTTCACGACGTCCGCGGCGCGCAGGCGCCGGAGGTCGTCCTTCCTCACCAGGAGGGGGAAGTCGGTGAAGGCCTTCACGAACTCCGGCTTGAACCACTTCCGGTCGATCATGAGCCGGGTGACGCCGAGCCACAGGGCCGCGTCGGTCTGGGGGCGGATGGGGATCCAGTAGTCGGCCTTCGTGGAGGGGGCGCCGTACTCCGGCGCGATGACGACGATCTTCGCGCCCCGCTCCATGCACTCGATGAACCAGTGGGAGTCGGTGAGCTTGTTCTCGACGAGGTTCTTCCCGTCCATGATGATGAGCTTGGAGAAGCGGAGGTCGTTGAAGTCGCTCTCGGAGTTCTGGAGGCCGTGGACCCAGGGCTGCCCCGGCGCCTGGTCCCCGTGCCACGTGTAGTTGGACCAGGTGCGTCCGGCCAGGGCGTCCTCGTCGCCGACCCCGCGGACCTTCCGGTCCACGAAGGCCATGCTGTTGCAGAGGCGGTACATCCCGTACTTGCCGAAGACGCCCAGCAGCCCCATGCCGCCCCGGAACTTCATGGTGCGGGTGCCGGCGCCCTTCATGGCCTCCACCATCTCCGGCTCGTAGCCCTGGGAGAGGAGCAGCCGCTTCCCCTCCTCGCCGCCGTAGGTGCGGGCCACGGCGTGGAGCCCCTTCGCGATGTAGCGGAAGGCGTCCTCCCAGGGGAGGCGCTCGAAGGCGTCCTCCCCGCGGCGGGAGAAGAGGTACTTCTCCCGGAGCGCCTCGTCGAGCACCGGGAAGCCGTCGTCGGCCCACCGCTTCCAGCCCTTCCGGACGATGGGGTACTTCAGGCGGTAGGGCCCGTAGACGACCCGGTGGAAGGTGTACCCCTTGGCGCACTGGCGGGGGTTCCAGTTGGGGGTGGCGTGGTTCCCGTAGAGGTCCCCGTAGGTCTGGTAGTCGTACTGGGAGCCCATCCTCACGATGACGCCGTTGCGGGTGTAGGCCTTCACCCGGCAGGCGTGGGTGTCGTTGGGGGAGCAGACCCAGGAGAAGGAGCCGTCGTAGCGGTACTGGTCCCGGTAGACCTGCTCCCACCCCCGGTCGGGGTAGGACTCCAGGGGATTGGGCACGTCCTCCCTCGCGTGCAGCAGCCTCATCCAGGAGACCGCCGCGACCGTGCCCGCGGCCCCCAGGGCCGCCCGCCGGAGGAGGGTGCGCCGGTCCATGCCGCCGTCCGCGCCGTCCCTCATCGCCCCCCCTCTCCGAGAACCAGTTCGTGCCAGATGGTCGCGGACTTCACGCCGTTGCGATCCCCGTCGGAGCCGTTCCAGAGGGCGAAGGCGATGCTCGCCCTTCCCCCGGCGGGAAGGGCCACGGCCCCCTCGCCGGCGTCGGCCAGCGTCCGGCGGAGGACGACGGTCCAGGTCCCGTCCTTCCACTCCCCGCGGGACTCCACCACCGCGCCGCCCTCGCGGAACCCGACGGTCCCCGCCCCCCGGGCGTAGAGGCTCTCGGCGGCGGTCGCGCCGGAGAGGTCGCTCACCGGGTTCCCCGCGGCCCTCCCGGAGAGGTAGAGGGGGTCGTGGGCCCCGAGGGGGAGCCCGTGGACGAGGGTCCCCTCCTTCGCGTCCTGCTTCGCGGGCCAGCCGTCGGCGGCCATGTCCGGGAACCGGTCCTCCAGGTCCGCCTTCCCTCCCGCGTCGGCCTGCCGGTCGGCCTTCCACATCCAGAGGGAGACCGCCCCCCCCTTCCCCGGGCCCTCCGCCCCGCCCATGGCGAAGAGGGGCGGCTCGGGGTCGGCGGACACCTGGACGGCCACCGCGTCCCGGAACTCCGTCTGCCCGAAGGTGGACCGGTCCGGCGAGGGGTCCTCCCAGCGGATGCGGAGGGAGAGGCGGGCGCCGTCGACGAGCGCCGCCACCCGCACCCCCTGCACGCGCGGGGTGCGGCGCATCCAGAGCGGCATGAGGGCCACCCGGCGCTCCTCCGCCTTCGCCCATGCGGGGTCGGCCGGGTCGAGGGGGGCCTCACCCGCCGCCCGCGCGGCGGCGATCACGGTCCGCCGCTGCTCGTTGCGCCCCTCCGGGTCGAGGTCGGACTGCGCCCGGACCCAGTGGACGATGTGCCAGGCGTCGTCGCCGGTGAAGGGGGAGGCCGGCATGGGGGAGCCCGCGAGGCCCGCCACGATGCGCCGGTAGATCTCGCTCCCTCCGCTGCCGCCCTTCCACTCCCCGGAGGCGAAGTTGCGCGGCCAGGTGGGGAGCCCGAGGTCGTCGTGCTGGGCCTGCTGGCCGTCGCCGCGCCCCGTGGCCCCGTGGCAGGGGGCGCAGCCCTGCGCGTAGAGCTCCCCGCCGCGGCGGCGGCTCTCCTCCCCGTCGGGCGGTTCGGGGGGGATCGGCACCGGTCCCGTGCGCTCCGGGTCCCCGGGGTCGGCGGAGGGGTCGATGGGCCGCTCCGCGAAGGACTTCACCTTCCCCACGAGGGCGGCGAGGTCCTCCGCGGGAAGGTGGGCGAAGGAGGGCATGGCCGTCCCGGGGAAGCCGCGGCGGAGGGTGCGGAGGAGGTCCTCGTCCGTGGGCTGGTTCTGGAGGGTGGAGGTGATGCGGTAGCGGGCCGCGACGAAGTTCCGGGGCCGCGGGAGGAGGTGGGGGGCGAGGTAGCCGTTCCCCTCGCCGGACTCGCCGTGGCAGGCCTGGCAGTGGACGCGGTAGAGATCGGACCCCCTGTCCGCGGGCGCGGCGGCCGCACGGGCCGCGGGGACCGCCTCCCCGCAGCCGCCGAGGGGAAGGGCGAGGAGCAGGGCCGCCGCGCCTCCCGGGAGCACCCGCCGGACGGCGATTCCGATCCTCATGGTGATCCTCCTCCCGGGACCGCGCGCCTTCGCGACGCGCGCAGTTCACCACGGGGGGAGGAGCCGTTCCGTGACGGGGGTCACCCGCCGGACGGGAATCGAGGGGAGGTTCCGTGACGCCCGTCGGGACGGGGGGCGGCGCGGCACGGGACCCGGGCGCGGCGGCCCCCGGCCCCTACTCCGGCTCGAACCGCGCCGTGAAGTGGCGCAGCGTCGGCGCCTCCTCCACGATGCGCATGCCGCGGATCTCCCGCCGCTTCCGGAAGGCCTCGAGGATGACCTCGAGGCAGTAGTCCACGTGGCTCTGGGTGTAGACGCGCCGCGGGAAGGCGAGGCGGACGAGGTCGAGGTCGGCGGGGAGGTCCTTCCCGGAGGCCGGGTCCTTCCGCCCGAGCATCACCGTCCCCACCTCCACGCCGCGGATCCCCCCCTCGAGGTAGAGCGCGCAGGCGAGCGCCTGCCCGGGGAGCGAGAGCGGGTCGAGGTGGTCGAGGAACCCCCGGGCGTCGATGTAGACCGCGTGCCCGCCCGTGGGCCGCACCGTCGGGACGCCGGCGGCGTGGAGGCGGTCGCCGAGGTAGGCCGTCGAGGCGACGCGGTAGCGGAGGTAGTCGGGGTCCAGGGCCTCGTTGAGCCCCACCGCGATGGCGTCGAGGTCCCTCCCGGCGAGCCCCCCGTAGGTCGGGAACCCCTCCGTGAGGATGAGGAGGTCCCGCTCCAGGCGCGCCAGGCGGTCGTCGTTGCCGGCGAGGAAGCCGCCGATGTTCGCCATCCCGTCCTTCTTGGCGGACATGGTCGCCCCGTCGGCGAGCGCGAAGACGTCGCGGGCGATCTCCCGGGGGGACCGGTCCCCCTGCCCCTTCTCGCGCGTCCTGATGAACCAGGCGTTCTCGGCGAAGCGGCAGGCGTCGAGGTAGAGCGGGAGGCCGTGGGCGTCGCAGAGCCTGCGGACCCCGCGCAGGTTCTCGAGCGAGACCGGCTGCCCTCCGCGGGCGTTGCTGGTGATGGTCACCATCACCATGGGGACCTTCCCCTTCTCCTCGCGGAGGAAGTTCTCGAGGCGCCCCAGGTCCATGTCCCCCTTGAAGGGGTGGTCCTCCTCCGGGTGCGCCGCCGCGGGGATGGGCAGGTCCACGGCCCGCGCGCCGCGGGCCTCGATGTTGGCCCGGGTCGTGTCGAAGTGCGCGTTGTTGGGGATCGCCATCCCCGGCCCGCAGGTGAGCGTGAAGAGGATCCGCTCCGCCGCGCGCCCCTGGTGGGTCGGGAGGATGTGCCGGAACCCGGTGATGGACCGGATCGACTGCTCGAACCGGAACCAGGAGGAGGCGCCGGCGTAGGACTCGTCCCCCCGCATCATCGCGGACCACTGCTCGCTCGACATCGCCCCGGTGCCGGAATCCGTGAGGAGGTCGATGAGCACCCTCTCCGAGGAGAGGAGGAAGAGGTTCCAGCCGCACTCCCGGAGCCAGCCCTCCCGCTCCCGCCGCGTCGACATCCGGATCGGCTCCACGGTCTTGATGCGGAAGGGCTCGATGATCGTCTTCACCACGGGTGTCCCCCGCGCGCCGCCGGCCGGCCGGATCGGGTCGGGCCCCCGGGGGTCCTGCGCCCCCCCGGGGGCCTTCCCCGCGCGTCTCGTCCCTAGCGGATCCTGTGCTTCAGCTCCACGGGCCACTCCTTCCCGTCCCCGTGGCAGACGCCGCAGCCCTCGCCCGCGTCGAAGGGGGAGGTGTTGGAGTCGATGTGGGCCTTCGCGGCGGAGTCGGAGTGGCAGGAGCCGCAGGCGATCCGCCAGGAGCGGGTCTTCATGTCCTGGTCGGTCGGGTGGTTCCGCTCCCTCGGGGCCTTCCAGGCGTCGTTCCCGTGGCAGACGTTGCAGTCCTTGACCCCGGCGGGCATGGCGGGGAAGCCGACCTGCTCGTAGGAGGAGAGGCCGTAGTTGTTCGGGTAGGCGGTGGAGCCGAAGCCCACGATCTGGTAGGTCGCGGCGTCGGGGAGGTCCCGGCCGCGGTGGATCTTGTGGATCATCTCCCGGAACGAGATGGAGACCCCGTCCGTGGCCGGGGCGTTGCCCGCGACGTAGCGGGGCCGGTCCTCGGAGCCGGCGGTCCCGTGGCAGGCGAGGCAGGTGTCGAAGCCCCGGCGGCCGCCGCCGTGGAAGTAGATGTCCTGGTGGCAGCGGAGGCAGTTGTCCTCGGAGGCGACGAGGTCGTAGGGCTCCTCGGCCGTCGCCGACCCCAGGAGGAAGTTCCGAGTCCCGCCCTTGCTGGTCGGGCCGTAGGTCGTGTTCTCCCCGCCGGCGGTGACGGTGAAGTTGGGGAGGCGCCCGTAGAGGGTGACGGTGTAGGTGCCGGGGGCGAGCGGCTTGCCGCCCCAGTCGCCCCAGGTCTCCCCCTGGGCCGGCCCGTCGTTGAGGGGGCCGGGGTAGGCGGAGGGCACGACGAAGTCGGTCGTGTAGCTGCAGAGGACCGCCTGCCCGGCGGCGAACCCGGCGCCCGTCGTGGTGAGGGCGCCCGTCCCGGCGTTCAGCGTGAAGGCCGTGGAGGCCGCCGTCGTGATCTCCTTCACCGTCGTCCCGGCGGGGTGCGCCGAGCGCAGGAAGGGCTGGTTCCCGGGGCTGTAGACCGAGGTGAACCACAGCCGGTTCCCGTCCACGAGCTGGACGCGCAGGTACTCCTCGGTCCCGCCGCCGTCGTCGAGGACGAGGTAGTCGTTGCGCGCGAACCCCGTCGCGTCGACCACGTCGATCCAGTTCTGCACAGCGGGCGCCGCCGAGGACAGGGTCGTGGAGCCCCCCGCCGTCCCGGTGCGCAGGAGCACGGTGGTGAGGGCCGAGGTCGAGGTCCAGTGGGGCGTGCGCCCGGTGGAGAGGACCTGGCCCGCGGCGCCGTTCCCGACGCCGATCTTCTCGAGGTAGACCGGCATCGGGAGGTTCAGGACGTAGCCGGGGCCGGCTCCCACGTAGACCGGCGGGAGGGAGGTGTAGAGAACGACGTTGGAGTTCGTGGTCGGGCCGGTGACCAGGACGTTCATGGAGGACAGCGTGTTCGCCGCGACGTTCGCGCCCGCGTCGTTCTTCAGGGTGAAGGAGACCTGGACCTTCTCCCCCGGGTCGAGTTTCCCGTTGCCGTTGTGGGTGCCGGCCTCGGAAACCGCCGAGATCGCGAAGTTGATGCCTCCGTTGTAGACCGGGTCGTTCAGCGGGTGCAGGTGGCCCTCCACCGGGGAGAGGGGGGAGCCGGTGGCGGGATGGCAGACGAGGCAGCCGTTGTCCGTCCCCTGGGCCGGCATGTTGAGGCCGTTCGCCGTGTAGGGCCTGTCCCAGCGGACGTCGTCGTGGCAGGAGCCGCAGGCGCGCCGGGTCTGCACGGAGTAGGCGTTGTTCCCCTGCGCCGGGGCCGCCGCGGGGCCGGTCCCGTCGGGGTCGCCGTGGCAGGAGGCGCAGTCCGTGGCGCCGAAGCGGGTCTGGTCGTCCTGGGCCTTCGCCGCCGCGGAGAGGGCGGTGTACCCGGCGTCCCTCGGCATGGCGATGTTGAGGTTCGGCCAGGCCGGGAAGGCGACCTCGGAGTAGTCGGTGCCGCCGACCACGTAGGGGACCGGGGTCGCGCCGTAGTTCCGGGAGCCGTCGTCGTTCGTGGAGACCCCGTTCACCGAGGGGAGGTGCTTCCCGTTGTGGATCCGGTGGATCATGACCCGGAACTCGATGGACTGGCCGTCCTCGTCCCTGGACCCGGTGGTGTGGCACTGCAGGCAGAGCTTCACGTCCCGGCGGAAGGTGCCGTGGGCCATGACCTGCTCGTGGCAGCGGTTGCAGTTCGCCTGCCCGACCACGTCCCTCGGCTGGAGCACGGTGGCGGTGCCGAGGAGGACGTCCCGGGTGACGTTCACCGGGTCGCGGTAGCGGACGCCGTCCACGTAGTAGTTCTTGTAGGACTCGATCCCCAGCGTGTAGGTGCCGGAGAGGAGGGCCTGCCCGGTCAGCACGCCGTCGCCGGGGCCCAGGAGCCCGTTGTCGTTGTAGGGGGCGGCGTAGGTCGCCGGGATCGGGGTCGCGAAGGTGTAGGTGTAGGAGCCGTCGGTGTTCCTCACCGCCCGGGTCCGGAGGTCGGTGGCCCGCTCGATGACCCGGTTGTAGTTGTTCGAGGGTCCGGAGAAGTAGACCGACCCGGAGTCCATCTCCGAGAGGGCGAGGAAGGAGCCGTCCCCCTTGGCGAGCGTGAAGGTGAAGGAGATGACGTCCCCCACCTGGAAGGCGCCGCCCGCGCCGCTGGCGCCGGAGACCGAGGCGAGGGTGAGGACCGCGCCCGGGAGCGCCTCGTCCTCGGCGAGGTTGGGATCGGTGGGCTCCGGATCGGGGTCGGGGGCCGGGGGCCCGGGAGGGCCCGGGGGGCCCGCGGGGCCCGCGGGGCCGCGGTCGCCGTCGGAGCCGCCGCTGCACGCGGTGAGCGCCAGGCTGCCCGCCAGCAGTGCGAGAAGGGCCGCCCAGGCGGCCGCACCATGCCTCTTCATGACCGTCCTCCTTGGGGCGCCGCGGGTGCTTCCCGTGGTCCGACCGCGGCTGCCGGTGTCCCCCAGCGGACCTTGACGGACCGTCATACGCAAGGCGCGGGCCGCCCGCAAGTCCCATGGACGGCCCTCCTGTGACCCGGGAAAATGCCCCGCACCCGGGAAGGAATGCGCGGAGGGGAGGAGGAGGACCCGCCCCCCCCCCGCTACCTGAGGAGGAGGACCCCGCCACCGGGGGCGAGGATCGCCGCCGCGAAGGCGTCCCTCCCCCCGACGGCGGCCGCGTCGACCCGCCCGTCCCCGTCGAGGTCGAGGAGGGCCTCCCCCGTGCCGCGGCCCTCGAGGTCCGCCCC
>JAKLKS010000111.1:0-1885 GCA_023150535.1 Planctomycetota bacterium
GTGAAGCCCCGGTGGACCTTGGCGGTGAACACGAGCCCCGGGAGCCGGGAGGTCCGCTTCGCCCACTCCTCCGAGGTCCGCGTCGGCCTCCTCCTCCCGGCCGACCCCGACCTCGCCCGGGAGGTCTCCCGGGGGGCGGCGCTGGCGGCCGCGCTCCTCGGGACGGCGGCCTCCCCGGTGCGGGTGGTGGAGGGGCGCGTGGAGGGGCCCTGGGGATCGGAGGCGGCGCGCGTCGTCGAGATGGTCTACGCCGGCGGCGCGGCCGGCGTGGTCACGCCCCCGGACCGCAACGGGTCCCACCTCGCCGCCCAGATCGCGGGGAAGGCCCGGGTCCCCGTCCTCGTCGGCTCCGCGGCCTCCGCCCTCACCCGGGTCCCCCTCCCCTGGATGTTCCGCGTCGTGCCGGACGAGAGGGACGTGCTCGACGCCCTCCTCGCGGCCCTCCCCGCGGCGGAGAGGGCCCTCCCGCCCCTCTCCTTCGGCTGCGGCGGCCGGGAGGGGGACCGGGTCGCGGAGGAGGTCGCCCGGGCCGTCCTCCGCGCCGGGGGGAGCCCCCCCCGCTCCTTCCCCTGCGGTCCCGGCGGCGCCGGCCGGGAGCCGGGCGTGGCGGCCGCCGCGGAGGCGCCCCGCTCCCCGGTCCTCCTCTCCCTCCCCGCCCCGGCGGCGCGGGCGGTGCTGGAGGACCTCCGGGCCGCGGGCTGGAGGGGGACGGCCCTCGCCCTCCCCCTCCCCGGCGCGGATCCCGCCGCCTTCGCCGCGGCCCTCGGGGAGCGGGGCGAGGGGGTCCTCCTCGCGCGGACCTACGACCCCTCGGCGGGGGAGGGGAGGGCCTTCCGGGACGCCTGGCGGGCCCGCTACGACGGGGAGCCGGGGGAGGCGGCGGCGGCGGCGCGGGACGGCGTGGCGCTGCTGGTCCGCGCGGTCCGGGCCTCGGACGGGACGGCGGAGGGGACGCGGGCGGCGCTGCTCGCGGGGGACCCGCTCCCGGGGGCCACCGGCCCCCTCTCCTTCGAAGCGGACGGGAACCGCGCGGGGGCGGCGTCGGTGGCGGTGGTGCGCGGGGGGGCGCTGCGGCCCCTTCCCGCGCCGGCGACGGGATCGGAGGAGCGGCCATGAACATCGAGGACCTGCCCGGGCTGTCGGTCACGCGCCGGGGATGCCCGGAGTACGCGGCGGAGGGCGCGGTGCGGGAGGTGGCGGTCCGCGGCGTCGTCGTCGGCGGCGGGCGCCCCGTGGTCATCGCGGGCCCCTGCGCCGTGGAGACCCGGGAGCAGACGCTCCGGGTCGCCCGCGCGGTGAAGGCCGCCGGCGGCGACATGCTGCGGGGCGGCGCCTTCAAGCCGCGCACGAACCCCCACTCCTTCCAGGGGCTCGGGCAGGCGGGCCTGGAGATCCTCGCCGAGGCGCGCGCGGAGACGGGGCTCCCCATCGTGACGGAGGTGATGGACCCGCGGCTCGTGGAGCGGGTGGGGGAGGTGGCGGACGTGCTCCAGGTGGGCTCCCGGAACATGCAGAACTTCCCCCTGCTCGTCGAGGTGGGGCGGTTCGGGAAGCCGGTGCTCCTCAAGCGCGGCTTCGCGGCGACGCTCGAGGAGTGGCTCTGCGCGGCGGAGTACGTGGCCATGGAGGGGAACCGGGACATCCTGCTCTGCGAGCGGGGGATCCGGACCTTCACGCAGGGGGAGTACGGGCGGAACACGCTCGACCTCAACGTCGTCCCGGCGCTGCGGGAGGTGTGCTGGCTGCCGGTGGTGGTGGACCCGAGCCACGCGACGGGGGACTACCGCCGGGTGCCGGCGGCGAGCGCGGCGGCCATCGCGTCGGGCGCGGACGGGCTCATCATCGAGGTGCTCGGCGACGAGGCGGAGCGCTGCCGGACGCTGTG
>JAKLKS010000111.1:1895-12569 GCA_023150535.1 Planctomycetota bacterium
ACCAGGGGATCCTGCCCTCGGAACTGGAGCGCATCGTCGCCGGGGCCCGGGGGCGGGTGGGGGCGGCGTAGGCGGGGGGCGGCGGGAGGGGGGGCGGGGGGGCCCGGAGGCGGCCTGCATCGACCGCATGGACCGCCGGGTAGGATGGTCCGGCCACGGGGGCGCCGGGGCGAGGAGTCCCGGAGTCCTGCCCGGGGGGGGGCCGGTGATCCCCGGATCTGCCCGTCGGCGCTCACGCGGAGGGTTGGCCGAGCGGTTGAAGGCGGCGGTTTTGAAAACCGCTGTACCCGCAAGGGTACCGGGGGTTCGAATCCCTCACCCTCCGCCACCCCGTGCCGTCCCAGACCATGGGGTGTGGTCCTCGGACCTCGCCCCATCCGCCGCCGTACTCTCGCCCCCGCCCCTCGCCCCCCTCACTCCCCCGTCCCGATGACCCGGGCGGCGACGCTCCCGGGCCGGATCGGGTCCGGGGACCACTCCGGACGCCAGAGCACGCGGACCGCCCACACCCCCCCGAGGAGGACGAGCCCCGCCACCGCCGCCCGGACCCCCCAGCGGTCGGCGGCGCGACGCAGGGTGGGGCGGCCGGTGAACCCCTCGTGGAGCGCCATCGCACCGGCGGCGGCCGCCGCGGCGGCGAGGGGGAGCCCCAGGGGATGCCACCGCAGGGAGGCCGCCACGTCCCCGCCCAGCAGGGCGACCACGGACCGGGTCATGCCGCACCCCGGGCAGGGCGCCCCGAGGACGGCGAGGAAGCCGCACTCCCCGCGCCAGGGGACCATGGTCGCGGCCGCGACGAGGGCGAGGATCGCCCCCAGCCAGAGCAGGCTCGACCAGCGGGCGGGGGGGGTGGGGGCCACGCCCCGATTCTAGTCCACAGCCCGCCGCCCCCGCCGTCCTCCGGGCGGGGTACCCTCCCGCGTCCCCCGGAGATCCCGTCCTTGGAGTTCGTCCTCGTCGTCCCCCGCCAGCGCCTCTTCGACGACCGCTACCCCCACGGCTTCGAGCCCTTCACGGGGGAGGAGCGGGAGCGGGTCGTCTCCCGCATCCGCGACCACGGGTACTTCGTGGAGCGGCGGCACGCGGAGAGGGACCCGATGCTGAAGCAGGTGATCCCCTACGCCCTCTTCGAGCGGGGGGAGGACCTGTTCATCATGCGGCGCCTCGGGTAGGGGGGGGAGGCGCTGATCCCCGGGAAGTTGTCGGTGGGGGTGGGAGGGCACATCAACCCGGTGGACGGGGCGGCGGACCCGCTGGAGGCGGGGCTGCGGCGGGAGATCGAGGAGGAGGTCGTCGTCGAGGGGGCGGGGGGCGGGCCGGGATGGGAGGCGACGCCGGTCGGGATCCTCAACGACGACGCGACGGCGGTGGGGGCGGTGCACTTCGGGCTCGTCTACCGGGTGCGGGTGGCGGGGGAGGTCCGGGTGCGGGAGACCGACGCGCTGGAGGGGGCCTTCACGCCGCGGGCGGAGGTCCTGCGCCTCCTGCGCGAGGAGCGGCCGCGGTTCGAGACCTGGAGCGCGCTGCTGCTGGATCGGGTGGGGGAGCTGTAGGGGCCCGCCCCCGGGTCCTCCGCCGGGGCCGCCTCCCGCCCCGGCCAGGTCCCCGCCGCGCCCCCCTCGCGCGGCCCCTCACGAACCCCGCTCCCCCTGCCCGCCCTCGGGCCACTCCGTCGTCGCCGGCCTCTCCCGCGGGGCGCAGTAGACCTCCACGGTGACGCCCATGGGGTCGAGCACCGAGAGCCCCCAGTAGGAGTCCTGCCGCCACTCGGGGACGGGCCGGAACAGGGGGACCCCCGCGTCCCGGAGCGACCGCCAGACGCCGGCGAACCGCTCCTCGGGGATGGCCAGGCCCCAGGAGGAGGCCTCCGCCGTTCCGCCCTCCCACCCGGGCTGGCTCGCGAAGGCGGCGGGGACGGGAAGCCCCGCGGCGGAGCGGAACCACATGACCTCGAACCCTCCGCCGTCCACCGAGAGCCAGGCGCCGTCCGGACCGTCCCGGAAGGAGCGCTCCCGCATCCCGAGGAGTTCCACGTAGAAGCGGCGCATCGCCCCCAGGTCGTTGCAGGAGTTGAAGTGGTACCGGAACCGGGCCGGCGGGGCGGGGTCGGGCATGGCGGGCCTCGCTTTGGAAGTGACCGGCGAGCGGAGTGAATTCTACCCGCCCCCTCCACCCGGTGCCGGCGCGGATCACCCGCGAACGAGCCTCCGGGCCCATGGAGGGTGGACGGAGGCCTCCCTACGCCGTTTGCCGGGTGCCCCTGGCGGAGCGCAGGAGCCTGCCGACCGAGATGTTCCAGATGGCGCCGAGGACGAAGGCGCCGTCGGTCAGAAGGAAACCGGCCGGGAGGACGATGGCGCTGGGTGTCCACCTGAAGTCGAAGAGGGCCCAGCAGAGGACGCAGGTCGACAGGGAGCCCACGATCAGGAGCGGACCCGGCCAGCCTTCTTCACCCGTGACCACCATCCGGAAGCAGTACGGGAGGGTGCGGATCATCGCCCAGGCGAGGCCCATGGCGGAAAGGACCGCGAGATACCAGAGGGCTCTGGTGGGGATTGTCATGGGCCGCGGGGCGAGGTCCATCAGCTCCGGGTCCCCGGAACCCAGGGTCCAGAAGAGGACATTGGCCATGCCCAGCCAGAGGACGGAGAGGATGGTCCACCTGCGCCTCTCCCAGAATGTACCGGGACGCGATGCTGCAAGCGCGGGGGATGGCTCCTCTGCCATGGGCATCAAGATACTCCCTCGGACGGTCCGGCGCCATCGGGGCGGCCTCCCGGCGCGGGCCACCCGGCCCTGGCGTGGACGCCGCCGGCCCGGTAATGGGTCCACCGCCCCTCCGGGCCCGGGGGCCTAGGACTCCCGCGACGCGTCCCCGCCGCTCCCCGATGCCGGGGTGAAGGTCCAACTCCACCATGCGACGCCCACGCCTCCTCCGTCCTCCACGGGCCAGGAGGTGTCCACGGGCCCTCCACGGATCCGGCGCAGCAGCGCCCCGCCGGTCACGCTCCAGGTCTCCGCCAGGAGGAGGGCACCGTCCGCCAGGGCGAACCCGAGGATGAGGACCACCGCGGACCCTCCACCCTTCCAGTCCCAGAGGGCCCAGGTCAGGAGGAGGGCGGCGAAACTCCCGAGGAGAGGCCAGGACCGGCCGGGCCCCTCGTTCCCGAAGAGGGCCAGCCGGAAGGCCCTCGCGAGGTTCCGGTGGACGGCGAGGGCGAGCCCCAGGGCCCCCAGGATGGCCAGGAACCATAGGAAGCCCGCGGACATCGTCAGGGTGACGATCCTCGGGGTCATGGGGAGGATTCTGGATCAGGGGACACCCCGGGAGCAAGGTCCCGCGCCGCCGCTCCGGGGGTCGGGGCGCGTGACCGGAAGGGGGCCCGCCGTTGCCTCCCCGCCGGTCGGCGGCCTATCCTGCATCGAGGAGGAGGTGCCCATGAGGGCGATGCTCGTCCCGGGGATGCTTCTGGCCGCGCTGGCCCTTCGACCCGCGCCCGCGCCCGCCGCGCAGGAGGCCGCCCACGAGGGCCGCACCGTGTCCGAGTGGCGGGCGGTCCTGGACGGGAAGGACGGGAAGCAGCGGGCCCGCGCCGCGGCGGCGCTGGCGCGGATCGGGGCCCCCGCCGCCGAGGCCCTCCCCTCCCTCGCGAAGGCGGTCGTCGGCGCGACGAAGGACGAGAGCCTCCGGGTGAACGCCGCCCTCGCGCTGGGGCGGATCGGGGGATCGCCGGACCGCCTCGGGGACGGGCCCTCCCGCCTGCCCCCTCCCGGGGAGCCCGCGGACGGACCCCCGGACGCCCCGCCCGCGAAGGACCCGCCCGCGAAGCCCGACCCCGACGGGGAGGCGCGGGCCCGGAGGATCCGGGAACTGGTCCTCCCCGCCCTCCAGAAGGCGCTCCGCGACCCCTGCGGGGACGTGCGGTCCAACGCGGCGCTCTCCCTCCTCTACCTCCGGAAGGAGGGTTCCCCCGCGGCCGGAGCCCTCGCGAAGGCCCTGGGCGATCCCTCCGTCAACCTGCGCCGGAACGCGGCGGCGGCGCTGGGCGTCGTCGACCCCGACCCGGCCCTCGTCCTCGGGCCGCTCGGGAAGGCGCTGGCCGACGCCGACGCGACCGTCGCCGATTCCGCCGCCGACGCCCTCGGGGCCCTCGGGGCGGCCGCCCTCCCGGCGCTGGGGGACCTGCGGGCGGCCCTCCGCAGGGACGTGGCGGCGCCCCGCAGCACGCTCGACCGGATGCCGCGGTCGGCCGGGGTGCCCACCTGGCCCACCCTCTCCTGCGACCTCTGCCTCGCCCTCGGCCGGATCGGCCGGGCGGCGGAGCCGGCGCTTCCCGAGGTGTTCCTCGCGCTGCGGGCGAAGAACGTCCCCGCGCGCAACGCGGCGCTCCAGGCGGTCTCGGCGATCCGCGGGGACCCCGCGGCGTCCGTGGCGGCGGTCCTCCCCCTGCTCGAGGACGGGGAGGAGTCGATCCGCGGGCTGGCGGCGCTGGTCCTCTCCGACTTCGGGCCCGATGCGCGGTCGGCGCTGCCGGCCCTGGAGAAGCTGCGGGACGCCTCCACGGGGAGCGTCCGCCAGAACGCGCAGGCGGCCATCGATCGCATCGGGGGGAAGGCGGTGGCGACGGGAGCCGGGGAGGAGGCGCCGACGACGCCGGGTGGCTTCTCGATCATGGGCGGGGTCGGAGGGGGGACGGTGGAGATCTGGAGGTAGGGGCGCGGGGGGGGGGCGAGGAGGCCCCGTGAACCGCGGGCGGCTCCTGCTGGAGGAAGGAAGGCCCCCTACCGCGCGATGTAGAACCCCCCGTTCTCCTCCGCCAGCGCGCGGCAGAAGGAGACGTCGTGGTCCTCGCCGACCCCGATCACGTGGATCTTCACGTTCCGCCCCCGGTTCCACCGCTTCACCTGGTCCCGGATGACCTGCGTGTTCAGGAACTTCCCCACCGTCGGCTCGCCGTCCGACACGAAGAAGATCGTGTCCGCCGGCGCCGCCGCCTTCAGGGGGGAGCCCTTCGTCCCGATGGAGAACGCCGTCTCCAGCGCGTCGTGCACGTTCGTCGCCTCCCGCGTCTTCAGCGCGTCCACCCAGGCGATGGCCTTCTTCCGCACCTCCCCGTCCATCACCACCATCCCCTGGTCCCAGACCTCCGGCTTGAAGGAGAAGAGCACGAGCCCGAAGCGCGTCCCGTCGGGGAGCCCCCGGAGCACCCTGCGCAGCTCGTTCTGGGCCACGTCGATCTTCCGGAGGGGCTTCCCCCCCACGGCGGGGGCCGGGCCGCCCGTGCGCGTCGAGCCGGGCCTGTCCGCCGGCTCCTCCATGGAGAGGGAGATGTCCACCACGAAGAGCGCGTTGTCGGAGTCGACCCGCAGGCCGTAGAAGTTCCGGTCCTGCCAGCGCGTCTCGCCGCCCGTCTCGGGGGGCTTCTTCCCCCCCGCGACGTCCCGGGAGCCGAGCTTCACGAACTGCTCCGCCACCCGCTCCTTCACCGTGTCCCACCAGCGCTGGAGCTTCTCCCGGTCGGGGCCGTCCACCTGGAACTCCCCGGGCCCCCCCCAGAGCGTGCGGAGGGTGACGAAGATCGCCTGGGTCTCCTCCGCGTCGGCGTGGGGGAGGCGCGCGATCAGCTCCTCGGGGACGCTCACGTGCCGGTACTGCCCGAGGCCGCGGATGGCGGCGAGGCGGGTCGCCTTCTCGGGGGCGGAGAGGCAGCGGATCAGCGTGACGCGGGCGTGGTTGGAGCGGTGGATGGAGAGGTTCTCGAGGATGGCGTCCCGGACCTTCGGGTCCCGCTCCGTGGGGAGGAGGGCGGCCAGCTCCGCCGCCACGTCGATGAGCCGCTCGTCCGTGAGGCCGATGGTCTCGACCTCGTCGAGGCGCTCCGCGACGTCCTCGCTCCAGCGGCGCAGGAAGGCCTTCCCGTCCTTCTCCCACCAGCCCGCCCAGGCGGTCGCCTGGTCGGGGAGGTGCTTCCCGGTCACGTCGAAGAGGGTCTCCACGAGGTCGGAGAAGAGCCGCCCCTCGGCGGTCTTCAGGCGCTCCACCAGGGCCGGGATGGTCTCCGGGGAGCGGTAGCGGGCGAGCCCGCGGACCGCCGCCACCACGACCCCGAGGTCGGGATCGGCGAGCCGGGCGAGGATGCGCCGGAACCCCTCGGGGGAGCCCTGCCGGGAGAGGGCGTCGATGGCCGCCGAGAGGACCCAGGGGTCCTTCTCCTTCGATTCCAGGCCGAGGAGCGCCTGCTCGACGTCCTTCCCGGGGACGGTCTTCACCGCCTCGCAGAAGGAGGCGCGGTCGGAGGGGTCGGGCGCCTGGGCCATCCGCAGGGCGGCCTTCCAGGCCTCGGCGCGGTCCTCGGCCAGGAGCTCGAGGTTCGTGCCCATCCCCTCCACGAGGGCGTCCCGTGTGCGGAGCACGAAGTCCAGGCCGTGGGCGGCCTCCTGCCGGTTCCAGCGGAGCGTGTCCACCGCCCTCTGCTCGGCGATCACCACCATGGAGGGCCAGGAGCCGGTGAGGCGGAAGTGCTCCTCCCGCTTCTGGAAGTAGGCGGATTCCACCGGCTCGAGCTTCGAGACCACCTCGTCGAGGGCCTTGCGGGCCACGGGCTCCATGCGGCCGGCGAGCCCGAGGCCCCGGATCAGCTCCTCGAGGACCTTCCCGTCCCTCGTGCGGGCGAGCTCCTGGACGCACTTCACCACCGCGACGGTCTCCGCCTCGTGCTCCTCGGCGCGGGCGAGGAACTGCTTCTGGTGGATGAAGGTCTCCCCCTGCGGGGGGAGGGGCTCGCGGACCGCCTCGGGGAGGGCGCGGAAGAGCTTCTTGAAGGCGGCCAGCCGGGCCGGGAACTCCGGGTCCTTCGCGCCGGCGGGGGGGGCGGCCGGGGCGGCCGCGGCGCCCGCGGCGAGGGACGCGAGGAGGAGGAACGGGGCGGCGGCGGCGGCGGCGCGCATCACTCCCCCTCCTTCCCGCCCTCGGGCAGGGAGGCCGCGGCCTCGGTCAGGACGGCCTCGAGGATCTTCGATTCGGGGAACTCCTTCAGGCCGTCGGCCGCGATGCGGCCGGCGCGCCGCATGTCCCCGCGCTGGCGGTAGACGTCGGCGTAGAACCACCAGTCCTCCTCGGTCCGGGGCCGCCGCTTCTCGTACCAGGCGTCGAGGGCGGCGACGGCCTGGACCTTGAGGTCCCAGGAGAGGCACTTCGACACCATCCGCTGGACGAGCTGGCCCATCTCCGCCTGGATGTCCTCGACGGAGGGGCCCCCCTCGGAGGCGGTCTCCCCCTCGGCGGGGCGCGCGGCGCGCCGCATGAGGAGCTCGATGCGGCGGAGGATGCGGGCGAAGTCCTCCGGCTGCCCGAGGAGGGCGTGGCACTCCGCGACCCTCCAGAGGTAGGAGAGGTCCTCCGGGGAGTACTCCACGGCCACCTTCTCCGCCTCCAGGGCCTTGTCGAACTCCCCCAGGGTGAGGTGGAGGGAGGCGAGCGCGTGGTAGGCGGTGTCGGAGGGGTCGATGGCGATGGCGCGCTTCGCCGACTCGATGGCCTTCCGCACGACCGCCTTCTCCTCGTCGTCCTCCGCGCGGTCCCGGTTCTTCAGGCGCAGGTAGGTCAGCCAGGCGTAGTCGCCGAGGGCGAGGCCGTGGTCGGGGTCCACCTGGAGGCAGGTCTGGAGGATCCCGTAGGCCTCCTCGGGGGGGACGAGGCGGGAGAGGAAGAAGTGGGTGGAGGCGTCGAGGGGGTCGAGCGCGATGGACTTCCGGAGGAGGTCGAGGGCCTCCGCCTGCTTCCCGGGGAGGTAGGTGTAGACCCGGGCGAGGTGGGCGAGGAGCTTCGGGTCGTTCCCCCCCTTCGCGAGGGCCTCGGCGAAGTCCTTCTCGGCCTCCTCCGCCTTGCCGTCGTAGAAGTGGGCCTCCCCCCGCATCACGTAGGCCTCGGCCCCCCGCAGGGGGAGGGTCATGGCGTACTCCTTCACCTCCTCGATCAGGGTGTTCCCGTCCTTCACCCCGATGGAGCGCAGGAGGGCCGCCTTCCCCTCCTCGCGGTCCATGTACTTGCGCGAGCCGCCCTCGAGCGGCGAGAGCTTCCCCCTCTTGAGGAGCTGGAGGTTGAGGAAGTTGACGAACCCCGCGCGGTACTTCCCCTTCTTCCCCTCCATCAGGTAGTGGACCAGCGTCCATGCCTGCGCGTAGTGCTCGCCCCCGAACTCGACCGGCGACTCCCCCGCGGGGTAGGGATCCCCGCCGGCGAGGAGGGTCTCGAGTGGGAGGACCCTTCCCGCGCGGATCATCTCCTGGAAGTGGAGGAGGCGGCCGTCCTGCACGAGGCCGGGCCGGAACCGCTTCCCGTCGTACTCGCAGGCGGCGAAGTACTCGGCGCACCCCTCGTGGACCCACCGGTTCACGAGGACCGTCGGCTCCGCGAGGTGGATGATGAAGTGGGTCCCCTCGTGGAACATCACGTCGATGGTCTCCTGCCGGTTCCCCGCCATGTCGAAGAAGACCAGCCGCTCCTGGCCGATGGCGGGGACGAAGTAGCCGAGCAGGCTCTCGCTGCGGCCCCCGGTGTCCTGGTCGTGGAACTTGCGGAACTCGTCCCTGCGGCGGAAGAGGTAGACGGGGAGCTTGTTCTTCTTCTCGCGCTGGGACAGCTTGATCTGGAAGGCCTTCACGAAGTAGTCGTAGAAGGACTCGAGGAGCTCCCCGTACCGGTCCACGGCCTCCCGGGGGATGTTGGCCTCGATCCTGAAGTGGTCGGTCTCGACGATCCAGCGGTTCTCCCACTTCGAGTGCTTATCGTCCTCCTCCCGGAACTTCCGCGCCTCCTCCTCCTCGGCCCGGACCGACTTCTCCGCCGCCTCCTTCGTGATCCAGCGGCCCCCGAAGCGGACGAGGCCGCGGCCGGCCTGCGCCTCCTCCTCCTTGGATCGGGGGGTGGAGTCGTAGTCGGCGAAGAGGCGCTTCTCGACGATGCGCTTCTTCGGGATCCTCGCGACGAAGGTCTGGAAGTGGAGGAGGGCCTCGTCGCCGCGGGGCTCCTCGAGGCGGCAGGAGATGACCCGGCCGTCGTCGAGGCGGACGCGGTCGAGGCCCTCGGACGGGACGCCGAGGGGGCGCCCGGCCCCGGGGACCGGGTCGGCCGGGGGGGCGGCGGGGGCGGCGGGGGCGGGGAGGAGGAGGGCGAGGAGCCCCCCGAGCAGCAGGATCCGGAACCGTTCCCTCAAGGTCATCCCCCTTTCGACGGTCGACCCTCCCATTGTGCCCGGAAGGCGTCCGGAAGGACAACCCCCGCCCGGACTTCCCGGAGCCCGCGGGGGGATCCCCCCCGGATTGCCGGCGGGAGGGGGGACCCCCTGCCGGGGCCGGGCGGGGCCGGCGGGTCCCCCCGCCCTACAGGACGAGGGTCTTCTCGAAGACGGTGAGGTTGCGGCAGCCGCGCTCCTGGACGAGGACCATGTCCTCGAGGCGGACGCCGCCGACCCCGGGGTAGTAGAGGCCCGGCTCCACGGTCACCACGGAACCCGCCGGGAGGGTGTCGTCCACGCCCCCGACGCGGGGGGCCTCGTGGATGTCGAGGCCGACCCCGTGGCCGGTGCCGTGGAAGAAGCCCTGCATCTTCCCGTTCCGCGGCCCGGTGCGATACCCCTGCTCCTCGAACCGGCGGTGGATGGCCTGGTGGACCTCCCGCCCGTTCACCCCGGCGCGGATCATCCCGATGCCCATCTCCTGCCCCTCGAGGACCGCGGCGTACTGCCTGCGGAGGGCCTCCGACGCCCTCCCCTTCACGACGGTGCGGCTCATGTCGCTGTAGTAGCCGGTGCGGGCCGAGCGGGGGAAGACGTCGAACACGATGGCCTGGTGGGGGCGGAGGTAGCCGGTGCCCCGGTTGTGCGGGTCCACGGCCTGGTCCCCGCAGGCCACGATGGTGTTCTTGGCGATGCAGGAGTCCTCCATCAGGGAGACGTCGATGGTCCGCTTGACGTCCTCCGCGGTGAGGCGCCTCCCGCCCTTCTCGACGATGGAGTTCCCGAGGATGCGGGCCTTCCGGAGGCGATCGAAGGCGCGGTGGACGGCGCGCTCGGTGGCCTCCTGGCACTCCCGGATGGCCTTCACCTCGGCCGGGGTCTTGAGGACCCGGGCGGGGAGGAAGGGGGCCCGGCGGGCGGTCACCTTGATCCCCCGGCCGCGGAGGGCGTCGGCCATGCCGAGGGGGAACTGGTCGGGGACCTCCACGGAGCGCACCTTCTTCAGGCGCAGGGCCGCGGCGAGGATGTCGGGCATCCCGGGGCGCTTCACGCCCGACTTCTCGGCCCGCTTCCGGAGGTCGGTGAGGGAGAGGACCCCGTCCACCGACGCCTCCTCGCGGGCGCGGCCGATCTCGAGGTCGCTGGCGACCAGCCAGTCCCGGCCCTTCGTGCGGAACCAGGCGAAGGCGTCGGGGGCGAGGAACCGGGTCGCGTAATACATGTCGGCGTCGGTCTCGCTGGCGGCGTAGTGGAGCAGGTTCTCGGCGGGCTTCGCCATGGGATCCTCCGGGGGAAGGGGGGAATCCTACGGGGGAGGGGGGCGGGGGGGGAGGAATGGGGGCGGCGCGGGGTCCCGTGGATCCTCGCTGTTTCGTGTGGGTACTCCCATTCCCTCCGGGCATCGGGTCCGCCCCTGCTCCACGGACTCGCGCCGCCT
>JAKLKS010000112.1 GCA_023150535.1 Planctomycetota bacterium
GGACCTCCTCGAGGCGGATCTCGAGGGCGCGGAGGCGCTTCTCGACGTCGGGGGGGGCGGGGGGGGCGGGGTCGTTCGCCGGGGCGGAGTGCGGGGCGGCGGAGGGGGCCGTGCCGGCGGGGGCGGAGTCCGACTGCCCCGGCCCCTGCGGGACGGTGAGGAGGAGGAGGCCCGAGACCACCGCCAGCGCTGCGGCGAGTCCGGCGACGACGAGGAGGCCCTTCATGCGGAGCCTGTTGTACCGCCGGGGGGGCGAGGGGGGAAGGGAAGGGGGTGAGGGGGGGGGGGCGGGGGCGGGTGAGGGGAGTACCGGACCGTGGATCAGGGTGTTGGGGGTTCGAGTCCCCTCGGCTTCGGTACTCTCCCGAGCCGCATATCGGCTCATCAGGCTCTCTGTCCCGGAGTACTATCGGGACCGGGTTTCAGGTCCGGCCGGAGGAGTGGTGATGGCGCTCTTCCTCGTCATCAATCTCGGCGGATTCATCCTGCTCATCGCATCCGGGGCCGCGGTGTTCTTCAACAAGCGTGTGAAGGACGAAGGGCGACCGGTCTTCTGGCGTTGGCTCCGATCCCATGGCTGGGAAGTGGGCACTCTCCTTGGTCTCCTCAGCTTCTTCTCGCAGTACCCCCTTCCTTCGAATGGCGAGTGGTACCGGATCTACGGCATCCCATTCCTCGTTGGAGCGGTCGGGGGCGGCGAGGACCACCCCCATGGCCCAGGCTTGCCCTCCTTGGCGCTCAACTTCCTCTTCTGGCTGCTCATCCCGCAGTTCGTCCTCTGGGTGGCCTCCGGCCGACGAGGCGGGCCCCAAGCCACCTCGTCGGCATCGCCTGCTCTTGAAGGCCCGGCATCCACTCCACCGGATCCGGCGCGGGATACCGGCGCGGGCCCTTCCCCGTGAAGGAGTAGTTCTCGAGGGTCCAAGGACGCCCCTCGTTGGCGAGAAGGAGGACCCCGAGGCCGCCGCCCGTGCCCGGGTCCCCGTCGCCGCCATCCAGGCAACCAGGAGCGGGAGGGCCATCAACACGGGGGCGCTGCCCCGCCTGCTCGATGGCTGCGAACCCGGGTTGCACTTGAGATCGGGCCTCCGAGAGAGCTTCGCGCGGCTGCTGGAGGCCCTGCCCGTGGCACTGCCGCGCCGCCATGGCGGGGCCGCGACTACCCGGAGGAGTCGGGGAACGCGCAGGGTAGATTCCAGACGTGGAACGGGTGGCCATCCGTCCAGAGATGCTGCGGTGGGCCCGCGAGCGGGCCGGGGTCTCCCCCGACCGGCTCGCGCGGAAGTTCCCCCACCTCGCCTCCTGGGAGCACGGTGAGTCCCACCCGACCCTGAAGCAGCTCGAGAGCTACGCGAAGGCGACCTTCGCCCCCGTCGGCTTCTTCTTCCTCCCCGAGCCCCCCGTGGAGCGGGTCCCCATCCCCGACTTCCGCCGGGTCGCCGGCGCCCGGGAAGGCCGCCCCAGCCCCCACCTCCTGGACACGGTCTACATCTGCCAGCAGCGCCAGGAGTGGTACCGGGACTTCGCGAGGGCCGCCGGCGAGGCCCCCCTCCCCTTCGTCGGCTCCGTCCGGACGACGGACGACATCGAGACCACGGCGTCGGGGATCCGCCACGCGCTCGGCATGGACCTCGAGGAGCGCCGGCGCCTGCCCACCTGGTCCGAAGCGCTGCGCCACTTCATCGGACAGGCGGACTCCCTCGGGATCCTCGTCATGTGCAGCGGTGTCGTCCTGAGCAACAACCGCCGCCGCCTCGACCCCCGGGAGTTCCGCGGGTTCGCCATGTCCGACCCACTCGCCCCCCTCGTGTTCGTCAATGGTGCGGACACGCGGGCCGCCCAGATGTTCACCCTCGCCCACGAACTGGCCCACGTCTGGCTCGGCCAGTCCGCGGTCTCCGATGCCCAGCCTTCCGAGGTTCCGGAGCACGCCGTCGAGCGCTGGTGCAACCAGGTCGCGGCGGAACTCCTGGTCCCCCTCGCGATGTTCCGGGCCGAGTACCGCAGGGACGCCGACCTGCCCGTCGAGGTGGCCCGACTCGCCCGCCGGTTCAAGGTCAGCAGCCTAGTCATCCTCCGCCGCATCCACGACGCCGGAGGTCTCGGCCGGGAGCGGTTCTGGAAGGAGTACGAGAAGGAACTCGAGAGGCTCCTCGCCATCCCGAAGGGGAGCGGCGGGGACTTCTACCTGACCCAGGCTGCGCGGGTCAGCAAGCGGTTCGCCCGCGCCATCGTGGTCAGCACGCTGGAGGGCAACACGCTCTACCGCGACGCCTTCCGCATGCTCGGGTTCTCCAGGCTGGAGACCTTCCGCGCGCTCGGACGGAGCCTCGAGGTCGCGGTCTGATGGCGTACCTCCTGGACACCAACGTCTTCCTCCAGGCCAAGAACCTCCACTACGGCCTCGACTTCTGCCCGGCGTTCTGGGACTGGCTCGTCAAGGCCAACGCGGAGCGCAGGGTCTTCAGCATCGAGAAGGTCGGGGACGAGATCGCAGCCGGAGCCGACGAGCTCGTCCCGTGGGCGGCGGCGAGAGGTGCCGGCTTCTTCCTGAAGCCCGACGCCGCCATGTCGGGTGCCCTCGCGGCCGTGAGCACGTGGGCGTCCGGCCCGAGGTACGAGCCCGCCGCGGTGAACACGTTCCTCCAGGTCGCCGACTACTACCTCGTGGCTCACGCACTCGGGCACGGGTACACGGTCGTGACCCACGAGATCGCGTCCACCTCCGTGAAGCGGATCAAGATCCCGGACGCCTGCCTCGGCCTGGGCATCAAGTGCGTGACTCCCTTCGAGATGCTCCGCGCCGAGCGTGCGCGGTTCGTTCTGGGGGCGTAGCGCGCCCCCTCCTTCTCCGCTGGAGTACCATGTCCCCAGCGGACCCCGCCGGCACGGTCTCCGCATCCAAGGCCCCCCATGGCCGCCCGTCCACCCCTCCTCGCCTTCATCGCCCTCCTCCTCCTCGCCGCCGGCTTCGCCCTCGGGTACATCGCCGCCTCCACCACCCCCGTCCCCCACCCCCCGGCACCCTCACCCCCCGCTGCCGCAGGCGTCGATGCCCCGCCACCCCCGCCACCCACGCCCCCCACCCTCCGCCAGGCCCTCGCCGCCCTCCCCGCCCCCGTCGTCCCCACCGGCGACGGCACCATCGAGGCCCTCGTCCGCCTCCCCGACGGATCCCCCCTCTCCGGCGTCACCGTCACCCTCCAGATTGAGCCCCGGACCGACGACTTCTGGACCGGCCCCACCCCCTTCACCCGAGCGGAGGACACCGAGCAGCGCGTCCTCTACCAGGTCCTCAGCACCCGGTGGCGCGACGCCGCCCGCACCACCGCCGTCACCGGCAACGACGGCCTCTGCCGCTTCGAGGCTTGCCCCGATCGGGACCACCGCCCCTGGGCCGAACTCCCCGGATACCTGATCCAGTACGCGGGTTCCCAGTACTCCATCCGCCCCGGACGGACCGCCGAGTTCACCGCCATCCCCGCCTCCCTCCTTCGCCTCGTGATCCTCCGCCCCGACGGTACACCCCCCGCCGTCGCCACGCTCCGCTGGGAGTACGGCACCGGCCGATCCACCGCCTCCTGGCGCGTCGAGAAGCCGGAGGTCCCCCTCCCCCCCCGCAGCGGCACCCTCACCGTCCTCGCCGATGGGTTCGCCTCCGATCCCCAGCCCCTCGTCATCCCCGCCGCCCGGACGTCCACCGCCCTCACCGTCCGCCTCCGCCCCAAACTCGCCCTCCGCGGCCGCGTCCTCTTCCCCGAAGGGGAGGCCACGAAGGGCCCGGCCTTCCTCAACCTCGAACTCCTCCCCGAGGGCGCCGCCGCCCCTCTCCCCGCCTCCCCCCCCGGCGGCCACGCGATCCAGGCCTCCCCGGAGCGCTTCGCCTTCGCCTTCGAGAACCTCGCCCCCGGCCGCTACCGCCTCTCCCTCCGCCGCACCCGCCGCGGCCCCGTCGTCGCCGCGGAGGAGGTCGTCCTCGCGGACGCCCCCCTCGACCGCGACCTCCGGGCCCCGCCGCTGGAGCGGGTCCGCTACGCCGTCGTCCGCGCCCTCGGCCCCGCGGGCGAGACCCTCCGCGACCTCTCCGTCGGCGTCGGCTTCTCCTGGAGCACCGGCGCGGTGGGCCTCGGCGGCACGGCCGGGGCCGCCACCGTCCCCCGGGAGGACGGCTCCCTCTGGGTCCTGCTGGAGGACCTCCCCGAGGCCCCGGACGGGAAGGTCGCCGCCTACACCCTCGAGGTCCGATCGGAACTCCACGGCGCGCGGCGGGTCGATCTCCCCGGGGGGCCGGCGCCGGAGGTCGTCGTCCGGTTCGAGGCGCCGGGGACGGTCCTCCTGACCCTGGAGGGGCTCGCGGAGAGCCGGTTCCTCGGGAAGGTCCGCGTCTGGCTCTCCCCGACCCCCTGGTCGAAGGAGCGGACCACCGTCTTCGCGCCGGGGTTCGCCGGGCCGGACGCGGAGGGGCGGATCCGGTTCCCCGCCGTGCCCCCCGGGACCTACGAGGCCGTCCTCACCCTCCAGGTGGGCCAGTCCGAGACCGCCGTCGTCGGGAAGTTCCCCCTCGCGGTCGCCGCGGGGCCCAACGAGGCGGTCCTCCCCTTCCCGGCGCTCCACGCCGTCGTCGTGAAGGGGGCCTCGGAGTGGGTCTCCGTCGCGCGGGTCGGCGAGGGGGGATGGAGCTTCTCCAGCGCCGTCGGCCCCGACGGCCGGGCGACCCTCGACGGCCTCCCCGAGGGGGAGTACCGGTTCCAGTCGGGGGAGAGGAGGAAGACGGCGGGCGTCCCGGGAACGGCGGAGGTGGATCTCGGGACGCCGCCCTGAGGAGGGGGCCGTCCCGGCGCCCGCTTCCCGCGGGGAGGCCCCGGCGATGGAACCGGGGGACCCCGAGCATGCCCATGCAGGGACATCCCGGGAAGCCCGACCCCGGGAAGCGGGTCTTGACGGCATGCAAGGTATTCGATACGATTTACCAGCAATGAAGACCGTTTCCGCCACCGTCCGCCGCAGGGTCCATGCCGCCAGGCCCGGGGTGTTCCTCCGGACGGCGGATTTCCCCGGTTCCCGGTCCGCGGTCGAGACCCAACTTTCGCGGCTCGTCGCCGCCGGCGAGGGCCTCGTCCGCGTCCGGAGGGGCCTCTACTGGAAGGGGGTCCGCTCGCGGTTCGGCCCCGGACGGCCGGGAGTGGATGCCATCGTCCGCGCCGTCGCCTCCGACCGGGGAGTCGGTCCCTCGGGGTGGACCGCCAGCCATGCCCTGGGCCTCTCGACCCAGGTGCCCGCCACCCCGGCCTACGCCGTCGTCGGTGCTCCCCCCACGGGACTCCCGGGCGTGAAGTTCCACTCGCGGAGGAACCTCCGCCGCCTGCGCCTTCGCTATCACGAGGTGGCCCTCCTGGAGGTGCTCCGCGACTGGCCGGAGTCCGCGGAAGCGGACTGGGCGACGCTCGTCCGCCGGATGGCCCGGGACCTCGGGGCGGGCCTCCTGCGGGCCGACCGGCTTCGGTCGGTCGTCGCCGGGGAACGGATGCCGGCCCTCCGGGATCGCTTCACCCGGCTCATGGCGGATTTGTCCGCGCCGGCGATCGCCCCTTCGACCCGGGAGGGATAGCCGGTGGCCCGTCTCCGCGAGGCTCCCGACGACCTCTTCGCCCTGGTCGGGCGAACAGCGGAAGCGATGCGGCTCCCTCCCGAGTTCGTGGAGAAGGACTACTGGATCACCGAGCTCCTCCGGAGCATCGCCCGCCCGGTGGAGAACGCCCACGTCGTCTTCAAGGGCGGCACGAGCCTCTCGAAGGGCTACGAACTGATCCGGCGATTCTCGGAAGACGTGGACATCCTCCTCGTCCCGGCGGCACCCGGCGGAAGCACCCCCGGGAAGGGGAGCGTGGACAGGATCCTGAAGGGGCTGTGCGCCCGTGCGCAGGCGGACCTCGGGATCTCCGGGGCGGATGCCGTCCTCGAGAGTTCCTCCACGGGTGTCCACAGGAACATGAGGTTCGGATACGCGGCGAGATTCCCCGCACCGGCCGTGAAGCCGGGCGTGCTCCTCGAGATGGGCATCCGGGGAGGCCCGGGGCCGCGGGAGACCCGGGTCCTGCGCTCCCTGGTGGGTCGCCACGCGATCGAGCAGTTGGGCGAACCGGACTTCGCGTTCGACGAGTTCGCCCCCGTCCGAATCGACGTGCTCGCCCCCCGCCGGAC
Organism: Planctomycetota bacterium; assembly: GCA_023150535.1. Lineage (GTDB taxonomy): Bacteria > Planctomycetota > JAJSAM01 > JAJSAM01 > JAKLKS01 > JAKLKS01. Next base: position 6,202 of record JAKLKS010000112.1, read on the forward strand.
CCTCGTCGAGAAGTTGGCCGTGGTCCATCGCCTGGCGAGCGGACTTCCGGCCACGGAGGGCGACCTCCGCAAGGCGGCCCGCCACCTCTACGACATCCACCAACTCCTGAGCGACGCCGGTGTCAGGGCTTCACTGGGTGGCTCCGGAGTCTTCGCCGCCGAGGTCGAGGCCGACATGGTCGCCATCGGCGCGAAGTGGGGGTTCGCCCACGCGCCCCGGCCGGTCGCCGGCTTCTCCCGGAGCCCCGCCTTCGAGGCGGGGCATCCGTCGCAGCCGATCCTCGCCGCGGGACTCGCCGGCATCCGGGATCTCGTCCTCGGGCCCCTTCCCACGATCGAGGAGTGCCGACGGGTCGTGGGAGAGTCCGCCGACCTTCTCTAGGGAGGGGAGGCGTACCGGGAACCGGGACCTGGTCCCGTTGCCCCTTGCTCCGGAGCATCGGTACAGGCGACTCCCTGCCCTGTCGGCGTGCTCCTGGGCAAGTCCGCCCCCCCCCTCCCCCGGCTACACTGGAACCTTCCCCCGTCGGGGCCGTCTCAAGGGATGGGCCATGAAGTCACCCGCGATCCAGGGGATGCTGGCGGCGCTGCTCCTCCTTCCGCTCCCCGCCCCCGCCGACCCCGACCCGCCCCCCGCCGTCACGGGCCGCCTCGAGGGAGGCGGCTCCGTCCACGCCGGCGGGCGCTCCGCCGAGGCCCGCGCCCCCGGGTTCACCTTCCGGCTCGAGGGGGTCCCCCCGGCCGCCCGCTTCGACCTCGAGATCCGCCCCCTCGCCATCCACGCCATGGGCCCCGAACAGCCCCCCTTCCCCGTCCTCCGCGATCTCGCGATGCCCCTCTCCGGCGACCTCGACCTCGGCACCCTCTCCACGCGCACCCACCGCCTCGCGGTCCTCCTCCGCGACCCCGCGGGCGCCCCCCTCCCCGGCGCGGACGTCGCCCTCCACTTCCCCCAGCCGCCTCCCCCCTGGCGCCCCGGCGCCGACCCGCTGGAGGCCCCCCGCCGCCCCACCGCGACGGCGACGGCCGACGCCGCGGGCCGCGCGGTCCTCGAGCGCGTCCCCGGCGGGTTCTGGACCCTGCACGCCGCCGCCCCCGGCCGCGCCGCCGCCCTGCGGGGGGTCCACCTCGCCGCCGACCGCGAGGAGACCGTGGTCCTGCCTCCGGCCCACGCCCTCCGCGGCACCCTCCGGGACGCGTCCGGCCGCCCCGTCCCCGGCGCCCGGATCCTCTCCGCGACCCCCTTCCCCCCCTTCCCCTCCACCACCCCCGCCGCCGTCACCGACGCCCGCGGCCGCTTCCTCCTCGAGGGCCTCGCCGAGGGATTCCACGATCTCGCCGTCCTCCCCTCCCCCGACCGGTGCGCGGCCGGGGGCGCCTGGCTCGTCCCGGAGGCCGGGAGCGCCGACCTCGTCCTCGAGGGGGGCGCCGCCCTCCGCGGGGTCGTCCGGGAGGCCGGGGGCGGTGGACCGGTCCCCGGGGCCGCCGTCCACGTGCTGGTGACGGGGAGCGGCGGGGACTCCCGGACCTCCGCCGTCGTCCTCGCCGATCCCGGGGGGCGGTTCGAGGTGGAGGACCTCCCCCCGGGACGGGTCGCCTCCCTCCGGGCGGAGAAGCCGGGCTGGGCGGGGGCGGCGGAGGCGCCCCCCGCGGACCCCGTCGCCTCCCTCCTCTCGAAGGGGAGGACCCTCTCGCGCGACCTCCACCTCCGCCGCGCCGCCTCCAGGATCCGCGGCCGCGTCCACGGGCCGGAGGGGAGGCCGGTCGCGGGGGCCTCGGTGAGCGCGTCCAACGAGGGGGCCTCCTCCTGGCAGGGCCCGGGAGCGGTGGTCCGCACCGGCGCCGACGGCGCCTACCTCCTGCGGGGACTGCCCGCGGGGTGGGCGCGCGTCCGCGCCGCCGCCGAGGGGCTCTTCCAGCCGGGGGCGGAGCCGCCCCGGGACGTCCCCCTCGTCGACCGGGAGCAGGCGGTGCCCCGGGACCGCGTGGAGGTCCCCGCCGACGGGGAGGCGGTCCTCGACATCGCGCTCGCGCGGATGGGGGTCCTCTCCGGCGTCGTCGTCGACCCGGCGGGAAACCCCCTGCCGGGAGTCTCCCTGGGTTCCCTCGCCACCGATGCCGGGGGGCGGTTCCGCATGACCGACGCCCGGCCCCGGTGGCCCCACCGCCTCGTCGTCCGGGACCCCGCCTGGTGGGGCGAGGCGGGCCCCTTCCTGGTGGAGCCCGGGGAGGAGCGGTCCGACCTCCGCGTGCCCGTGGTGCCCGCGGGATCGGTGAGCGGCGTCGTCCGGGGACCGGACGGGAAGCCGGCGGCCGGGGTGCGCGTCCTGCTGGAGCGGGGCGCCCCGGGGGATCAACCCCCCGGGCCCGAGAGGGCGGCCGGCGCCCGCTGGGGAGGGTGGCAGGCCGCCTGCACCGACGGTGCGGGCTCCTTCCGCATCGGGGGGCTCGACCCGGCCTCCCTCGACTGGCGGGCGGGGGGCCTCGACCGGGAAGGGCGGGAGATCCGCGTACCCTCCCTCCACCTCGTCCTGCGGGCCCCGGGCCTGCCGCCGCGGGCGGTGGCGGTGCCGGAGCCGGGGCCGGGCTCCCGGGAGGCGGTGGTGGAGGTCGATCTCCCCGCGGGGCGCACCCTGACGGGCCTCGTCAAGGGACCCGGCGGGCGGCCCCTCGCCGGGGTGCGGGTACGGGTGCTGCCCGCGACGAGGGTGCGGGACAGGGTCCTCCACGGCTCCGCGCCCTGGCAGGCCGGGGTCCCCGTGCGGGCCGCCACCGGGGAGGACGGCCGCTTCGAGGCGCGCACCCTGCCCGAGGGACCCTGGGAGGTCGAACTCTCCGCCCCCGGCTTCCACCCGCGCGTGCTTGCCGCCGAGGAGGGGAGCGTCCTCGAGGCGGCCCTCGAGCCCGCGGTCGCGCTCCGGGGGAAGGTCACCGGGGGGACCGCGGGCGGCCCCGTCCCGGGCTGCCTCGTCACCGCCCGGGTCCTCGGGGCGGCGGAGGCGTGGCAGACCGTCGCGGCGGCGGTCACCGGCCCCGACGGCTCCTTCGAGATTCCCGGGCTCGGCCCCGTCACCCACGAGGTCCGCGTCGAGCCTCCCGCGGACAGCGACTGGGCGCCGGATCGGCGGGAGCACGCGCCCGACGGGAGGACCGACCTCGCCATCGCCCTCCGGACGGGGCTCACCCTCGCCGGGGTCGTGGTCGACGGGGAGGACCGGCCGGTCCCCGGGGCCCGGGTCCGGCTGCATCCGGAGGACCCGAAGCGGCGGCGGGACCTCCCGGGGATCGTCACCTCGGGGGCGGACGGCGCCTTCCGGTTCAGGGGGCTGGAGGAGGGGACCTACCGGATCTCGATCCAGGAGCCGGGCGGAGGGCTCCGGCCGTGGAACGGCCCGGATTCCGAGGACCCGCTCTCCGGCCACCTCCTCTCCGACGGCCTCCAGGGGGTCCCCGCGGGGACGGAGGAGGCGATCCTCCGCGTCCGCCGCGCCCTCCCGGTGACGGGGCGGCTTGTCGGCGTGGACGGGAAGCGGCCGCCGCTCGACGGGCGTCTCCTCCTCGTCGGGGACGCGCCCGCCGGGGGCCGACCCCGGAAGGAGACCCTCCCGATCCGCGACGACGGCTCCTTCCGGACCCCGCCCCTCGACCCGGCCCTGACCTGGGAGATCCGGGCCTCGGGCTACGAGGGCTCCGCGGGGGGCGTGGTGAAGGAGGTGCGGCCCGGTGCGCGGGACCTCGTCGTCCCGCTCGAGGCCGGCCTCCCCCTCGCCGGGAGGGTCCTCGACCAGGACGGGGCCCCGGTCCCCGCGGGCGCGCGGGTCCTGGCCCGGGCCGCGGGGTACGACGAGGACTACCCCTCGGCGGCGGGGACGGCGACGGTGGAGGAGGACGGGCGCTTCGAGTTCCCCCGCCTCCTCTCGATCCCCTACCGCGTCGCCGTCGAGGCGGGCAGGGACATCGAGCCGGCCCCCTCGCAGGAGACCTGGTTCCCCGGCGGCGAACCGGCGCTCCTCCGGGCCACCCGGTTCTTCGCGGCCGCGGGGAAGGTGGTGGACGACGAGGGGAACCCCGTCCCCCTCACGCGGGCCCTGGCCCGGGCGCCGGGGGCACCGGCCTACGCCGCCCACGGCACGGGCACCACGGAGGGCGCCTTCCGCATCGAGCGCATCCCCTTCCGCCGGGCGGAGATCGCGGTGGTGGCGCGGGGGCGGACCGTGATCCTCGGCACCTACGGCCTCCCCGCGACGGACCTCGTCCTCCCGCTCTCCGCGGAGCCGGCGCCGGACCCTCCGCCCGAGGCGAAGAAGGAGAAGGAGAAGCCCCCCGAGCCCCGCTCCCGCCCGGCGCCGGCCCCCGTCCGGCAGTCCCGGGCCACGGAGGCGGACCCGCCGGGCACGCGCATGATCGGGAGGGAGAAGGTGCGGCCCGGTCCCATCGAGGGGCGGATCGTCGCCTCCACGGGCGGGGTCCCGCCGGGGGTCGAGGTGACGGTCCACCGCCTCCCGGACGGGCAGGGGGCGGCGGCCGCCGAGCCCTCCGCGCGGGTGGCCGCCGACGCCGCCGGCGCCTTCCGCACGCCGGACCTGGAGGCGGCCCGCTACGAGGTCCGGGTCCGGGCGGCGGGATGGAAGCCGGAATCGGAGAGGTCCTTCTCGAACCGCAGGGACCTGCTCCTCACCCTGGAGCCGGGGCTGTCCATCGCGGGAGTGGCCGTGGACGCCGAGACAGGGGCCCCCGTTCCGGGGATCCGGGTCCGCATGGAGCCGATGCCGGGGAAGACCGGGGGGTACGCCTCCGGGACGACGGGGCCCGACGGGACCTTCGAAATCGGGTTCCCGCCGGCCGGGGAGTACGCCCTCGTCTTCGGGAACGCGCGGGAGCGGCAGCCCTGGACCGAGAACCCCGGGGACTTCCTGGCCCTGCGGATGGAGGGCATCGTCAACGGGACGGCCGGGATCCGGGCGGCGCTCACCCGGGGGCTCGCCCTCGGGGGGACGCTGCGGGACGGCGAGGGAGGCCCGCTCGCCGCGAGGGAACTCGAGGGGATGACGGTCTCCTTCCACGCGGGGGAGCCCGGCATGGAGAGCTACCCCCGGATGTTCGCCGGGTGGAAGAAGCCGGGGCCAAACGGGGAGTTCCGGTTCGGGAGCCTTCCGCCGGGCCGGTACACCGTCTCGGTCGCGTTCCGGGATCCCGTCGACGGCGGCAGCGTCTTCTTCGAGCCGACGACCCTCGACGCGGGCCGCACCGACCTCGAGATCCGCGTCCCGCTCGGGGAGCCGATCTCCGGCCGGGTCGTCCTGCCCGAGGAGACCCCCCGGCCGCGGGAGTTCCAGGTGGAGGTCCGCACGATCTGCGTCCATACGCCGGGGGACTTCTCCTCCCACGACCCCGCCGTCCCGAGCTCCCGGACCGTCCGCGTCCCCGTGGAGGCGGACGGGACCTTCCGCACCGGCCGCCTCGACGGATCCAAGCCCCACGACCTCTTCGTCGCCGTCCCCGGCCTCCGCCCCGGGGAGGCGCGCGGCCTGCGGGCCGGCGCCTCCGGGGTCGTCCTCGCCCCGGCGCCGGGGGCGGTCCTCGAGGGGATCGTCACGGACGAGACCGGGGCCCCGGTCCCGGCCGGGGTCCCGGTGACGGCCGCGGGGGTGGTCGCGCACCCGCCGGACGCGATCCGCGCGACGGCGGGCGCGGCGACGACGGAAGGGGGCCGGTTCCGCATCGCCGGGCTCGACCCGGGCCTCGACTACCGGCTCCTGGCCGGGGGGCAGGGGACCGACTGGCTCCCCCCCGCCGAGCCCCCGGTGGCGAGGGCCGGCGCCGACCTCGTCGTCCTCCGCCTGCGGCGGGGCGTGGCCCTCTCGGGGACGCTCCTCGATACCGCGGGCGCCCCCCTCCCCTGGACGATGGTCTGGGCGGAGCCGCTCGACCGCGGGGACCTCCCCTCCTGGTACCGCTGGTGGGCGAGGGTCGACGCGAAGGGGGAGTTCCGCGTCGTCGGCCTGCCGGCGGGGAAGGTCCGCCTCCTCGTCGACCGCCCGGGGAAGCCCGCGGCGACCTTCGGCCCCTTCGACGCGCCCGCTGAGGGGGTGCTCCTGCGGCTGGAGGAGTGAGAGGGGGGCGGGGGTCCCCGGCGAGACCACCGGGAGGAGGCGCGGCGGGGTCTGCGCCCGAGGGGCGTACCAGCGGATCCTCGAGGAGGACGGGACGCCCGGCGGGTGAGGCCGAGCG
>JAKLKS010000113.1 GCA_023150535.1 Planctomycetota bacterium
GCCCGCCGCGGCGCTGGCCTCCGGCGGGGGCCCGGGCCCCGGGGCCGGGGACCCCGACGGCCACGGCGCCGTCCTCGTGGACCTCACCCGCTGCATCGGCTGCCGCTCCTGCGAGAACGCCTGCCGCGTCCGCCGCGGGCACGAGCCCCTGAAGCCCTCCCGCATGGGCTTCCAGCCGGGCGAGGGGGGCCTCACCTTCACGGGCTGGACCTACGTGGACACGCCCCGGCCGGAGACCGGCCCCCACGCCGGGCGCCCGGTCCCCATCAAGCGCCAGTGCATGCACTGCGTGGACCCGGCCTGCGTCTCCGCCTGCCCCGCCGCGGCGCTGGTGAAGACGGAGCGGGGCTCGGTCGTCTGGAAGGCGGAGAACTGCATCGGGTGCCGCTACTGCATGCTCGCCTGCCCCTTCCTCGTCCCCCGCTTCGAGTGGAAGTCGGGGATGACCCCGCGCATCGCCAAGTGCGACTTCTGCGACGACCGCACGGCGAAGGGGCTCCCCCCCGCCTGCGTCGCCTCCTGCCCCACGGGGGCGCTCCGCCACGGGAAGCGCCGGCTCGTCGTCGGCGAGGCCCACCAGCGGCGGCAGGCCCACCCGGAGCGCTACCGGACCCTCTACGGGGACAAGGTGGTGGGCGGGACCTCCTGGATCTACCTCTCCGACGTGCCCCTCACCGACCTCGGGCTGCCGGAGGAGCTGCCGGGGAAGGCCCTCCCGGCGCTCACCTGGCAGGCGCTGGCGGAGGTGCCCATCGTGATCCTCGGCGTCGGCATGGCCCTCTCGGGCGTCCTCTGGATGCGCCGGAAGGCGGAGCCCCATGGATAGCGGGCTCCTCCTCCTGCAGGCGGGCGCCGCGGCCGTCATGGCCGGGCTCGCGCTCGTCGCCTCGGCGCTCCTCGCCGGCCGCCGCACCCCGGGCCCCGGGCAGGCGCCGGCCTGGGGGCTGCTCGTGGCGATCTGGGCGCTCGGGGGCTGGGTCCTCGCCGAGCGCTACGCGCGCGGCCTCGGCGCGGTGACCGGCCTCTCCGACACCTTCCCCTGGGGGATCTGGAAGTTCAACGTCCTCTGCGGCATCGCCTGCGGCGCCGGGGGCTTCACCATGGCGGGGACGGTCTACATCTTCCGGGCGAAGCCCTACTACCCCTGCCTGCGGCCGGCCATCCTCACCGCCTACCTCGGCTACGCGCTGCTCGGCTGCGGGAGCCTCATGGTGGACATCGGGCGGCCGCTGAACTTCTGGAGCCCCGTGGTCCACTGGCAGCACCGGTCGGTGCTCTTCGAGATCTTCTGGTGCATCCTGCTCTACACCGGGGTCCTCACGGTGGAGTTCGCGCCCGTGGTGCTGGAGCGGTTCGGGTGGAAGCGGACGGCCCACACCATCCACCGGTTCACCATCCCCTTCGTCATCGGCGGCGTCATCTTCTCCACGCTCCACCAGTCCTCGCTGGGGAGCCTCTACCTCATCGTCCCGCAGAAGCTGATGCCGCTGTGGTACTCCCCGCTGCTGCCGGTCTTCTTCTTCCTGAGCGCCATCTCCGTCGGGCTCTCCATGGTGGTCATCGTGGCCGCGCTCTCCCGGCGGTTCCTCGGGAAGGGGCTCGACGACGCGGTGGTGCTGTCGCTCGGCAAGTTCGTGGCGGTGGTGCTGCTCCTCTTCCTCGGCGTGCGCGCGGTGGACGGGACGATGCGGGGGGCCTGGTCGGCGATCTTCGACCACCCGCTCCAGGGGACCCTCTTCCTGCTCGAGTCGGGGGCGCTCGTGGCGGCGGCCTTCACGCTGCTCGCCCGCATGGGGAACCGCAAGCCCGGGGACGTGCTCGCGGCGGCGATCCTCGTCTTCTTCGGCGTCATGCTCCACCGGCTGAACGTCGCCTGGTTCGGCCTCCTCCCCGTCCTCGGCTCCGACTACGTGCCGACCTGGAAGGAGGTCTCCGTCACCGTGATGCTCGTGTCCGTGGCGGTGGTCCTCTTCTCGCTGGCGGCGAAGCACCTGCCGCTCTTCGAGCACGGGGAGGGGCACGGGGCGGCGGCGGCGGCGGGAGCCTCGTCCCCGGCCGACCCCGCTCCCGCGGGGAAGCCGGAGGAGGTCCGGGCCGGGGCGGCCTAGGCGCCCCGGGGCCCGGGAAGGGGGGAGGGGAGCGCCCTCCCCCCCTCCCTCCCCCCTACCGCATCACCGCCCCCGGCACGTTCGCCCCGGTCAGCTCCCTGTAGGACTGCTGCAGGAGCCGGATCGCCCGGGTGCCGTTGTGGAGGCCCTTCGACCCGTCCTGCGAGACGGTCTCCCAGTTGTAGCCCGCCCGCTGGAGGGGCGTGGGCGCCCCCACGAGCCCCGGCACGCCGCTCTTCCGGAACCCCCAGCCGTCGAAGGTCACCGTCGGGTCGGCCGCGAGGATGGCCGCCTTCAGCACCGCCAGCAGCCCCGTCGTCTCCCCCTGGATCCCCTCCACGGCCCCGTCCCCGTCGAAGTCCCCCGACGCCGGGATGTCCACGCTCCCCACCGATCCGTGGCACTGCTGGCAGGTCTTCACCTCCGGCTGGAAGGAGTGGGAGGGCTTCACGCCCGGCGTCGCCGTGTCGAAGTGGCAGGAGGCGCAGGAGTCCGGCAGGAAGTCGTGGCCGGAGTCCGTCCAGGTCCCCGTCGCCAGCGGCGGCTCCGACCCCGCGTGCCCCGCCACCATCTCCTTCTGCGGGAAGTGGACGGCGGAGCCGCGCAGCCGGTAGTCGTCGAAGTCGATGCCCGCCCCGTTGTGGCAGGAGGCGCAGATCTCCCCCCGCGGGATCCGCAGGGGGTTCTCCCCTTCCGCGAAGGCCCCGAACCGGTCCGCCCCGTGGCAGGCGGCGCAGGTGATCCCCTCCTCCATGCGCACCGCCCGCGCCACGATCCCCGCGAGGCGCTCGTCGTCGGAGGAGAGCCCCGAGAGGTCCTTCTCCACCACGATGCCGCGGTAGCCGGAGGTCGTGTGGCACTCCGCGCAGCGCCGCCCCTGCCCCGAGGAGGCGTTCAGCTCGCCCAGCATCGTCCCCACGGGGCTGTACCCGTGCAGGCGCCCGTCCCCGTCCGGGTCCCCCTTCGCCCACTCCGCGAGGATCTCGTCCACCCCGTCGGAGCCCCCCGTCGGGTGGCAGCCGTTGCAGGAGTTGGTGACGCCGTGGCGCTCGCTCGCGGAGGGCCAGATCACGAGCCCGGTGTGGGAGCCGCCGCCCGGGGCGCCCCCCTCGAAGCCCGCCCGGTCGGTCCTGGCCCCGCGCGGGTCGGTGTTCGTGGAGACCATGTGGCAGGTGGAGCAGCGGCCGACGCCGGTCTTCTCCGGCCGAAAGGCGTCCCGGTCCACGGGCATGCCGGCGTCCTTCATGTGGGCGATGACGGCGTCCGGGACCCCGGAGGCCGCGCCCTTCGTGAAGGCGACGACGTCCGCGGCGTCGATGTCGCCGAAGGACCCGGTGCCGGCGTGGCAGGCGAGGCAGAGGCTCCCGTCCCCGTCGGACAGCTTCGCCCCGGGGAGGATCGCCGAGGTGCGGACGACCTCCGAGGGGCCGCCGCCCCCGTGCACCGCGTGGCAGTCGAAGCAGCGGGCGGAGCCCGCCACGGAGGGGGAGTGGACGCCGGAGCCGTGCTCCGTCCCCTGCATCCAGCCGCGGCGCGCGGCGACGAAGGCGTCGTCGGAGGCGTCGGCGGGAGTGGGGGCGTCGCCGAGATAGTTGTCCCGGTAGCCGAAGAAGTCCCCGGGGTCGGTGGAGGGCGTCACCCAGAAGCGGGCCTCGTCGCCGGGGCGGAAGGGGCGGCCGAAGGAGTCGTTCCAGGCGTAGAGGAGCGGGGCCGGGGAGCCGGCCAGCGTCGCCCCCTCGCCCCGGGTGTGGCAGCGGGCGCAGGTGTCGTCCGCGAGGAGCGCCCCCGCGGGGGTGCCGTCCAGGAGCGCGCGGGGGTTGAGGACGAGGGCGGGGTCCCCCCCGGAGAGGACGTGGTCGAGGCCGGGCCCGTGGCAGGACTCGCAGCCGACGCCGAGTTCCGAGTAGCCGCCGACCCACTCCCCGGGGCCCGGGTCGAAGGCGACGGTGAAGCCCGAGGCGTGGCATCCGACGCAGCGGCGCTCGGCCGCGGCGGTCCTGTCGACGCCCGCGGCGGCGGCCGCCGCCGAGCCGAAGCGCGGCGCCGCGCCGTCGTACCAGGTGGCGAGGTCGCCGGGGACCCACTGCCTCCGGAGGACGTCGTACTCCATGGGGGCGGGGTAGGTGTTGCGGCCGAGGGAGACGAGGTAGGTCTCGTGGTTCCCGCCCCCGTAGACCTGCTCGATGTCGTAGGCGACCGCGCCCACGGTGAATCGGAAGGGCCGCTCCGCCCCCTTCGCGTAGGAGAGGCGCGGCGCCGCCGCCCCCAGCGGGGCGAAGGCGGGGACCGAGGCGAGGTCGAGGCCGTCCCTGAAGTCCTTCTCCGCCGCCACCGGCTTCCCCGTCTTCCCCGGGCGTCCCGCGGTGCGCAGGCCCCGGGCGTGGGCGGTCTTCTCGTAGGAGGCGTAGGTCCCCCCGTGGCAGCCGATGCAGCGGAGCGACCCGACGTAGCCGTCGGCGGCCGGCGCGGCCGGCTTCCCCGGGTCGACGGTGGCCTGGAGGTCCTTGATGCCGCCCGTGAGGCTCGCGCCCCGCTGCGCGTTCCCGGAGCTCCCGGAGCACCCCGCGCCGGCCAGCGCGGCCACCGCGCCCGCCGCCGCGAAGGCGACGGCCAGGCGCGTCGAGACCCCTGCGGTCACCGGCATGGAGTTCCCCCCGTCGATGGAAGCGGACGTGGCCACAGTATAGCATCGGCCCGGGGGAGGGCCCCTGTGACCGGAAGGGCTCCTCGCCGCTTCGTGCGGGCAGCTGCGGAGGGGGTGCGCGCCTTCCACGAGGCGGGCTCCCCTCCCCCTTGCCCCCTCCCCCGCCGCCTCCGGTATCATGCCCGCCCGAGGAGGGCCCGTGGCCAACGAGTTCGGCAGACGCCTGAAGGACCTGGTGGACGGGATCCGCGCCGAGGCGCTCCAGAAGTCGGTGGCGCGGGCCGACGACCCCTCGGCGGCGAGGGCGCGCCGCCGCCACCTCGAGAAGGCGGCCGCGAAGGAGGCGGACGACCTCCTGCGCGCCGCCGAACCCGTCCTGGCGGGGCTCGGCCTGCGCCCGAAGTCCACCCCCGAGGAGATCCGGGTCGAGGCCGTCCCCGGGGCCCGCATGCCCGAGAGGTTCCCCCCCTGGCTGCGGGTCTCCTTCCACCCCCCCGCCTTCGACACCGTCCGGGTCGCGGTGGTCGAGGTCTCCTGGCGCGTGGACGACCCCCGGACACCGCTCCCCGAGGCCCCCTGCACCCTGCGCCACGTGCTCTCCGACGACGCCCCCGCGGACCTCGGCGACCTGCGGGACTTCCTCTCGGTGGCCCTGGAGGACTTCGCGGCCTGCGTCGCCCGCAACGACGTCATCCCCCGGGCGTGAGGGGGACCGCCGCCGGCCCCCCCGCCGCCCTCCTCGCCGCGCTGGCCGCGCTGGCCGCCGCGGCCTGCTCCTCCCCCCCGCCGCCCGCTCCCACGGAGGCTCCCGTGACACGCAAGGTCGACCAGGTCGACGACTACCACGGCACCCGCGTCGAGGACCCCTACCGGTGGCTCGAGGACGTGGACGCCCCGGAGACGGCGGCCTGGGTCGCGGAGCAGAACGGGCGCACCGCCGCCTGGCTCGCCGCCGTCCCGGCGCGGGAGGAGATCCGCGCCCGCGTCCGCGCGCTGTGGGACTTCGAGCGCTTCGGCGTCCCCCGCCGCGAGGGGGGGCGGCTCTTCTACTCCCGCAACGACGGGCTCCAGGACCAGTCGGTGCTCCTCGTGGAGGACGGCCCCGGCGCCGCGCCCCGCGTCCTCCTCGACCCCAACGGCCTCTCCGCCGAGGGGACGGTCGCGCTCGTGGACTGGGAGCCGAGCCCCGACGGGTCGCTCCTGGCCTACGCCCTCTCCTCGGCGGGCTCCGACTGGATGGAGTGGCGGGTGAGGGACGTGGCGACGGGCGCCGACCGCCCCGACCTCCTGCGCTGGTCGAAGTTCTCCGGTGCCTCCTGGGCGAGGGACGGCTCCGGGTTCTGGTACTCCGCCTACGCGGAGCCGGCCCCGGGGAGCGAGTACGAGGGGGTGAACGAGAACCAGCAGCTGCGCTTCCACCGCCTCGGGGACCCGCAGTCCGCGGACGCCCTCGTCTACGCGCGGCCGGACCACCCGCGCTGGGGCTTCGGGGCGACGGCCACGGAGGACGGCCGCTGGCTCGTCATCCACGTCTGGGAGGGCTCCCAGCCGGAGAACCGCCTCTACCTGAGGGACCTCCGCGACCCGGCCGGCGCGGTGCGGCCGCTGCTGGACGCGGCGGACGCCTCCTACGAGTTCGTGGACAACGACGGGGACCTCCTCTGGATCCTCACGCGCAAGGACGCCCCCCGCGGGCGGCTCGTGGCGGTGGACGCCCGCGACCCCTCGCCCGCGCGCTGGAGGACCGTCCTCCCGGAGGGGGAGGACACGCTGGAATCCGCCGCCGTCTGCGGCGGGCGGTTCGTGACGATCTCCATGCGGGACGCGCGGAGCGAGGTGCGGATCCACGCCCTGGACGGGGCCCTGGAGAGGACCGTGGCCCTCCCGGGGACGGGGTCCGCCTCGGGCATCTCCGGGAGCCGCGCCTCCCTCGAGGTCTTCCTCGTCTACACCGACTTCTTCACGCCCCCGGCCATCCTCCGCCTCGACCCGGGCACCGGGGTCGCGGAGGCCTTCCGCGCGCCGAGGGCCGACTTCGACAGGACCCGCTTCGTCGCGGAGCAGGTCTTCCTCGAGAGCGCCGACGGGACGCGGGTGCCGATGTTCCTCGCCCGCCGCGCCGACCTGCCCCGCGACGGGGACCGGCCGGCCCTCCTCTACGGCTACGGCGGCTTCAACGTCTCCCTCCAGCCCTGGTTCTCCGTGGCCCACCTCGTGTGGATGGAGCGGGGGGGGATCCTCGCGGTGCCGAACCTGCGCGGGGGGGGCGAGTACGGGGAGGAGTGGCACCGGGCCGCGATCCTCGACCGCCGGCCCCGGGCCTTCGAGGACTTCGAGGCGGCGGCGCGCTGGCTCTCCTCGAGCGGCTGGTCGCGGCCGGCCCGCACGGCCATCAGCGGGGGGAGCAACGGGGGGCTCCTCGTCGGGGCCTGCATGACGCGCAACCCCGGGATGTACGGGGCGGCGCTCCCCTCGGTGGGCGTCCTGGACATGCTGCGGTACCACCGCTTCACCATCGGCTGGGCTTGGTCCGCGGAGTACGGGACGAGCGACGACCCGGCGCAGTTCCGGACCCTTCTGTCCTACTCGCCGCTCCACAACCTGAGGAGGGGGACCGCCTACCCGCCGACGCTGGTCACCACCTCCGACCACGACGACCGCGTCGTCCCCGCCCACTCCTACAAGTTCGCCGCCGCGCTCCAGGAGGCGCAGGGGGGGGAGGCGCCGGTGCTCCTGCGCGTGGACATCCGGTCGGGGCACGGCATGGGGGCTCCGACGCGCATGCTCGTGGAGCGGACGGCGGACACGCTGACGTTCCTGGATGCGATACTGAACCCGGCACAAAGCAGCAGCGGGGGCGGCAGGTAGTCAGGGGGCCGTTCCGCGAACGCCGGGTAGCCCGCTGGAGCCGACTCCTCCGGAGGGCGGTTCCACGGGCGTCGCCCGGAAGGGGATCCCCGGGCGCCAGACCGATCCTCCTCCTGCACCCGCCGTCGCGGGGAAGTCGCGCCGAAGGCAGTCGCCGAGCAGGCGGGCCGCGGTGTCCACGAACTCCGGTTCCTCCTTGAACCGCCGGGCGAATCCTCCCGTGCGGTTCCGGACCGTGCCGGGAGAGACCGACAGGCGAAGGGCCGCCTCCTCCAGGGACAGGCCGCAGAAGTACCGGAGGAACCCCGCCTCCAGGATCCCGAGGGTCTCCTCACCCCCGGGTTCCGATGCGGGTCCGTTCCCGAGCCGCTGCCCCTCCATCACCTCCTCCACGGTCCCCGGGGACACGAGGATCCAGCCGGGCCGGGTCCCGTCCGCGAGCGCCGCCTTCCGGACCATCCAGTGCCGGACACGGTCGGGAGGGGCCCCCGCCAGCTCCTCCAGGGGGTCGTCGAGAGCGTCGGTCCCCCGGTGAAGCCGCCGTCCGACCATCCACTGGAGTCCCCGCAGGCCACCGGGAGCCACCGTCCGGGCGCGCCCGATGGCCGCAATCTCCTCGTACAGGCTCCGGTCCAGCCAGGGAGGGCCCTTCGGCCGCGTCAGGTGCCACGCGCTGGAGTACCGGAACTCCTCCGGCCGGGAGAAGATCCCCGCCGAGACGGGGTTCTCGTGGATGTAGTGGACGACGGCGGTCCAGTGGGCGTCCGACTCCACGACCCGGTTCCCGTACCTTCCGCGGAAGAGCGGGCCGTCCCTCCGGCGGGCCCGGTTGAACCACCTCGCGTACCCGTCCAGCAGCCTGTGCATGGCCCGCGGGAGTTCCCCCCGGGGGCTGCGCACGAGGAGGTGGAAGTGGGTGTGCATGAGGGCGAAGGCGTGGACCTCCCACTGCCCCGCCCGGACGAGCCGTGCGAGGAGGGAGAGGAACATCCGGGCGTCCCGGTCGTTCTCCAGGATGGTCCGCTTGGCGACGCCGCGGTTGTAGACGTGTTGCCAGGCACCGGGGTAGTCCTCGCGCAGCCTGCGCGGCATGGCGGCCTCCGCTCCGGATCCAGGGGGATCCATGGAGCGGGATGCCGACCCGGGTACATCCCCGCGCGGGAATCCCCGCGAACCGCAGGGACCGCTCCCCGGCCCCCTCTCACTCTCCGCGGGGGGGCCACCTTCGCTCCCTTCCCCGACCCGCCCTCCCCGCCAGGGGAGGCGGTGCCGGGTCCGCGGGCGCCCCCCTGCCGCCGGTCCCCGTCGGCCGCTCCACCCCATCCGTGGATGTTCCCGTGCTCCCGTCTCGCCTCGGCCGATCCGTCCCGGCCGAGGCGAGGCGGGAGCCTCGCGCCGACGGAGGAGGCGCGAAGCCGCAGGGGAGAGGGGACGTGTCAGGGCGGAGAGACCCCGGCCACGGGAAGTCGCGAGGAACTCCCCACCCCGCCCCCGCTGCTGATTTGTGCCGGGTACGGTATCACCACCGCGACTCGAAGCGCTTGACGAGGACGCGGGGCTTCTCGGCGTAGATGCGGCGGCCGAGGGTGCGGGCGTGGGCCTGGAACTCGCCGCGCCGCCGCGCGCCCAGCGCGAGGATCCCCTCCACGGGCTCCACGCCGCCGAAGGACTCCGGCTCCGCCCGCATCACCGGCGCGACGACGGCGAGGTCGTGGTCGTTCCCCAGCGCGTCGGAGAGGGCCTTCATCTCCTTGCCGTAGGCGTCCATGACCTTGGGCCAGACGTTGCGCAGGAGGCGCACGTGGTACCAGTGGTCCTTCACCCGCTTGCGCCACTCGTGGAGGTGCTCGTCCGTCGGGTCCACCAGGGCGAGTTCCATGGCCGCCCGCCCCTGCCGGTAGACCCGCTCGAGGCCGGGCTCGATGGTGGAGAAGCCCTGGTCCTTCAGCATCCAGGAGCGCACCCGCAGCAGCGCCTCCGAGAGGCCCACCGCCACCCCCGCCGCCCGCGCCTCCAGCCCCTCGACCCCCTCGGGCCCCTCGGAGACCCTCTGCAGCCGCGCCTCCAGCCCGCGGCGCGCCATGGCCCAGGCCTCCTCCGCCCCCTCCCGGGGGAAGCGCTTCCGCAGGAGGTCGAAGCACTCGATCATCGCCACGGCGTCCCGCACCGAGGAGAGGGTCCGCCCGGTGTCCCGGTACCAGCCGTTCTCGGCGAGGAAGGCCTCCTCCCCGAGGGCGCCGCGGGAGAGCCTGAGGGCCGCGCGGATCATCTTGAACCGCTTGCGGGCCTCGTGGACCCCCTCGTGGAGGGCGTCCCCCTTCCGCGACAGGTCGTTCACCGCGCCGCGGATCTGCTCCCGGACCACGCGCCGGAGCCCGATGTCGACCCGTTCCCTGGCCCGGAGGCGGTAGCCCATTCCCCCAGTCTAGGGACGAAGCGTAAAGAACGGACCAAGGGTCCGACCCGGGATCCCGACCCCGTCACTCCCCCCGGAGGACCCCCGCCATGGCCGCGAGGACCCCCGACACCCGCCCCCGGTTCCGGCCCAGCGCCGCCGCCGCCCCGAGGATCCCCCCGGGCCGCGCCGCCCGGGCCACGAGGTCCGCCAGCAGCGCCCGGTCCGGGAACCCCTCCGCCAGCGCCCGGAGGTCGCCCCGGAGCGCCTCCCCCTCCCGCCCCTTCGCGAGGGAGCGCAGGCAGGAGGCGACCTCCCGCGCGGCCCGGGGGAGGACGGCCCGCCCCGGGAGGTAGGCCTGCTCGAGGTCGATGGCGACCATCCGCTCCCCGGCGACGAGGAGGTGCATGAACCCGGCGTGGAACTGGACGAGCCGGGCGTCCCCGCGGCGCACCGCCTCCCCGAGCCGCCCCCCCCAGGCGGCCCCCGCGCGCCGCAGCAGCGCCTCCCGCTCCGCCCCCGCGGCGCCCCCCGCGAGCGCCTCCGTGAGGGGCCTCCCCCCGATCCACTCGAGGATCCGCACCCGCTCGCCCGCGAGCCCCGGGAACTCCGCCGTGAGGTCGCGGGGGACGTCCACCCCCGCCTCCCTCCAGAGGGCGAGCATCTCCCCCTCGACGCGCCACCGCTCCGCCGCCCTGGAGCCGGTGGCCCCGCGCAGGATCCCCGACCAGGCCCCGCGCCAGAGGTTGCGGAGGAGCCCCCCCTTCTCCGCGTAGTACTTCTGGACCGCGGGGCCGCGGGGGGTCTCGACGCGCCAGATCCGGTTCCCCGAGAGGCGGCCCGCCTCGCGGGCGAGGAGCGCCCGGCGCCGGCCGCCGCCGCCCGTCATCCGCGGAGGTTGAGCGAGGCCCCGTCCAGCAGGTCCTTGATGTCCTGCCCGACGCGGTACTTGCTCCAGCGGTCCCGGTGCTTCGGGCGGAGGCTGCGGTCCACCGCGCGCAGCGCCCTCCACCCCGGGTGGGTGTCGGCGTGGCCGTGGTCCCAGGCGGAGAGGAGGAGCGCCTTGTCCGGGTAGTGGTCCACGAGCTCGCGGAGCATGAGCCCGTACATCTCCTCGCCGAAGAAGCGCCCGACGCTGCGCATGTAGGTGGCGATCTCGCGCCCCACGAGGACGCGCGTCCGCCGCGACTTGTAGATCATCTCGAAGTCGAAGTGGACGAACCCCCCCTGCCAGAGCATGACGTGCTTGACGTCCCCGTTCTCGTGGATGAGCCGGGGGTCGCGGGTCTCCACGCAGAGGCGGTGGCGGCGGTGCCACTCCGGGAGCCACCGGCGCCAGGTGGCGAGGCGGTCGGCGAGGGGGACCTCCCCGTCCTTGAAGTAGTCGCGGAAGTGCCTCCCCGGGGTCCACTCGTAGACCATGTACCCCTCGCGGGGGAGGCCCTCGACGGTCACCTGGGGGAGCATGCGGAAGCAGCGGAAGCCGTGGGATTCCCAGAGGCGGATGACCTCGATCTCGGTCCTCCACCGGGTGCGGGGCATGTGGGAGGAGCGGCCGGTGATGGCGTTGCCGATGGTCTTCTGGAGGTAGAGGGGCCAGCCGCGGCTGCCGTAGTAGACCTTGAGGACGGCGTGGCCGCCGCGGAAGGGGATCTTCCAGACGAAGTTCCCCTCGCCCGCCAGCGGGGTCCTCTCGAGGTCCTCCAGCCGCAGCGCGGTCGGGGGGACCTCGCTCTCGGGGACGGTGCCGTCGCGGGGGGCGGGATCGGGCATGCCTCGCGGAAGACTACGGCGGGCCGGCGACGGGGGGGAGGTTTCCCGCGAGGGGAGGTTGTGCCCGGGGGGCGCACAGGCACCCCCCGGGCGGTGCGGGGCTACCGGCCGCCTTCGGCCGGGCCCGGGGTAGTCGGGGGAGGGGGGGCGGGGAGCTTCTCCCGCTGCTCCGGGGTGAGGAGGGCGAGGATCCCCTCGTGCAGTTCGCCGCGGAGCCGTCCCATGGCCTCGCGGGCGGCGGCGGGCTCCATCTCCCCGGCGCGGGCCTTCGCGCCGAGGTCCTCCGCCTTCCTGCGGTGGTCGGCCATCAGCGCCTCCACCTTCGCCTTCTGATCCTCGGTGAGGTCGAGGCCGGCGAGCATCGGGCCGGGGCCGCGCCCGCGGCCGGGGCTCCCGGCGCCGGGACCCCGTCCGTCCCGCGGACCGGGACCGGGGCCGGGG
>JAKLKS010000114.1:0-6410 GCA_023150535.1 Planctomycetota bacterium
CCCATCCTCGTCGTCCAGGCAGGGGGCCCCGGCGGGCCCGCCCCCTCCGGAGGTGCGCCCGTGAACCTCTATCCCGTCCCGGCCCTCGCCCTCGTCCTGCTGGCCTCCGGATGCCGCTCCCTCCCCGGCCCCGCGGACCGGGCCCGGGAGGAGTTCCGCGCCGGGAACCTCCCCGGCTCCTACCGGATCCTCAGGGAGGAGGGGGCGTCGATCCCCCGGGAGGAGCGGTCGGTCCTCCTCCTCGACCTCGGCGCCGCCTTCGCCGACGGCGGCGACCGCATCCGCGCCGAGTGGTGCTGCGGCGAGGCAGCCCGGGCGGGGAGGGAGGCCGAGGGGCTCTGGGGAATCGCCTGGATCTCCGTCAGGAGAGGGGAGGGGGAGGCGACCCTCGCCGGGATCGACCGCGTCATCGCCCTGCCGGCGTGCCCCCCCCACATCGTCGCGGAGGCCCGCCTCCACAGGGGGGCGGTCCTCGTCTCCCTCGGGAGGGAGGAGGAGGGGAGGCGGGAGTGGGAGACCCTCGCCGCCGCGGGGGCGTCGGACCCCGACCCGGCCGTCGGCGCCCTCGGCCGGGAGGCGGAGAGGAGGCTCGGGGGCCGGTGACCCCCTGGCCCCCGCGGGTCCCGAACCGGTAGGATCCAGTCCCATGGCCCTGCAGGCCCCGCCCGGAACCGCTCCCTGCCCGACCTGCGGGAGCCCCCTGCGGGTGGGGGAGGATCCCGCCCCCCCCTGCCCCTGGTGCGAGAGCGTGCGGCGGGGGAAGGGGGAGATCCCGCTCCCGCCCGGCTTCCGGGTGACCCGCTCCCTCGGGGAGGTGACCCTGGAGTGGCCCGCGGGCCGGCACCTCGTGGAGCGCCTCCGGCTCCAGGGGGTCACGGGTTCCCCGGAGCAGAGGGTCCTCTTCGCGTTCGTCGTCCTCCTCGTGGTGGGGACCGTCCTCTTCGCCGTCCTGCCCGCCGAGGAGTTCCTCCCCTGGGTCGCCGCGGGGTGGGCCCTCCTCCTCCTCCCGCTCCTCCTC
This sequence comes from Planctomycetota bacterium, assembly GCA_023150535.1. Lineage (GTDB taxonomy): Bacteria > Planctomycetota > JAJSAM01 > JAJSAM01 > JAKLKS01 > JAKLKS01. The sequence goes on from JAKLKS010000114.1 coordinate 1,019, forward strand.
CTGCTCCTGCCCTTCCGCCGCAGGGTCGCCGTCGTCGGCCACTCCCTCCTCCTCGGCTGGGGCCCCTTCCCGCCCCTGCGCCGGACCCTGCCCGCCGGGGACATCGACCAGATCTTCGTCGTCTACAGGGCCGTCCCCTCGGGGAGGACCCCCGATCAGGCCGAAACGGAGCTCCTCCTCGAGTTCGACCTCCACGCGGTCCGCTCCGACGGCCGGAGGGAGCGGCTCCTCGGCCCCCTGACCGACCGGGAGGAGGCCCTCTTCCTCGAGCGCTGGCTCGAGCGGCGCCTCGGCATCTTCGATCGGCCCGTGGACGGGGAGATGCAGGCCCGGAGGGCGGGGGTCTTCGGGGACGGGCCGCCGGCCTAGGACGCGGGGAGGGGGGGGCGGAGGCCCCCGGGGGTTCTTGGTGGAGCCGAGGGGAGTTGAACCCCTGACCTCCTGAATGCCATTCAGGCGCTCTCCCAACTGAGCTACGGCCCCACCGGGTCACGCGTCGGGAGAAGAACCGCGAGTCTAGGTGCGGCCGCCCCCTCCCCGGAGAAATTCCCGCGACCGCGCCTCCGGAGTACCCTCTCCCGTTTCTCCGCGGGGGCCCCCGCGGAAACGGATCCCAGGACCATGACCCCGAACAACGGAGAGGACTTCGCCGCCGTCGAGCAGAAGTGGCGCCGCCGCTGGGAGGAGCGGGGGGACGACGCGACCCCGGCCTCCCCGAGGCGGAAGTCCTACTGCCTCGAGATGTTCGCCTACCCCTCGGGCGACATCCACATGGGCCACTTCCGGAACTACTCCGTGGGGGACGTCGTGGCGCGCCTGCGCCGCATGCAGGGCTACGACGTCCTCCACCCCTTCGGCTGGGACGCCTTCGGCCTGCCCGCCGAGGAGGCGGCCATCAAGCGGGGGATCCACCCGAGGGACTGGACGCTCCGGAACATCGAGGTCTCCCGGGAGACCATGAAGACCTGCTCCCTGTCCTACGACTGGGACCGCGAGGTCGTCACCTGCCGCCCGGACTACTACCGCTGGAACCAGTGGCTGTTCCTGCTGCTCCACCGCCGGGGGCTGGCCTACCGGAAGGTCGCGCTCGTCAACTGGTGCCCGGGCTGCAAGACCGTGCTGGCCAACGAGCAGGCCGAGGGGGGCGTCTGCTGGAAGTGCGACGCCGCCGTCCTCAAGCGGGAGCTGGAGCAGTGGTTCCTCCGCATCACCGCCTACGCCGATCGCCTGCTCAAGGGGCTCGACCTCCTGCCGGACTGGCCGGAGGACGTCAAGGCCATGCAGAGGAACTGGATCGGACGCTCCGAGGGCGCCACGGTGACCTTCCGCAACGAGCGGATCCCCCACGCCTTCGAGGTCTTCACCACCCGGCCGGACACCCTCTGCGGCGTCACCTTCCTCGCCATCGCCCCGGAGCACCCCTGGGCGCGCCTGCTCGTCGCCGGGACCGACCGGGAGGCGGCCGTCGAGGAGTACATCGGGACCGCGCTCCGCCGCTCGGAGATCGAGCGGACCTCGACGGTCCGCGAGAAGGACGGCGTGGACACCGGCCGGACCGCCGTCCACCCGATCACGGGGGAGCGGATCCCCATCTGGGTCGCCGACTACGTGCTCGGCTCCTACGGGACCGGCATCGTCATGGGGGTCCCCGCCCACGACGAGCGGGACTTCGCCTTCGCGCGGAGGTACGGCCTGCCGGCCCGGGTCGTCATCCGGGCGGAGGGGTGGACCGCCCTACCCCGGGGCGAGGACCTGGCGGAGGCCTGGACCGGGCCCGGCGTCATGGTCAACTCCGGGATCTTCGACGGCAACACCGACGAGGAGGGCCGGCTCAAGGTCCCGACCTGGCTCCGCAACAAGGGCCTCGGCGGGCCGACGGTGACCTGGAGGCTGCGGGACTGGCTCGTGAGCCGCCAGCGCTACTGGGGGACGCCCATCCCCATGATCCACTGCACGGAGTGCGGCGTCGTCGAGGTGCCGGAGGCGGACCTGCCGGTGCTGCTGCCCGAGGGGGTCGTCAACTGGCTCCCGAAGGGGCGCTCGCCGCTCGAGGACGTCCCGGAGTTCGTCCGGGTGGCGTGCCCGCGGTGCGGCCGCGACGCCCGCCGCGACGCCGACACCATGGACACCTTCATCGACTCCTCCTGGTACCACCTGCGCTACGCCGACCCGCGCAACGCGGAGGCGATCTTCGATCCGGAGCGGGTCCGGGAGTGGCTGCCCGTCGACCTCTACATCGGGGGCCGCGAGCACGCCACGGGCCACCTGCTGTACTTCCGCTTCCTGACCATGGTGCTCCAGGACGAGGGGCTGCTCGACTTCGCGGAGCCGGCGACCCGGCTCTTCAACCACGGGTACGTGCTGGACGCCGCGGGGAAGAAGATGTCGAAGTCGCTCGGGAACCTCGTCGAGCCGAAGGAGATGCTGGAGCGCTACGGCGTGGACGCCTCCCGCGTGGCGATGTGCTTCTTCGCCCCGAGCGGCGACCCCATCGTCTGGAAGGAGGAGGGGGTCCGGGGGGCGCTCCGCTTCCTGCGGAGGGCCATGGACCTCGTCCGGGCCCGCGCGGCGGAGGTCCGCGCCGTCGCACCGGGGACCCCGGTGCCGGCGGGCGGGGCCGACGCCCGCGTCCGCGAGGGGCGGCGCCTCTGCCACGAGGCGCTGGCGAACATGTCCCGCTGCGTCGAGTCCGACCTCGCCTTCAACACCGTGGTGTCGGACCTGATGAAGGCCCTGAACGAGCTCGAGTCGGTGGAGGCCCCCGCCCTCGCCGCGGACGCGGGCCGGGCCGCCTTCGCCGACGCCCTGCGGGTCTTCGTCGCGGTCCTCTCCCCCATGGCGCCCCACGCCGGGGAGGAGATGCACGAGGTCCTCGGGGGGGAGGGGAGCGTCTTCCGCGGCCCCTGGCCCGACGTGGACCCCGCGGCGCTGGCGGTGGACGAGGTCGAGTACGCCGTCCAGGTCTCGGGGAAGGTGCGGGGGCGCTTCCCCGCGCCGGCCTCGGCCGGGGAGGCGGAGGTCGTCGCCCTCGCCCGCGCCCTCCCCGCGGTGGCGCCCCACCTCGAGGGGAGGCAGGTCGTGAAGGTCGTCTTCGTCCCGAAGCGCCTCGTCAACCTCGTCGTCCGGTAGGAGACTCCATGGCCCAGGAAAACCCGATCACCCCGCGGGAGAAGGACTTCTCCGCCTGGTACGGGGACGTCATCGCCGCCGGCGCGCTGGCCGACCACGCGCCCGTGAAGGGCTGCATGGTGATCCGGCCGAACGGCTACGGCATCTGGGAGCTCCTCCAGCGGGAGCTGGACGACCGGATCAAGGCCACGGGGCACGAGAACGCCTACTTCCCCCTCCTCATCCCGAAGTCCTTCTTCGACCGGGAGGCGGAGCACGTCGCGGGCTTCGCGCCGGAGTGCGCCGCCGTCACCCACGGGGGGGGGAAGGAGCTCGAGGAGCCGCTCTACATCCGGCCGACGAGCGAGGCCATGATCTGCACCATGTACGGGAAGTGGGTCTCCTCCTGGCGGGACCTCCCGGTGATGATCAACCAGTGGGCCAACATCGTCCGCTGGGAGATGCGCACGCGGCTGTTCCTGCGCACGGCGGAGTTCCTCTGGCAGGAGGGGCACACCGCCCACGAGACCGAGGCCGAGGCGCGGGCCGAGGTGCTGGCGATGCTCGAGGTCTACGCCGACCTCGCGGAGAAGGTGCTCGCGGTGCCGGTGATCCGCGGCGTGAAGACCGCCTCCGAGCGGTTCGCCGGCGCGCGGGAGACCTTCTGCATCGAGGCCATGATGCAGAACGGCTGGGCGCTCCAGGCGGGCACGAGCCACGACCTCGGGCAGACCTTCGCGAAGGCCTACGGGATCCAGTTCCAGGGGCGGGACGGGGCGCTGCAGCACGCCTGGTCCACCTCCTGGGGGGTCTCCACGCGGCTCATCGGGGCGGTGATCATGGTGCACGGGGACGACGCCGGCATCGTGCTGCCGCCGAAGCTCGCGGCGGTGCAGGCGGTCATCCTCCCGATCCCGGGGAAGACCGACGAGGAGAAGGCCCTGGTGCGGGAGGGGGCGGCGGCGATGCTCGCCGACCTCCGCGCGGCCGGGGTCCGGGCGCGGGTGGACGACCGGGAGCACCTGCGGCCGGGGGCCAAGCACTACGAGTGGGAGCGGCGGGGGGTCCCGGTCCGGATCGAGTTCGGGCCGCGGGACGCGAAGGCCGGCACCTGCGTCCTCGTCCGCCGGGACGCGAAGGGGAAGAGCCCCGCCCCGGTGGCGGGGCTCGGGGCCGCGGTGGCGGCGCTCCTGGGGACCATCCAGTCCGACATGCTCGCGCGGGCGCGGGCCTTCATGGCCGCGAAGACCTCGGCGGCCGACGACTACGCCGCCTTCAGGGCCGACCTCGAGGCCCGGGGCGGCTTCTTCCGCATGCGTTGGTGCGGGGACGCGGCCTGCGAGGCGAAGGTGAAGGAGGAGACGAAGGCGACGATCCGGTGCCTGCCGCTCGGGGAGCCGGACGACGCGGGACCCTGCGTCGTCTGCGGGAAGCCGGCGGAGAGGCGCGCCGTCTTCGCGCGGGCGTATTGATGCGGGGCGGGTGACCGGTACGGAGCCAGGCTCCCTTTCTTCACCCCCCCGGGGGGGGGTGAAGAAAGGGAGCCTGGCTCCGTATCGGTCACCCGCGCACGCGATCACACAGGTCCCCGTACACGCGGCGGAAGGCCGCCCGGTCCGGCGCCGGACCGAGGGCCTTCACGAGCCGCTCCGCGAGCGTGCCCTCCGCGAGGTACGCGTCGAGCGCCGGCCGCACCTCCCCGGACCCCGGGACGAGGGGCATCCCCCGCTCGAGGAGCATCCCCCAGAGGTCCCTCCCGCGGCAGGGGACCCGCCCCTCCCAGCCCAGGGTCCTGAGGTACTCCTCCCCGTCGAGGAGGACCGCGCTCCCCTCCCTCGCGCACCGGAGCAGGATCGGCAGGAGGTCCCGCTCGTCCCACCGCCCCTGCCGCTCCCGCGGCGAGAGGCGCTCCTCGACGAGGGCCCGCACCGCCCCCGCCACCGCCGCCGCCACCGCGAGGTCGGCCGCGGGGTTCTCCTGGCAGTCGATGATCCGGACCTCGACGGCCATGCGGTCGAAGCGGGCGATGCAGCCGCGTGCGTTGGCGAACTCGTGGCGGAGGACGCCCTCCGGGTCGAGCGGGGCCATGTCGGCGTAGATCCGCCCGAGGATGCGCTCCTCGTACTCCGCCCGGCTCCCCACCCGCTCCGGCACCACGAGCCCCGTCACCGAGGGGACCCGCGCGGAGTTGCGGCGGTAGTGCTCCAGGCGCGTGTCCATGAACCCCGTGAGCGCCCCCTCCGCCGCCGGCGAGGAGGCGGACAGCGCCGGGATCACCGGGAGG
>JAKLKS010000114.1:6420-12168 GCA_023150535.1 Planctomycetota bacterium
GCACGCGGATCGCGTCGTGGAGCCGCCCGAACTCCCCGTCGTCGGCGAAGGGGAGGTTGAGGTGGGTGGACTGGAGGTTCGACCAGCCGTGCCCGCGGCAGCCGAAGATGCGGTCGAAGGCGAGGTAGGTCTCGTTCCAGGCGTGGGGCCAGAGGCGGGTCTCCCGGTCCGGGTCCATCCAGGGGTGCATGGCCCCGGGCATGAGCCGCGCCCCCAGCGGCGCCAGGATCTCCTCCACCCGGGCCACGTTCTCACGGAAGGCCGCCGCGAGCCCGGCGAAGGAGGCCGCCGGGCCGTTGGTCTTCCACTCGAGCACGTGGAGGGCGAGCTCGTTCGACCAGGCGATCGCCCCCCGCTCCACGTCGGCGTCGGCGACCCCGCCCTCCGCCGCCAGCACCCGGTCGGCCAGCCCCGCGACGGAGAGCGTCCCCGCGTCCACGATGGCGTACTCGATCTCGATCCCGTACCCGGCGAACAGGCGGAGCGGGCCCCCGGTCACGGCCCGAACCCCCGCACGCCGCGGTTCTCCAGGCGGTCCAGGAACGTCCGCATGAGGATGCGGTAGAGCTCGTCGCCGAGCGCCTTGTCCTCGAACCCGTGGTCGATGTTGGGGTTGTCGTTGATCTCCATGACGAGGAACCGCCCCCCGGTCTCCTTGATGTCGAGGCCGTAGAGGCCGTTGCCCACGAGGTGGGCGCACCGCTCCGCGAGGCGCACGAGGCCCGTGGGCACCTCCTCCAGGGGCAGCGTCTCCACCTTCCCGTAGACGCGCCCGTCGGACCGGGTCGTCTCGATCTGCCAGTGGCCCGGCGCCATGAAGTACTTGCAGGCGAAGAGCGCCCGGCCCTCCAGCACCCCGATGCGCCAGTCGAACCCGCTCTCGATGTACTCCTGGGCGATGACGAGGTCGGACTCCTCGAACATCTCCGCCAGCAGCCGGTCCAGGTCCGCCCTGTCCCGGGCCTTCACCACGCCCCGGCTGAAGGAGGAGTCGGGGCGCTTGAGCACCACGGGGAAGCCGAGCATCCAGGCGGCGTCCCCGGCGTTGTCGGGGTGCAGGATGAGGGTCTGGGGGTGGGGGATGCGGTTGCGGGCGAAGACCTCGGCCAGGTAGACCTTGTTGCTGCACCGCACGATGGACACGGGGTCGTCGATGACGACGAGCCCCTCGGCCTCGGCCTTGCGCGCGAACCGGTACGTGTAGTGGTCCACGCGGGTCGTCTCGCGGATGAAGAGCGCGTCGTACTCGCCGAGGCGCCCGTAGTCGTCCTTGTCGATGAGGGCCGCGTTGATCCCCATGGCGCGCGCGGCCCTCGCCATGCGCTTGAGCGCGCCGTCGTTGGAGGGGCGGTGGGTCTCCTCCGGGTTCACCAGGATGGCCATCTCGTAGCGGTACTCGCGCCCCCGGGGCGCCCCCTCCCGCGGCTTCTCGAAGTACCGGCGGGCCTGCTCGTTCACGAAGGGGCGGTGGGTGGGGGGGATCTCGCTCGAGGCCACGGGCTGGACGCTCTCCATGCGCCAGCGGTCGGTCCTCTCGAACTCGAACCGGAGGAAGGGGACCGGGAAGTAGTTGAAGAGCGCCTTGCTCAGGCGGTCGTAGCGCCGGGCGAGGTTCCGCCCGAAGTAGACGCTGAGGGAGAAGCGGGGGCCCTTGAGGCCCTGCAGCGACCGCTGGAGGAGGTCGTCGAGGTCCTCGGACACGATGCGGACGAGCGGCGCCATGCGGAGGTCCTGCACCGTGGAGACCGAGGGCATGGGCTTGTGGCCCCGGGCCTCCGCCAGGAGCGAGACGTAGTACCCCACGCTCTGGTACCCGTACCTGCGGCAGAAGTTGTAGACGCGGGCCCTGCGGGAATCGCTGTACCGGGGGTCGGTCAGGTACTCCCGGGCCGACACGACCTCGACCCCGGGGATCTTGAGGTCCCAGTTGCGCGGGTGCTCGATGACGACGAGGACCGACATGGGCTCTCCTACTCCTCCCCGGAGGTCCCGGGGTCCCGCCCCGGACGGATCACGAGGAGGTTGGCGTCGTAGGTGACGATGCCGAGCAGGATCGCACCCATGAGCCGGTCGATGCCGACCTCGTAGTAGTGGCCCTCGTCGGTGGGGTTGTCCCGGAGCGGGTCGGCGACGCTCACGAGGCGCCGCGCGGGGTCGTACCCGCGCAGCACGACGAAGTGGCCCTGGGGGGATCCGCGGAGGTCGTCGTAGCGGTCGTTCCTCTCGCGGGCGCAGCGGTAGAGGTAGGTGGCGGAGAGGCCGGTGAGGACGGGGATGCGGCGGCGGAGGTAGCGCTTGAGGAGGCGGCGGCCCATCTCGCGGAACCAGATCTTCCCCCCGAGGGAGAGGTAGCGGAGGTAGGCCGCGGTCGCCGACACCAGGGCCGGGTCCGCCTTCCCGCGGGCCTTCGCCTGGGCGCGCAGCTTCCTCGGGAGGTCCACCCCGGGCCGGAACCAGGTGGGGTCGAACATGTGGAGGTTGTAGGTGTAGATGGAGGCGCGGTAGCCCCGGGCGAGCGCGTGGCAGGCGAGGTGGACGCCGAGGGTGCCGCCGGTGGGGAGGTTCGGGACCTCGCGGACGACCTGCTCGAGGGGGACGGCGTCCCCGAAGAACCGGTAGACGGCGTGGAGCGAGGTCGGGCCGCAGGTGGTGGCGTCGGGCTGGGGCTGGATGCTGAGCCGGACGTGTTGCTCGTCTTCCATGGGGGCCCCGGGCCGCGCGACGGCGGGAGATCCTACCGCAGGCGGGGGGGGTGAGGGGTACGGAGGCAGGCTCCCCTTCTTCACGGGGGGGGGTGGCGCCGGCGGCCCCCCGCCGCTAGAATGCCCCCGGAGGTGGAGCATGGGAGCGCGGCGGAGGGAGATCGCCTGGGCGGTCGCGGGGCTCCTCCTCGGCATGCTCCTCATGGCCCTGCTCCTCGGGGGGGCTCGCCCCGCGGGGACGCCGTGGCCCCGGAGCGCCGGCCCCCCGACCCCGCCCCTCCCGCCGAGGGGGCGGCCCTCCCCCCCGCGCCCCCGGCTCCCGTTCCGGCGCCCGCCGCGGCCCCTCCCGCCCCGGCCCCTCCGCCTCCGGCGCCGCCGCCGGCCGAGCCCCCGGACCCTCCTCCGGCGGAGGGCCCCGTCCTCGTCCACCTCCGCGACGCGGAGACCGGGAAGCCCTGCCCGGGGGTGCTGGTCCTGGCGCGTTCCATGGAGAGTGCGCCGCCGGGTGAGGCCCGCGAGGTCGAGGTGGTGACGGACGGGGACGGGGACCTCCGCCTCCCCGAGGGGCGCACCTGGCGGATCTCGGCACGTTCGGAGGAGCAGGCGATCCTCCCCGAAATGCAGGTCCACCGGGCGGTGGAGGGCGGGACGACCGCCTGGTTCGCCCGGATGACGACCCTCCGGGGCACGGTCCGGCTGGAGGATCCCGCCCTCGCCCCCCGCGGCGCGGAGGTGACGGCGCGGCCGCCCGCCTCCTTCCTCCTCGCCGGCGAGGGGCCCGCCCCGGGGGCGCTGCCGCGGTGGGGGGACCTCGTCGGTCCGCGGGAGTTGCAGACCGCGGTCGCGACGGAGGGCGGGGAGTTCTCGCTCCGGGTCCCGGCCTGGGCCGAGGGGATCCTCCTCCAGGCGCGGGCGACGGGGCACATCGCGGAGAGAAGGGAGATCTCCGCGGCGTCCGTCGAAGGGAGTCCAGGGAACCTGGACTTCCACCTGAAGAAGGGGACCAGGATCCGTGTGCGGGTCCTGGGCGGCGGGGACGGCCTCCCGAAGGGCCTCGTCCTCCACGGGTCGCGGACCGTCTCCGTGACGGCCGAGGAGTACGCCACACGCCAGGAGGAGTTGACGGCCTCGCCGGGGGCCACCGGTGCGATCGTGGAGAAGGGAACCGGCCGCATGATCGTCACCATGTCCGCCCCCGAAAGGACGGACGCCAGCGGCGAGGCGGTCCTCACCCTTCCCGGCCCTCCCGGCGAGGGCTCCTCCGCCGTGGTGGTGAACGCGCCCGGCCACGAGCCCTTCGTCCGCCGCTGGGAGGCCGGCCAGGACCCCGGCGACATCGAGGTCGCGTTGAAGCCCCTTCCGCCGGTCCGGGCCTCCTACCGGCTCCGCCGCGACGGGGCGTTCCTGCCGGAGGGGGCCAGGGTCATGATCACCACCTGGCGGGAGGGGGTCACCCTGGACGCGGGCATCCGGATCACGGGCCCCGGCGGGAGCCTCGGGTCCGAGGGGATCCTCCCCGGGGAGCGGTACGGGCTGGACATCGACCTCCCGCCCCGGGAGGGGAGGCGCGAGCACCTCTCCGGGATGCTCGCCTTCGGCGAGGAGGAGATCCTCGACCTCGCCGGTTTCGAGAGCGAGTGGATGCAGGCCCTGCCGGAACTCCCCGAACGCAGGAGGCGGTGACCGCCGCCCCCCGGGGCCGGCAACAGTATCATAATGTGATACATTCTGGCCCGCTCCCCCCGCGCCCCGCAATCCCCTTGACCTCCCGTCAATTCCCCGCCATGATGCCCCCCGCTCTTTGACTCCTCCCGCCGGGCTCGCGCCCGGCACACCGCAGGCGACGGGAAGGGGGTGCGAATCCCCCGCGGACCCGCCGCTGTGACCGGAGACGACGGCCGCCGTTCACCCACTGCCCACCGACGAGGGGGGGCGGGAAGGGGGCGGCCGGAGGACGACCCGGAAGCCAGAAGACCGACCTGCGGCTCCTCACGACACCATCTCCGCGGAACGAGAGAGTGAAGGCCATGCAGGATTCCCGCCCCCGGCGGGACGGCCCGATCCCCGGACCGCCCCGACGGGGGCGCTTCGTTGGACGGGCGGTCCCCGCCCTCGCCCTCCTCGCCGCCGGCGCCCTCGCGGGAGCCTGCGGCGGGAAGGACGATTCCCCGCCGGCGCCCCCGCCCGCCGCCGGCCCCGCGACCCGCGTCGTCAGCCTCGCCCCCTCCCACACGGAGCTCCTCTTCGCGCTCGGCGCCGGCCCCTCCGTCGTCGGCGTCACCCGCTTCTGCGACCGCCCCCCCGAGGCCCGCACCCGCACCGTGCTCGGCGACGCCCGGTCGGTGAACCTCGAGACCCTCGCCGCGCTCCGCCCCGACCTCGTCGTCCTCAACGCCGAGGGCGTGGAGAGCGCCCTCGGCCCGATGCGCGGGCGCGTCCGCGTCCTCGCCGTCCCCACCGACACCCTGGCCCAGCTCCTGGACGCGGTCGGCCTCCTCGGCCGCGCCGTCGGCCGGGAGGAGCGCGCGCGGGACCTCCGCGCCTCCATGGAGAAGGCCCTCGCCGCCGCCCGCGCCCGCAACGCCGGCCGCCCGACGACCCGCGTCCTCCTCGTCGTCCAGCAGGAGCCCTTCTTCGTGGCCGGCGGCGGCTCCTACGTCCACTCCCTGCTCGAGGCGCTCGGCTGCGGGAACGCCGCCGCGGACTTCCCCGACCCCTGGCCCACCCTCTCCGCCGAGGCGATCCTCGGCCGCGCCCCCGACGTCGTCCTCGACGCGGCGCTCGGCTCCACGGGCCGCGGCGGCACCGACGCCGAGGTGCGCCGCTGGTGGGAGGAGCGGTTCCCGCACCTCCCGGCGGTGAAGGCGGGCCGGGTCCGCGCGCTCCGGGACGAGGCGGTCCTGCGGCCCGGCCCCGACCTCGAGGGGGCGCTGCGCGCGCTGGAGGAGGCGGTGGGGCCCGCCGCGCCGGCGCCGACCGCCCCGCCCGCGGGGGAGGGCCGTTGAGCCCCCGCGCCACCCCCGTCCGGCTGCTGGCCTCCGTCGGC
>JAKLKS010000115.1 GCA_023150535.1 Planctomycetota bacterium
GGCCGGGGTTGGAGGGGGGGGCCGGGGGAGCGGCGGGGGCGCCTGCCCCGACCGGGGGCGGGTCGCTGCAGGCCGCGAGGAGGAGCGCCAGGGCGGCCAGGGCGGGGGCAAGGGGGGCCTTCGGGGTCATGGTGCCTCCTCTGTCGGCGGAACGGGAGCGGCGGACGCGGGGCGTCGGGGGCCAGTCTAAGGAGCGCTCCCCCGATCGCCGCGGGAATCGGCCGGAGGTGCCGGATCGGGGAGGTCGCACCCGATCTCCGTGACTCCCCCCCGTCCCTAGGGCCGGGGCGCCGGCCGGACTCGCTACAATCCGCCCGCTTCGCACGCTCCCGGCGCCCGCGCGGGCGCCGCCTCCCGGGGGCGGGGCGCACCCGGCAACGGGGCCGGCCGCGCCGTGCGGCGGACCGGCCCGGAAGGAGGTCTCCCGTGATCGCGAAGACCCGGATCCTGGCCGGCGCGGCGTTCCTGGCGCTCGGCCTGCTCGCGGCCTGCGGCAAGGAGGAGGGCGGAGCCGGGCCCGCCGGGGCGGGAGGCGGGGGCGGGAGCGCGGCCTCGAAGGACGCGGCGCCCGCGAAGCCGGCCGAGAAGACCGGGGCCGCCGCGGGCGTGGTGGGGGACGCCGAGATGGAGGCCCTCCTCGCGAAGTACAGGGACGTCCTCGACCTCCCCGTCGTCCGCTACGAGTGGGACCGCAACGCCGGGGACCCGAAGGTCTCCGCCGCCGACGGCGGCCCCGGCTTCACGGGCGAGGGCTGGGAGACCTGCCTCGACTCCCCGACCACCGCCTGGAAGGACGCGCCGAAGGGCGGGACCATGCGCCAGGTCCTGCTGGACTGGCCGGCCACCCTCCGCCTCTGGGGCGAGAACTACAACTCCTCCTTCAACTACACCGTCGTGGACCTCTGCCTCGAGGGCCTGGTCGGCTTCCACCCCCTCACCCAGCGGTTCGTCCCGAGCGTCGCCACCCACTGGCGGATCTCCGAGGACCGCCAGACCTACACCTTCCGCATCAACCCCGAGGCGAGGTGGAGCGACGGGAAGGAGCTGACCTCGGCCGACGTCCTGGCCACCTGGGACCTCCGGATGGACGAGAAGTGCCGCTTCCCCTCGGGCCCGCTCGTCTACGGGAAGTTCGAGCGCCCCGTGGCGAAGTCGAAGTACATCGTCGAGGTGAAGTGCAAGGAGGACAACTGGCGCAACTTCCTCTACTTCGGCGGCATGCCCCTCCTCCCCGCGCACGAGGTCGGGATCCCCGGCGACCAGTACCTCGAGAAGTTCCAGAACGCCTACCACGCCGTCTCCGGCCCCTACATGGTGCGGCCGGAGGACGTGAAGATGGGCCAGAGCATCGCCATCACCCGGCGGAAGGACTGGTGGGGCGAGAGGAACCCCGCCAACGCCGGCGGCGCCAACATCGACCGCTTCGAGTTCGAGGTCGTCAAGGACATCAACCTCGCCTTCGAGAAGGCCAAGAAGGGGGAGATCGACTACTTCCCCATCGGGAAGGCGCAGTGGTGGGTGGAGGAGGTCCCGAAGCTCGACCCCGTGAAGAGGGGCCTGCTCCTCCCGAAGAAGATCTACAACGACGCCCCCGTCGGGACCAACGGCATCGCCATCAACACGAAGAAGGCGCCGCTCGACGACCGGCGCATCCGCCTCGCCCTCCAGCACCTCTACAACCGCCGCCTCATGATCCAGAAGTTCTACTACAACGAGTACGAGCCCCTGAGCTCCTACGAGAGCGGCGTCTACGCCAACCCCGAGAACGCCGTCCTCGAGTACGACGAGATGAGGGCCGTGGAGCTCCTCGAGGAGGCCGGCTGGACGGGGACCAACGCCGAGCTCTACCGGGTGAAGGACGGCCGCGAGCTCAAGTTCCAGATCGTCTACTCCTCCCCGCTCTCGGAGCGCAACCTCACCAAGTTCCAGGAGGACTGCAAGAAGGCGGGGATCCGGATCGAGCTGCAGCTCCTCACCCCCGCCTCCCTCTGGAAGCAGGTGACCCAGAAGGAGTACGAGCTGGCGAGCATGTCCTGGGGCGGCCTCTCCATCCCCAACCCGGAGACCTCCTGGAAGGGGGAGCTCGCCGACTCCCTCAGCAACAACAACATCACCGGGTTCAAGAACGCCCGCGTGGACCAGCTCCTCGTGGAGTACGACCGCGCCTACGACCCGAAGCGGCGCATCGCCGTCATCCGGGAGATCGACGCCCTGGTGTACGCCGACATCCCCTACGTCCTCGGCTGGTTCAACCCCGCCCAGCGCTTCGTGATCTGGAACAAGTACGGGATGCCCCCCTGGGGCTGCTCGAAGATCGCCGACCTCGACAACCTCTGGTACTCCTTCTGGGTCGACCCCGCGAAGGAGAAGGCCCTGAAGGAGGCGATGCAGGACTCCTCGAAGTCGCTCCCCCGGGAGGAGGAGAAGAACTTCTTCTGGCGGGCCTGGAACGAGAGGGAGCGCCGCAGGGAGAAGGGGGCCGCGAAGTAGCCCGTGGGCGCCTACTTCGCCCGGCGGTTCCTCCTCATGATCCCGACCTTCATCGGGATCACCTTCCTCGTCTTCACCGTCACCCGGTTCGTCCCCGGCGGCCCCATCGAGCAGATGATCCTCCAGATCGAGATGGGGGGCCAGGCCGGCGAGGGGGGGGCCGGCGCCGCCGCCGACGCCACCACGGGCCAGGGGGCGCGGATCCCCCCCAAGGTCATGGCGGAGCTGGAGAAGCGGTTCGGCTTCGACAAGCCCCTCCCGCTCGCCTACCTCTCCTGGCTCGGGGACGTCGTGACGGGGGACCTCGGCGAGTCCTACAAGTACAGCATCCCCGTCATCCGGCTCGTGATCTCGAAGTTCCCCGTGAGCATCTACTTCGGGCTCATCGGGTTCACCCTCGCCTACCTCGTCTGCGTGCCGCTCGGGGTGATGAAGGCCATCAAGCACGGGAGCCCCTTCGACATCGTCTCCTCCTTCACCGTGTTCATCGGGTACTCCATCCCCGGGTGGGCCCTGGGGACGCTGCTCCTGGTCTACTTCGGCGGCGGGACCTTCCTCGACTGGATCCCCCTCGGCGGGTTCCGCTCGAAGAACTGGGCGGAGCTGTCCGCCGGGGCGAAGGTCCTCGACCAGCTCCACCACACCATCGCCCCCATCCTCTGCTACGCCATCGGCTCCTTCGCGACGCTGACCGTCCTCATGAAGAACTCGCTCATGGAGAACCTCGGCCAGGACTACGTGCGCTCCGCCTTCGCCAAGGGGCTGCCGGAGAAGCGGGTCATCTTCGTCCACGCGCTCCGGAACTCCCTCATCCCCGTCTGCACCGGGCTCGGCCACGCGCTGGGCCTCATCATGGCCGGCTCCTACCTCATCGAGTACACCTTCAACATCGACGGCCTCGGGTACCTCGGCTACACGTCGGTCGTGGAGAGGGACTACGCCGTGGTGATGGGGGTCCTCGTCATCAACACGGCCCTCGTCCTCTTCGGGAACGTCATGAGCGACGTCCTCTACGTCCTCGTCGACCCGCGGATCCGCTTCACCTAGCCCATGCCCGGCGAGACCTCCTCCCACCCGAACGAGCCCCCCCCCGGCGTCACGCTCCCGCCGAGCCGGGAGGAATCGGTTTCCGTCCTGCGGCGGCGGTGGAGGAAGTTCAAGACCCTCAAGCGGGGCTGGTGGTCCTTCCTCATCCTCCTCGCCCTCTACCTCGTGAGCCTCCTCAACCCCCTCCTCATCAACAACCGGGCGCTCGTCGTGAAGCACGACGGCGAGTACTACTTCCCCGCCCTGGCGGAGTGGACGACGGGGAAGCTCCACCGGGCGAAGGACCTCGGCCAGCGGCTCATCGGCGAGGCCCAGTACCGGGCGCTGAAGGTCCAGTACGAGAAGGAGGGGAAGGGGGACTGGGTCCTCATGCCCCCCTACCCCTACGGCCCCTACGAGTCGCTGCTGGAGGACCCGGCCCTGGAGGGGCCGCCGCCGCATCCCCCGCGGGCGGGCCACTGGCTCGGCACCGACGACCGGGCCCGGGACGTCTTCGCGCGGCTCGCCTACGGCTTCCGCATCTCCATCACCTTCTCGCTCCTCGTCGTCCTCATCTCCTACTCCATCGGGGTCTCCGTCGGCGCGCTGCTCGGCTTCTTCGGGGGGAAGGTCGACTTCCTCGGCCAGCGGCTCGTGGAGATCTGGGCCGCCATCCCCTTCCTCTACACCGTCATCATCATCAGCGCCGTCGTCCGCCCGCGCCTCGTGGACCTGGCCTTCCTCCTCGGCATCTTCGGGTGGGTGGGCCTCTCCTTCTACATGCGCGGGGAGTTCTACCGGGAGAAGTCCAAGGACTACGTCGCCGCCGCCATCGCCCAGGGGGATTCGCGGCTCTCCATCATGTTCAACCACATCCTCCCCAACGCCCTGACCCCGGTGATCTCCTTCGCCCCCTTCGCCGTCGTGGGGGGCATCGGCGCGCTGGTGGGCCTCGACTTCCTCGGCTTCGGGCTCCAGCCCCCGACCCCCTCCTGGGGCGAGCTCGTCAACCAGGGGAAGCAGAACATCATGGAGTGGCACCTGGTGACCTTCCCCCTCGGCGCGCTCTTCTGCACCCTCATGCTCGTGGTCTTCATCGGCGAGGCCGTGCGCGAGGCCTTCGACCCCAAGGTCTTCTCGAGGCTCCGGTGAGCGAACCCCTCCTCCGCGTGGTCGACCTCCAGACCTGGTTCCAGGTCTCCGGCATGACCGCGAAGGCCGTGAGCGGCGTCTCGCTGGAGGTCCGCGCGGGCGAGGTCCTCGGCATCGTCGGGGAATCCGGCAGCGGGAAGTCGGTCACCGCCCTCTCCTTCATCCGCCTCATCCCCGACCCCCCGGGGAGGATCGTCGCCGGGGAGGTCTGGTTCAAGGGGCGGGACCTCCTGAAGCTCCCCTGGGACGAGGTCCGGAAGGTCCGCGGCCGCGAGATCGGCATGATCTTCCAGGAGCCCATGACCTCGCTCAACCCGGTGTTCACCATCGGGATGCAGGTCATGGAGCCCCTCCTCTTCCACTACGACCTGTCGAGGGACGAGGCCTGGGAGCGGGCGGTGCAGGCGCTCGACGGCGTCGGCATCCCCGACGCGCGGGCCCGCATGGGGGACTACCCGCACCAGTTCTCCGGCGGCATGCGCCAGCGCGTGATGATCGCCATGGCGATGATCTGCGACCCCGCCATCCTCATCGCCGACGAGCCGACCACCGCGCTCGACGTCACCATCCAGGCCCAGGTCATGGAGCTGATGCTCGACCTCCACCGGCGGCGGGACGGCGCGGCCGTCGTCCTCATCACCCACGACCTCGCCGTCATCGCCGAGACCTGCTCCCGCGTCCTCGTCATGTACGGCGGCAAGGTCCAGGAGGAGGCGGAGGTCGTCGAGCTCTTCGAGAGGCCGCTCCACCCCTACACGAAGGGGCTCATGGACAGCATCCCCCACGTGCAGGACAAGGGGAAGCGGCTGGCCACCATCCGCGGGAACGTGCCCTCCATCTTCGACCTCCCCGAGGGCTGCAAGTTCTGCACCCGCTGCCCCGTCGTGGAGCCGCGCTGCTGGACCGAGGAGCCGCCGCTGCGGGAGGTCGCCCCCGGCCACCGCGTCCGCTGCCACCTCGTCCCGGGGACCCCGGCGTGAGCGGGAACGCGACCGGCACGGGCCCCCTGCTCGAGGTCGAGGGCCTCCACGTCCACTTCCCCGTCCACGGGGGGATCCTGCGCCACGTCGTCGGCTGGGTGAAGGCGGTGGACGGGGTCTCCTTCGCGGTGCGGCCCGGGGAGACCCTCGGCCTCGTGGGGGAATCGGGCTCGGGGAAGACGACCGTGGGGCGGGCCATCATCAACCTGCTCCGGCCCACGGTGCCCGGCGTGCGGCTGTCCGGGGCGATCCGCTTCGCCTCGGAGGGCGGCGTGGTGGACGTGAACGGCCTCGACCGGGCCGCCATGCACCCGGTGCGGGCCGAGATCTCCATGGTCTTCCAGGACCCCTACTCCTCCCTCAACCCGCGCATGACCGTGGAGCAGATCGTGGGCGGGCCGCTGCGGATCCACGCGCGGCTCACGAAGGCGGAGATCCGGGAGCGGGTGCTGGCGCTCCTCGACCGGGTGGGGCTCCAGCCGCAGTACGCGAGCCGCTACCCCCACGAGTTCTCCGGAGGGCAGCGGCAGCGCATCGGCATCGCCCGGGCGCTGGCGACCCGTCCGAAGCTCGTCGTCGCCGACGAGCCGGTGAGCGCGCTCGACGTCTCCGTGCGCTCCCAGGTCATCAACCTCATGCAGGAGCTCCAGGAGGAGTTCGGGCTCACCTACCTCTTCGTGGCCCACGACCTCTCCGTGGTGCACCACATCTCCGATCGCATCGCGGTCATGTACCTCGGGAGCCTTTGCGAGATCGGCACCGCGGCGCAGGTCTACGGGGACCCGGTGCACCCCTACGCGAAGGCGCTCCTCTCGGCGGTGCCCCAGCCCGATCCCCACCGCCGCCGCAGCGACCGCATCCGCCTCCAGGGGGACATCCCGACCCCCCTGCGCAAGCCCTCGGGCTGCGGCTTCCGCACCCGGTGCCCTCTCGCGAAGCCCTCCTGCGCGGAGAAGGTCCCGGAACTCCGCGACGTCGGCGGCGGCCGCCTCGTCGCCTGCCCCGAGGTGTGAGAGGCCTTTAAAGCTGAACCCGTCCCTTTTTTATCGATTCCCCCTCCCCGCTTCCGCCGGTCGGGAAGAACCACGAGGACGGGACGGGTTCAGTCCCCGCGGCCTCCCCACCGGGCGCGGAGGACGGCGACGACGGCGGCGTCGGCCCGCGGGGAGATCACCTCGAGGACGGTCCTCCCGTGGACCACCCCCATGCGGCCGACGAGGACGAGGAGGGCGGCCATCACCGCGGCGTTCTGCCAGGAGGCGAGCGGCCAGGCGAAGGGGAAGGGGTCGAACTCCCGCGTCGAGAAAGGCCAGAGCAGGGGCAGCGGGTAGGCGAAGGTCCCGTCCTCGTACCGCTCCCCGGCGCCGGTCAGGTCGAGGAGCAGGTGAAGGAGCCAGGCCGCCGCCGCCAGCCCGGCCGTCCGCGCACGGCTCTTCCCCAGGGCGAACCCCGCCGCCGCCACCAGCGCCGCCCCCGCGACGTGGTGGGTCCAGTCGTGGTGGTACTCGACGAAGGCCCGCTTCCCGCCCCACAGGAGGAGGATCGGTGCGTCCACGTCCGGCGCCACCCCCGCGACGGCCACGATCACCCGGTCCCGCCGTTCGGCGAGCGCCGTCCAGGGCAGGAGCCAGGAGGCGAACAGGTGCTGGGTCAGGTGCACGGCGCCGGATGCTACCCGGGAAAACGATAAAAAGGGGACGGGGACGTTTTTAAAGGCCGTCGATGGCGCGCTCGATGCGGCGGGCGAGGAGGGCGGGGTCCCCTCCCGCGGGGAACTCCATGGGAGGCAGGAACTCCACCGACCCCGCCCCCCGCCGGGGGAGGAGCCCGTCCCGCGGCAGGATCCGGTGGAACCCGCCGAGCCGCACCGGCACGATCCGCGCCCGCATCTCCCCCGCGATGATCCCGATGCCCTGCCGGAAGGGGAGGCGCTCCCCCGTCCGCGACCGCTCCCCCTCGGGGAAGAAGACGAGGTTCCATCCGGCGTCGAGCGTCTCGCCCACGTTGCGCAGCGACCGCCGGTAGGCCCGGGACTGCGTGACCGGCACCATGGGGAGCCCGGCCGTCATGACGAGCCGCAGGAGCCGGAGACCCAACCGCTTCGGCAGGGAGGCCCCCGGCGGCTCGAACCACTCCGCCCAGGCGGCGAACCCGGTCCGCCGCCGAAGGCGCGGAGGCAGGGCCTCCAGCATCGCCGGGGCGTCGAGGTGGCTCAGGTGGTTGGGCGCGAAGACCACGGGCTCCTCGAGCCCCTCGAGGTGCTCCGCCCCCCGGACCTCCAGCCGCACGAAGGCCCGGAAGAGGGGGAGGAGCAGGAGGTGGCGGAAGGGGACCCGGAAGAGCGCCGCCGCCGCCGACCGCGGCCAGGAGGGGAGCCCGCCGTCGGACACCGGTCGCCGCGCCGCCAGGAGCGCGCGGAGCCCGCCGACCGTCGTCTCCGGCGCCACGTCCCCCTCGTCGAGGTCCATGCGCAGCCTCTCCTCCAGGGAGGAGACGAGGTCCACGAGGTCGAGGGAGTCGAGGCCGAGGTCGGGCCCGAGCCGGTGGCCGTCCCCGATCTCCGCCGCCGGCCGCCGCGCCAGCTTCCCGAGGAGCGCCAGGACCGGGTCCTCCCCGTCCCCCGCGGCCGCCGCCCCCTCCGCAGCCTCCCCCTTCGCCACCGCCTCCTGCACGAGGAACTTCCGCACCTTGAGCGTGGAGGTCCGCGGGAAGTCCTCCCCCTTCCAGAGGAAGGCCCGCGCCACCCCCCGCCCCTCCTCGAGGCGCGCGTTGGCCGCGGCGACGGCGGCCCGCGGGTCGAGGGCGGCCCCCGGGAAGGGGAGGAGCGCCGCCGCCACCTCCTCGCCGCGCTCCCCCCGGAGCCCGAAGACGCAGGCGTCCCGCACCCCCTCGACCGCCCGGAGCGCCGCCTCCACGTCCTCGGGGAAGACGTTGAGCCCGCCGGGGGTCTTGATGAGGTCCTTGCTGCGGCCCCGGAGGAAGAGGAAGCCGTCCCGCAGCACGCCGAGGTCCCCGGTCCGGAACCAGCCGTCCTCGAAGGCCTCCGCCGTGCGGGCGGGGTCGTCGAGGTAGCCGCCGAAGACCGAGGGCCCCCGCACCAGGATCTCCCCGGAGGGCGCGAACCGGTGCTCGACGGAATCGAGGAACCTCCCCACGGACCCGGCCCGCCGGCCCGCGGGGCTCCCGCAGGCGAGCACCGGGCTCGTCTCCGTGAGCCCCCAGCCCTGGAGGACGGGGAAGCCGGCCCGCTCCCAGAACGCCTCCGTCCCCGCCTCCAGCGGGGCGCCTCCGGAGAAGAGGTACCGGATCCTCCCGCCGAGGCTCCGGTGGAGCGGGGCGAAGAGGAGGCGCCGGACCGCCGTCGGGGCCGGGCCCGCCAGCGCGGAGGCGGCGCGGAACCAGGCCCGCGCCGCCCCCGTCGCCGTCTCCCGCTCGATCCCCTGCTGGAGGCCCCGGAGGATGCGGGGCACCATGACCGCCAGCGTCACCCGCTCCCTCCGCAGCGCCCGCACGACGGCCGAGGGCTTGAGCGTGTCCAGGTAGACGACGACGGCGCCCCGGGAGAGGGGCAGGAAGAACCCCACCGTCTGCTCGAACATGTGGGAGAGGGGGAGGAGCGACAGGAAGACGTCCGACCCGTCGATGCGGAGGAGGCGGGAGAGGTCCTCCGCGTTCCGCGCCACGTTCCCGTGGGTGAGGACGACCCCCTTGGGCGCGCCCGTGGTGCCGGAGGTGAAGAGGATCTCCGCTGTATCATCATGTGATACACCCGGCGGCGGCGGGTCCCCCCCCCGCTCCGCGGCGATGCGGGCGTCGAGGTCCTCGAGGAGGAGCGCGGGGAGCCCGGCCGGGCCCGGGGCACCCTCCCGGGAGAGGACCGCCGCCCGGGCCCGGGTCCTCTCCGCCACGCGGGCCGTGAAGTCGGCGCTCGCCCGGGCGTCGAGGGGCACCGCCACCGCCCCGAGGCGGAGGACGGCGAGGAGCGAGAGCCCCCAGTCCGGCCCGTTGGGGCCCCGCAGGAGGACCCGGTCGCCCCGGCCGACCCCCATCCCCCGCAGCACCGCCGCCGTGCGCAGGGCCCGGCGCGCCGCCTCGCCCCCGGAGAGGGGGAGGGAGCGGAACTCCGTCCGCCGCCGGAAGGCGGGCGCGTCCCCCCGCGCCGCCAGGAGATCGATGGCCTCGTCCAGGGTCCTCATGGCGCGCATCGTAGAGCAGGGGCACGGACTTCGGTTTTTCGGTTTTCCGGGACCCCGCGGCGCCCGTGGCGGCCCGCGGGGTGCTCCGGGGTCCCGGAAAACCGGGGAACCGAAGCCCGTCCCCTTCCCTTCCCGAAAACCGAAGAACCGAAGTCCGTCCCCCTATACTCGGTCGGGACCGGCGCCCGGGCAGGACCCGCGCCGGACGCCCGGGGGGGACGGAGCGCGAGGTGGCCGAGAACGCCGGGATTCCCGCCGCGGGCGAGGAGCGCCTCCGCGCGCTGCTCGAGGTCGTCCCCCTCGCCCTCTTCGAGGCCGGGCCGGGGGGCTCCTGGACCTGGGGCAACGCCCGCTTCCGCGAACTGGCCGGCGCCTCCCCCGGCGAGGACCTCGCCGCCGCCCTGACGCGCCGCGCCCCCGCCGACCGGAGGGAGGCCGCCGCCGCTGCCTGGCGCGACGCCCTCCGCTCCGGGGAGCCCTTCTCCCTGGAACTCCCCCTCGGCGACCCCCCCTCGGCCACCGTGCGCGCCCGGGGCGTCCCGATCCCCGGGCCCGGCGGCGCCCCCCGGGGCTGGGCCGGGGTGCTCGAGGACGTGACCGAGCAGCGCCGGCGCGAGGCCCTCCTCCTCGAGGAGGCGGAGCGCGCCCGCGACCGCTCCCGCCACAAGTCGGAGTTCCTGGCGGTGATGAGCCACGAGATCCGCACCCCGCTGCACGGGGTCGTGGGCACCGCGAGCCTGCTCCAGTCCACGCCGCTCTCCCCCGAGCAGAGGGAGTACGTGGACATCCTCGTCCACTCCGCCGACGCCACCCTCTCGGTCGTGGACAACGTGCTCGACCTCTCCAAGATCGAGGCCGGCCGCCTGGAGCTGGACGAGGCCCCCTTCGACCTCCGCGAGGCGGTGGAGAAGTCCGCGGCCCTCTTCGCCGCCCGGGCCCACGCGAAGGGCCTCGAGTTCGCCTGCACGGTGGAGGAGGGGCTCCCCGCGTCGGTGGTCGGCGACGGGGACCGCCTGCGGCAGGTGCTGGCGAACCTCGTCGGGAACGCGGTCAAGTTCACGGAGAAGGGGGAGGTGGTCCTCTCGGTCTCCCGCGTGGACCCCCCCGGCCCGGGACCGGAGCTCCTGCGCTTCGAGGTGAGGGACTCGGGCATCGGCATCTCCGAGGAGGCCCGCCGCCGGATCTTCGAGCCCTTCCAGCAGGCCGACGCCACCATCGCCGCGCGCTTCGGGGGGACCGGCCTCGGCCTGGCCATCTGCCGCCAGCTCGTGAGGATGATGCACGGGGTCCTGGGGGCCGAGGGGCGGCCCGGCGCCGGCTCCTCCTTCTGGTTCACGGCCTCCTTCCCCGCCCCCCCGGGCGGCTTCCGCCCGCCCCCCCCGCCCCCCGAGGAGGTGCGCGGCCGCCGCGTCCTGCTGGTGGACGACCACCCGGCCACCCGCGCCGCCGCGGCGTCCCTCCTCTCCGCCTGGTCGGTGCAGTGCGGGGAGGCCGGGAGCGCCGACGAGGCCCTGGTCGCGCTCCGCCTCGCCGCCGCCGACTACCGGCCCTGGGACGCGGTCCTCCTGGACATGCACCTGCCGGGGGACGGCTCCTCCCGCGGCCTCGTGGACGCGCTGCGCGCCGACCCGGGCCTCTCCCGCGTGAAGGTGATCCTCGCCACCTCCTTCGGCCACCGGGCGCGCGCCGAGGCGCAGAAGTGGGAGGGAGTGGCCGCCTTCCTGCCGAAGCCGATCCGCCGCTCCGACCTCGCCGCGTGCCTCGGCGCGGTCTTCGGGGAGGAGGCGGGGGACGGGGGGGGGCCCTTCGGCCGCGCGCCCTCGCCGCGGATGCCGGCCGTCTCGGCCACGGGCTCCTTCCGGGTGGCCCGCATCCTCGTGGTGGACGACAACGAGGTGAACCGGCGCATCGCGGTGCGCCAGCTCGAGCGCAAGGGGTACCTCGTGGAGACGGCCTCCGACGGCGCCGAGGCGGTGGAGGCGGTGAAGCGGACCCCCTACGACCTCGTGTTCATGGACTGGGTGATGCCGGGGATGGACGGCTTCGAGGCGACGCGCGCGATCCGCGCCTGGGAGGAGGGGCGGGGGACGCGGACGCCCATCGTGGCGATGACCGCCTGCGCCATGGAGGGGGACCGGGAGCGCTGCCTGGAGCCGGGCATGGACGACTACCTGACGAAGCCGGTGCGCTTCGAGGATCTCGACGCCATGCTCGACCGCTGGCTGGCGCAGGGGCCGCTGCCGCCCGGGGATTCCCCGCCGCCCGCGCGCGCCCCGGGCGCCGCGCCGCCGCCCCCCGCCTCCGCCCCGGCGCCGGCCCC
>JAKLKS010000116.1:0-3071 GCA_023150535.1 Planctomycetota bacterium
CGAGGGGCTCTCCCCCTCGGACCTGAAGTGGGGGAAGGCGGCCTGCCGCTACTGCGGGACCGGCTGCGGCGTCGAGGTCGGCGTGAAGGACGGGAAGGCCCTGGCGGTGCGGGGGGACGAGGCCTCGCCCGTGAACCGGGGGCTCCTCTGCGTCAAGGGGTACCACCTCCCGGGCATGCTCTACGGGAAGGACCGCCTCCTCCACCCGATGCGGCGCCGGCCCGACGGGACCATGGAGCGGATCTCCTGGGACGCCGCGCTGGCCCTCGTCGCGGAGAAGTACGGTGCCGCCCTGAAGGAGCACGGGCCCACGGCGGTCTCGATGTACGGCTCCGGCCAGTGGACGATCTTCGACGGGTACGCGGCCCTGAAGTGGGTGAAGGGGGGGATGCGCTCCAACGAGCTGGAGCCCAACGCGCGGCTCTGCATGGCCAGCGCCGTCTCCGGCTTCATCACCCAGTTCCAGTCCGACGAGCCCATGGGCTGCTACGACGACTTCGAGCTGACCCACGACTTCGTCCTCTGGGGCCACAACGCCGCGGAGATGCACCCGGTGCTCTTCAGCCGGATGCTGGAGCACCGCCGGAGGAACCCCGGGGTGCGGATCGTGGACCTGACGACGCGCCCCTCGCCCACCTCCGACTACGCCGACATGGTCGTGGTCTTCCGCCCCGGCTCCGACCTCGCGCTCGCCAACGGGATCCTCCACCTCCTGCTGCAGCGGGACCAGGTCGACCACGCCTTCATCAGGGAGAACCTGGTCTTCAAGCGGGGGATCGAGGACCTCGCGAAGATCGGCTACGGCTGCTTCGGGGAGCAGGCGGAGAGGTACGTCTTCGCCGACGAGCCGCGGGACTCCTCCCTGGAGGAGCTGCGGGAGTTCGTGAAGGCCTACGACCCGGAGGCGGTCTCCCGGATCTCGGGGGTGCCCGCCGGGCAGATCGAGATCCTGGCCTCCCTCTACGGGGACGTGAACCGGGGCACGGTGTCCACCTGGTGCATGGGGGTGAACCAGCACTACCGCGGCACATGGATGAACAACCTCATCACCGACCTGCACCTCATCACGGGGAAGATCGGCCGCCCCGGGAGCAACCCGCTCTCGGTGACGGGCCAGCCCTCGGCCTGCGGGACGGTCCGGGAGGTGGGGACGCTCTCCAACCGGCTCCCGGCGGACATGGTCGTGAACAACCCCGACCACCGGAAGAGGGCCGAGGAGATCTGGGGTCTCCCGGAGGGCACCATCAACCCCGCGCCGGGGCGGCACACCATGGACCTCTTCCGCGCCTGGGCGCGGGGCGAGGTGAAGTGCCTGTGGGTGCAGACCACGAACCCGTGGGTGACCATCCCCAACCTCCACCGCATCGCCGGGAAGCGCCACGGCGCGGACCAGTTCCTCGTCGTGAGCGACATCTACCCGACGCCCACGACGGATCGCGCCGACCTGGTCCTCCCCTCGGCCGCCTGGGTGGAGCGCGAGGGGGCCTTCGGCAACACGGAGCGGCGGACCCAGCAGTGGGACCGCCTCCTGGATCCGCCCGGCGAGGCGAGGGAGGACGCCTGGCAGATCATCCAGGTGGCCAAGCGGATGGGCCTCGGGCACCTCTTCCCCTGGCCGGAGGACGACTGGCACCGCCCGATGTTCGAGGAGTACCGGAAGTTCGGCATCGGGAAGGGCAAGGACGTCGCCTCCTACGACCAGCTCCGGGCGACCCACGGGGGGCTCCGCTGGCCCGTGGTGGACGGGAAGGAGACGCGCTGGCGCTACGCCGCCGGCCACGACCCCTACGTGAAGAAGGCGAAGGGGGTGCACTTCTACCAGGCGAAGGGCTACGGGGAGAGGGCGGCCTTCTGGATCCGGCCCTGGCACCCGCCCCCCGAGGAGCCGGACGCGGACTACCCGTTCTGGCTCTGCACGGGGCGGGTGCTGGAGCACTGGCACACGGGATCCATGACGCGGCGGGTGAAGCAGCTCCACCAGGCGGTGCCGGGGGCCTACGTGGAGCTGAACCGGGCCGACGCGGCCGCGCTCGGCGTCAAGACCGGCGACCGGGTGCGTGTGGTGAGCCGCCGGGGGCAGGTCGAGCTGCCGGCCATGGTGGACGGGCGGGGGAAGCCGGTGAAGGGGTCGGTCTTCGTCCCCTTCTTCGACGAGTCGATCCTCGTCAACCGGGTGACCCTGGACAGCATGTGCAACATCTCCAAGGAGCCGGACTTCAAGAAGTGCGCGGTGCGGGTGGAGAGGATCTGATGGCCCCCCCCCGGCTGCTCCCGCTCCTGCCGCTCCTCCTGCTCGCCGCCTCCTGCGGCGGGGAGGGGGGCTCCCCGGCCGCGGGGGGGCCGTCCGTCCCCGTGCCCGGGAGGGAGGGGGCGGTGAAGTCGGCGGCCTCCGCCCGGGCGGTCCGCCGCGCCTATGACGGGGCGCCGCCGGTGATCCCCCACCCGGACTTCCGGGTGCAGTGCGCGCAGTGCCACACGGAGCGGGGGATGTCGGTGCCGGACTACGGCTTCGCGCCGCCCATGCCCCACGCCGACACCGACGGGATGAGCGCCATGAGCCGCTGCACGCAGTGCCACGCCTGGCGGACGACGGAGGCGCTCTTCCGGGAATCCACCTTCGTGGGGCTCCGGCAGGACCTCAGGAAGGGGGCGCGGGGGACGATCGTCTCTCCGCCGGTGCTCCCGCATCCCGTGAAGATGCGGGAGAACTGCCTCTCCTGCCACGACGGCCCGGCGGCGCGGGAGGAGATCCGCTGCCCCCACCCGGAGCGGGTCCGCTGCGTGCAGTGCCACGTGCCCGTGAACGTGGCGGGGGAGTTCGCGCGGGAGTAGGCGGGGGGGGCGTGAGCCGTCGCCGCCGCCGGCGGCTCCTCCGGGGTCGCGCCTTCGCAGGGCTGACGGCCCCCGCGGCCTCGAGCCGGCGCTGCCGCTCGCGCCATGGCAGGGCGAGCAGGGCCTCCCAGGCGAGGGCCATGAGGGCCTCGGTCTCCTTCCACCGCTCGGCGGGGGTCATGCGGCGGTGGCGGGCGATCCGTTCGGGGGGGAGCGCGGACCCAGTCCAGCGGGGCGGG
>JAKLKS010000116.1:3081-12139 GCA_023150535.1 Planctomycetota bacterium
TTCCGACCGCCGCGACGCCCCTGGAGCCGCAGCCGGGGCGACCATGGACGGGGGCTTCGCGGCCCTCCGGGGTGCCCTCGCCGCCCGTTCTTTTCTCCTGCCCCCCGGGGGCCCGCGCGGTCCTAGAATCCACCTGCAGGAGGTGCCATGGAGCGGTGGACCCGGGAGGAGGCGGAGGGGTACCGTGCCCGCTGGCGGTTCATGGCCGTCGGTGAGGGGGCCCCGGACCCGCCGGCGTGCAGGCCGGCGGACCGGCTCCGCGAACTCTCCATGCTCTTCGACGCCGCGAGGCTCTGCGGGGGGGACCCGGGCCGGGAGAAGGGCGTGGCCCGCGTCCGCCGCCGGTGGGCCCGGTTGCGGCGGGTCGCGCGTGGCTGAGGAGAACCGGGGGCCCGCCGCGATGGAGGAGGCGGTACGCGACCTCCTCCGGTGGTTCCGGTCCGCGCGGGTGCCCGGGATCTTCCTCGTCCTCCTGGAGGAGGCCCGGTGGGGGACTTTCCTGGAGGCGGGCGCGGGATTCGGAATCGGACCCCGGATAGGGAACCCCCTCGAATTCGCGGCCAGGAGCCGCGTCCTCCTCCTCGTGCACGGGCCCACGGGGATCCCCCTCGACGGCAGCCTCGGCCTGCTTCCCTTCGAGAGGGCCGCGGTGAAGCGGCGGGTCCGCCGGAGGTTCGGCTCGGTGACGGTCCCCCTTCCCAGGCCGGAGGACCTCCTCGTGATGAAGGCGGTGGCCGGACGGCCGCGGGATCTCGCGGACATCGCGTCCCTTGTCGCCTCCACTCCGGGCCTCGGCGTCGGGGAAGCGCGGAGGGCGGTCACCTCCTTCGCGGGGGCCATGGAGGAACCGGGCCTCCTCGTCGATTTCGACGAGGCGGTCCGAAGGGGGAGGGCGGGGTGAGGCCGGCGGGGCCTGCCTCCTTCGCGAGGGAGAGGAGGAGGGTGGTCTTGCCCACCTGCCGGGGGCCCGCGAGCACCTGGATGCGGCCGGGGGCGGGCTCGGCGAGGCGGGACCGGAGGATGCGCCGGCAGGAGCCGAGGTCGCGGGCGTCCCGTCCATCGGTCATGGTCGAATCATCATTCGAGTATGGTCGAAAAAAATGGATGGGAACCGCCCCTGCGGCCCGGGACCCCGGGGACGACGGGGATTACACTCCCCGGATGCCCGACCCCGCTCCCGGCGCCGGCTTCTCCCTCCTCGCCGCCTCCGCCGCCGATCTGCGCCGCGAGGGGCTCGCGGACGCGCTGGGCCGCGCCCTCGGAATGGAGACCGAGGAGGCGGCCGAGGCGCTGCGCCGCTCCGGCGGCATCCTCGGCGAGGGGCTTCCGCGGGGGGAGGCGGAGCGGGTCGCGGGGATCCTGCGGGAGGCCTCCGCGGCGTTCCTCGTGCTCCCCGACGGGGAGGTGGCGGCCCCGGCCGCCCTCGAGCAGGCGTCGCGCGTGGCCCTCGTCCCGGAGGGACTCGACGTCCGGTTCCCCGGGGGCGATGGAGTGCGAATCGGGTGGGACCGGATCGCGGTGATCGCCCTCGGCTCCTGGCAGGAGACGGTCACCGTCCGGAAGTACCGGAGGGCCGAGGGGCCCTCGGGCGTGGAGGTGCTGGCGCGGGCGGGGGTGGTGGGCCTTCCCCTCGCCCTCGCCCTGGGCGCGGGCGCCTCGCGGAAGCCCGCCCGGAGGAGCGTCCGGCGCACGGAGTTCCGCAACGTCCTCGACCTCCTGCTGATCGACCCCGGGGAGCGCCTGCGCATCGAGGGGGACGGGTCCTGCGGTCTCGCCGGCCTCGGGGAGAACCGCGCCCCCACCACGCTGGGGAACCTCCGGGCCCTCGCCGCGGCCCTCGCCGCCGCGGTCCCCGCCGCGGGGAGGAGCGCGGGGCTGGAGCGATTCCTGGCGGGGGAGCATCCCCCCGAGACCGGGTACGGGGACGAGCGGGAGTTCCTCCGGGAGCAGCGCTGGCTGGCGGCGCTCCGCGGCGCGGCGTCGGAGGAGTAAGCCGGTCAACTCCCTCCAGCGGGCAGCGAGGGGCGCACCCTCTGCAGCGGGTGGTCGGGAGGACGGGACGGGCCCGGTCGTCCGCCGGCGACGTCGGGTCCCTGCGACTTCCCGGGGGCCCGGGACGCCGCAGGGGCCTACACTCCGTGGATGCCCGCTCCCGACCCCGGCTTCTCCCTCCTCGCGGCGTCCGCCGCCGACCTCCGCCGCGAGGGGCTCCCGAAGGCGCTCGGCCGCGCTCTCGGGATCACGGCCATCGACGCGGGCATGATCCTCCGGCGGTCCCGCGGGATCCTCCGCGAGGGCCTCGGCCGCGAGGAGGCGGAGCGCATCGCGGCCGTCCTCGGGTCGGCGGGGGTCGCGACCCGGGTGATCGCCGACGCCGTGGTCGCCGCGCTCCCCCCGGCGCGCGCCCTCCTCCGGGTCGAGCCGACCCCGGCCGGGCTCGACGTGCTCCTCCGGGCCGGCGGGCGGGAGGTGATCCCCTGGGAGCGCATCGTCCTCCTCTCCGTGGGGCCCTGGCAGGAGACCATCCGCACCGCGGCGAAGGGCGGCGGGGCGGGACCCACGGCGGGGGAGATGGCGGCGAAGGCGGGGTTCATGGCCATGACCGGGCTCCCCGTGAACTTCGGGCGGCGGAAGGGGAGCGAGCCGAAGGCGGTCGTGAGGACGGAGTTCCACCTGCTCCTCGACCTCCTCCTCGAGGGGCCGGAGGATCGCCTCCGGGTGGACGGCAACCGTTGCGACTACTCCGGGCTCGGGGCGGCCATGGCGCCGACCTCGCTCGCCAACCTCAAGGCGCTGGCGGCGGCCCTGGCCGCCGCCCTCCCGGGCGCGGCCCGGGGCGGGGGGACGGAACTGCTCCTCGCCGGCGGGAGGCTCTCCGCGCTGGGCTACGAATCCGAGGAGGACTTCCTCCGCGAGCAGCGCTGGTGGTGGGCGCTGCGGCGTGCGGAGTCCTAGGGACGCGTCGAGCGGACGGACCCGGCGGGTTCCCCGCGCCTCTCCCCGGGCCTACAATCCGCGGATGGCCTCCGGCTCCCCCGGCTTCTCCCTCCTCGCCGCCTCCGCCGCCGACCTGCGGCGGAAGTGGTTCGCGGAGGCGCTGGCGGGCGCCCTCGGCCTCCTCCCCGTGGACGCCGCCCTGATCCTCCGGAAGTCGCGGGGGATCCTCCGGGAGGGACTGCCGCGCGCGGAGGCCGACCGCCTCGCCGCCGCCCTCGGTAAGGCGGGCGCGGCCTGCCTCGTGCTCCCGGACGTCGAGGTCGCGGCCCCGCCCCCGGCCCGGGTCCTCTCCCGGGTGAGGCCGGTGCCGGAGGGGCTCGAGGTGGGGTTCCCCGGAGGGGGGCGGGACGTCGTCCCCTGGGAGCGGATCGCGGTCCTCTCCTTCGGATCCTGGTGGGAGGAGGTCACCGTCCGGAGGCAGGGGGTCCCCTGGGGGCTCCCCGAGGAGGGCGCCCGCGCGCCCGTGCGCGAGAAGTCGACGACCACGGAGTTCCGCAACGTCCTCGATCTCCTCCTCGAGGGGCCGCAGGACCGGCTCCGCCTGGACGGGGAGGAGTACTGCGACTTCGCCGGCCTCGGGAAGGTGCGGGCCCCCACGGTGCTCGGGAACATCAAGGCCCTCGCCGCGGCCCTCGCCGCCGCGGTCCCCTCGGCCGGGCTGAGCCGCGGGCTGGAACTCCTCCTCGAGGGGGGACGGGTCTCGGACGCCGGCTACGAGGCGGAGGAGGATCTCCTCCGCGAGCAGCGCTGGCTCCTCGCCCTCCGGCGCGCGAGGCCGTAGGAACGAGCCGGGCCCCGTCCTCCAGCGGAAGATCATCAAAAGGGGACGGGTTCAGTCTTAAGGCTTCAGCTCCTCGCCCTCGGCTTGAGGAGGGACTTGAACATCGGCTTCGCCGCCGCCTTCATGGCCTTGAGCTTCGCGAGGTAGACCGTCGTCTTGAGCCCCCCCGGCAGGAGTTCCAGCGCGTCGTCCGGCTGGACCACGAGGGACACCTCGATGTTGGGGGCGATGCCCACGGGGAGTCCGGCGTCCCGGCAGGCGAGCGCCACCTTCCGGAAGACCTGGCGCATCTCCTCGGGCCGAGGCGGGGGGTAGCCGGCCATCTTCGAGCCCGGCAGCGGCCGGAAGATGCACACCGTCGGGAACGCCCCCACGGAGACGATCCGGTCGATGGCCGCGAAGGTGTCCTCCAGCGGCTCGATGCCCGCGATGATCTCCCCCGACACCCTGCCCGGGCCCCAGAGCTTCGCCGTGTAGTCCATGGCGTCGAAGAAGGCCTGCTGGCCGAAGACCTTCTGCTTCCCCGGCAGGTACTCCGCGAAGAACTCCGGGTTCTGGAACTCGTAGCAGAAGGAGAGGTGGTCCACCCCGAGCTCCTTCAGCCGGTCGTACTTCTCGAGGTGCCGCGAGGGGGTCATCTGCACCCCCACGAGCACGCCGACCCGCTCCTTCAGCGCCGTCACGAAGGGGATGACCCCGTCGATGTCCCGCTCCCCCTGGAAGCCGGAGTTGAAGTGGACGAAGGTGACGCCCGACTCCGCCTTCGCCGCGAGCGCCGTCTCCACGACGTCGTCGACGGTCTTGCGCGCCTCCTCCTCCTTCCCGACGTTCACCCCGCTCGTGCAGAAGTGGCACTGGAGGCCGGGGTCGGACTTCCAGAAGGCGCAGGTCTCCTCGATGTAGATGCCGAGGTAGGTCCCCTGGAGGACCCCGACCCGGGACATGAGCGTCCCGGCCCCCGTCTTCGAGCGGTACCAGCGGGGCTCCCGGGGCACGTGGACCAGGTGCTCCTCGTCCGTCAGCTCGTGGCGGACCCTGTAGGACCCCGCGGCCTTCCGGAGCACCCAGGGGGAGGACTTCGCGAACTCCTCCACCACGGGGACGTTGACCCAGATCTCCTTGCGCTGCCCGGGGATGGTGAGCTCGAGCCCGCTCCCGAGGCCGGCCCGCGTGCGCGAGAAGGAGCGGGCGTCCTCCTCCAGCGTGCAGGAGGGGTCGATGCGGAGGCCGAGGCACTGGAGGTCGATCTCCAGCTCGCAGGCGTTCATGGCGCTCATGGGTGGAGTGTAGTCCCCGGGGTCCGGGGGCGTGGACGCACCCCCCGGGCCGGCGGGGCGCCGGAGGGTGACCCGGGTCACAGGGGACCGTGGGACCGTGACGGGGATCCCGTCCCCAGCGTCGGTCCCGGAGGCCTCCCATGCCCGACAGCGACGCCGCACCCCTTCCCCCCCCGGAGCGGGACGCCGCCTGGAGGTCCCCCCTCACCGCCCTCGTCCTCGGCGCCGTCCTGCACCTGGGCGCCACGGGCCTCTGGTCCTGGATCGACCCCCTCTCCCGGGGAGGCCAGGTCCAGCTCCTCGCCCACACCGCCGTCGGGATCCTGGCGCTCCTGCCCTGGGCCCGCTACCAGTGGATCCACCTCGCCCGCACCTGGAGGAAGCCCCTCAGCCACCACCTCGTCCTCGGCTGGGCCTCCGGCGTCCTCCTGCTGGCGGCCATGGCCTCGGGCGCCGTCGTCACGGTCCAGGCGGGGTGGGGGACGCGGGTCGCGCCCGCCTGGCACGCCCTCCACCTCGGGACCGGACTCGCCTCCTTCGCGCTCGCCGCGGTCCACTCCCTCGTGGCGGCGGTGAAGCCCCGCGGCGGGTTCGCCTCGCCGGAGGCGCTGCGCTCCTGGACGCGGGCCGCGGGGGCGGCGGCCCTCGGCGTCGCCCTGGCCGCGGGAGGGGCGCTGGCGGTGCCGGCGCCCGATCCCGCCATCCCCTTCCCCGAGGGGTACCGCCGCCCCTACGGCGACTCCCCCTTCGGCCCGAGCCTCGCGCGGACCTCGACGGGGGGGGCCATCGACCCCGCCGCCCTGTCGGGGAGCGAGTCCTGCGGCACCTCGGGCTGCCACGCGGAGATCGTGGAGGAGTGGACGCCGAGCGCCCACCGCTGGGCCTCCCGGTCGAAGTTCTTCCAGGCGATCCAGCACGGCATGGCCGCCAACAACGGGCCGGAGTCCACCCGCTACTGCGCCGGCTGCCACGACCCCATCGCCCTGTTCTCCGGCGCCAAGAACCTCTACGACGAGGACCTCTCCTCGGCGGGGGCGGACGAGGGGGTCTCCTGCGCGGGCTGCCACTCCATCGCCGCCACCGACGTGAGGGGCAACGCCGACTACGTCCTGGAGCCGCCGGTGCCCTACCTCTTCGAGCGGGGCGGGGCGGGGAGGGAGACCCCCTTCCTCGGGAGGTTCCTGGTGCGGGCCTCCCCGGAACTCCACCGGAAGTCCTACGCGCGGGACCTGCTGAAGACCCCGGAGTTCTGCGGCGCCTGCCACAAGCAGTTCATCGACAGGGAGGTGAACGGGGTCGGCTGGGTCCAGCTCCAGAACCAGTACGACAACTGGCGGAAGTCCCACTGGTTCGTGCCCGACGCGGAGGGGAAGGCCGGGGTCTCCGACCCGCGCAGGACGGTCTCCTGCCGGGAGTGCCACATGCGCCTCACCGACGGCGGGGACCCGGCGGCCGGGGACGCGGGCGACTACAACCGCTCCCCCGGGGACGGGAAGCACCGCAACCACCGCTTCATCGGCGCCAACCAGTGGCACCCCGTCCTCCACGGGATGAAGGGGGGCGAGGAGCAGGTCCGCCTCACGGAGGAGTGGCTGCGGGGGGAGACGGAGATCCCCGAGATCGCCGACAAGTGGGCGACGGGGCCCGCCGTGGCCCTGGAGATCCAGGCCCCGCCGAGGGCCCTCCCCGGGGAGCAGGTCGTCCTGAAGATCGCGGTCACCAGCAACAAGGTCGGCCACGACTTCCCCACGGGCCCCCTGGACATCATCCAGTCCTGGATCGAGGTCGTCGTCGCCGACGCCGGGGGGAGGGAGGTCTTCGCCTCGGGGAGGGTGGACGACCGCGGGTTCATCCAGGAGGGGGCCTTCCTGTTCAAGGCGGAGGGGGTGGACCGGGCGGGCAACCTCATCGACCGCCACAACCTCTGGGAGATGGTCGGCGCCCGCTTCCGGCGCTCCCTCTTCCCCGGGATCACGGACGCCGGCGAGTTCCGGTTCGCCTGCCCCTCGGCCCTCGCCCGCACCCTCCCCGCCGCGCCGGGGAAGGAGGTCGAGGTGGGGGTGCCCGCGGAGGCGCGGGGGCCGCTCTCGGTGAGGGCCCGCCTCCGGTACCGGAAGGTGGACCAGACCCTCATCGAGTACCTCTACCCGGGGCAGGGGATCACCGCCCCCGTCACCGACATGGCGGAGGCCGCGGCGGTCATCGAGGTGGGGGAGCCGTGATCCGCAGGACCGCTCTGCTCCTGCGCTGGACCGCCGTCAGCGGGGTCGTGGCCGCGGCGGCCCTGCTCCTCGCCCTGCGGAGCGCCGCGCCCGGGGGGCGGGCCGTGGTGGCCGGGGACCTCTCCGTGGAGGGGCTCACGGACGTCCAGCGCCGCGGGCTCCCCCCCGACCTCCCCCGGATCCGCCTCCGCGAGGCGGGGCGGGAGGCGGGGCTCCTGCGGGCCCCCTTCGCCGGGAGGCGCACCCGGGCCCTCCCCGAGGACATGGGGACCGGGGTCGCGCTCGCGGACTTCGACGGCGACGGGGACCTCGACCTCCTGCTCGCCGGGAGCGGGCCGCTGGGGGAGGGCGGCCCCTGCCTCCTGTACCGCAACGACGGGGGCCTGCGGTTCGCGGACGTCTCCGCGGCGGCGCTGCCGGCGGTCCGCCTCGTCGGCATGGGCGCGGCGGCGGCGGACGCGGACGGGGACGGGGACGTGGACGCCTTCGTCTCGGGGTTCGGGGACTCCCTCTTCCTGCGCAACCGCGGGGACGGGACCTTCGAGGACGGGACCGACGCCGCGGGCCTGCGCGCCCCGGGCTTCGGCGCCTCGGCCGCCTGGGCCGACCTCGACGGCGACGGGGACCTCGACCTCTACCTCTGCCGCTACGTGGAGTACCGGGACGACGACGGGCTGCGGGCGGCGGCCTCGAGCCAGTACGGGCTGCGCATCCCCGCGGCCCTCAACCCCTCCACCTTCCCGCCGGCGCCGAACCTGTGCTTCCGCAACCGGGGGGACGGGACCTTCGAGGAGGTGGCGGGGGCCTGGGGGATCGCGAACCCGGCCGGGAGGAGCCTCGGCGTGGCGGCGGCCGACCTCGACGACGACGGTCTCCCGGAGGTCTACGTCGCCAACGACGTCTCCGACAACGCGCTCTTCCGCAACCTCGGCGGCGGCCGCTTCGAGGACGCCTCCTACCCGTCCTGCACCGCCGACTACCGCGGGGCCATGGGCATCGCCGTGGAGGACCTGGACGGGGACGCCCTGCCGGAGATCCTCGTGACCCACTGGCTCGCCCAGGAGAACGCCCTCTACCACAACCTGACCGCGCTGGCCGCCGGGGGGAGGGGGCCCTCGCTCTTCTTCACCGACGCCGCCGAGCCGCTCGGCCTCGGCTCCCCCTCGCTCGACGGGGTGAAGTGGGGGGCGGTCTTCAGCGACCTCGAGGGGGACGGGGCCCCGGACCTCCTGGTCGCCTGCGGCTCCACCTTCGAGGAGGCCGCCGACCCCTCCCGCCTGCGGCCCGAACCCCCGCTGCTGTTCTGGAACGGGGGCGCGCGGAGGGGGTTCTTCGAGTGCGTCCGGGCCGCCGGGGAGGAGGCGGCCCGGCCGCGGGTGGCCCGGGGGCTCGCCGCCGGGGACCTCGACGGGGACGGGGACGAGGACTTCGTCGCCACGGTGCACGGGGAGCCGCCGCTGCTCCTCGTGAACGAGACCCCGGCGGCGGGGCCGCGGATCACGGTGCGCCCGCGGGGCCGGGGGGGGAACACGCGCGGGATCGGGGCGCGGGTCGCGGTGACGGCGGCCGGGAGGACCCGCGTCCGGCGGGTGGGTGCGAGCCCGTCCTACCTCTCCACCTCCTCCACGGACCTCGTCTTCGGGCTCGGCGGCGACGGGCCGCCGGAGCGGGTGGAGGTGCGCTTCCCCTCGGGGGCGGTGCGGATCCTGGAGCGGCCCGGCGAGGGGCTCGTCACGGTGGAGGAGTGAGGGCGGGGCGGGCGGCGGGGCGGGCGCGGGCTC
>JAKLKS010000117.1 GCA_023150535.1 Planctomycetota bacterium
GGAGAGGGCGACCCCCCTCATGGAGGCGGCGTAGGCGTCCGCCTCCCCGAAGTCGGTGGCGAAGGCGACGATCGGGAGGGGGGGCGGGGCCATCGCGGGAGGATACACGGGCGGAGTCGGGGGCCGAACCTCCCCCGCCCCCGCCCGTTCCCGGTGGACGGTGACCCCGGGGGAGCGGATCTCCCCGTCCCGGCCGGGGCGCGCGATACTGGTCCCATGCAACCCGACAACACCTTCGTCCCCTCCTCGACGACCCTCCGCCTCGCCCGGATCCTCCTCCACTCCTGGGTCCGCATGGGGATGCCCCGGGACTCGCTCCCCTGGTTCGAGCAGGCCTGCGCCGACGCCGTCGCCGGCCCGGCGAAGAACCTCTACATGAACTTCTCCGCCGTCGGCCGCCACGCGCCGAAGACCCCCCTCGGCATCCGCCCCGCCGACCTCGACCGGGCCCGCAAGGCCCGACCCGGCTGGATGCCCGAGAAGTGGACCGTGGAGCAGGCCGCCCGCACCGCCCTCCTCCTCCAGAGGGACCCCCGCAACCGGGAGCGCTGGCTCGGCGAGGTGGCGATGCTCTTCCAGCACGGGGATCTCGGCGAGCTCGTCGCCCTCTACCAGGCCCTCCCCCTCCTCCCCCACCCGGAGGCCCTCGTCGATCGCTGCGCCGAGGGGGTCCGGTCGAACATGACCGACGTCTTCCGCGCCGTGGCCCACGACAACCCCTTCCCCTCCGAGAACCTGCCCGAGCCGGCCTGGAACCAGATGGTGGTGAAGAACCTCTTCGTGGAACTCCCCCTCGCGCCGGTGCAGGGGCTCGACGCCCGCGCCAACCCCTCCCTCGCGCGCATGCTCTGCGACTACGCCGAGGAGCGCTGGTCCGCGGGGCGGCCGGTCTCCCCGGAGCTCTGGCGCTGCGTCGGCCCCCACGCGGACGAGGCGGGGATCAGGGTCATGGAGAGGGCGCTCGAGGGCGGCGACGGGGCGACAAAGGCGGCGGTGCTGGAGGCTCTCCGGTCCTGCCCCTGGCCCGAGGCCGGCTACGTGCTCAAGCGCCACGGCGTCTCCCGGACGGAGGACCTCCCGTGAGCGCCCCCGCCGCGGGGACCCCCCGCTACATCGACCCGCACATCCACATGGCCTCCCGGACGACGGACGACTACCAGGCCATGGCGGCCGCCGGCGTCGTCGCGGTCATCGAGCCGGCCTTCTGGCAGGGGCAGCTCCGCACCACCGTGGGGGCCTTCGCCGACTACTTCGCCTCGCTCGTGGGCTGGGAGCGGTTCCGGGCCTCCCAGTTCGGGATCCGGCACTACTGCGCCATCGGGATCAACTCGAAGGAGGCGAACAACGAGGGGCTCGCCCGGGAGGTGCTGGAGATCCTGCCGCTCTTCCTCTGCAAGGAGGGGGTGGCGGCGGTGGGCGAGATCGGCTTCGACGACCAGACGGCGGCGGAGGAGCGGATCTTCCGGGCGCAGTACGACCTCGCCCGGGAGGCGGGGCTGCCGGTGATGGTGCACACGCCCCACCGGGACAAGAAGCGGGGCACCTCCCGGAGCATGGACATCGCCCTCGAGCACGGGTTCCGGCCGGACCAGGTGATCATCGACCACAACAACGAGGAGACGGTGAAGGAGGTCCTCGACCGGGGGTTCTGGGCGGGGTTCACGCTCTACCCGCGGACGAAGATGGACTCGCCGCGGATGGTGGAGATCGTCCGGAAGTACGGCCCGGAGCGGGTGATCGTCGACTCCTCGGCGGACTGGGGGGTGTCGGACCCGCTGGCGGTGGCGAGGACGGCGCGGCTCATGCTCGAGAAGGGGATCGACCCGGCGGCGGTGCGGGCGGTCACCTACGGGAACGCGCTCGCGGCCTACGGGCAGTCGGGGCAGGTGAAGGAGGCCCACTGGGAGGCGGCGGCGCCCGTGGACCAGAGCCTGCGCTTCGGCGGGAACACGGTGCTCCGGGGGCAGGAGCCCCGGGTGGACCGGGAGGCGGCGGCGCGGGCGTGAGCCGCGGCCCCGCCTAGGGGAACTGGAGCAGGCCCGGCTTCCTCTCGGTCCAGGGGTTCGTCGTCACGACCCCCTCCTCCCCGCTGCCCAGGGTCAGCACGAGGGGGCTCGCGGGCGCCGCCGCGAAGTTCATCCGCGAGAGCTTCACCGACAGGACCCCCGTCGCCGCGTCGAAGACGACCTTCGCCTTCGTCGACTCCCCCCGGGGGCTCTTCCAGGTGGACTTCGCCTTCCTCGTCTTCCAGGTCCCGTCCTCCGGGAGGATGCGCAGCACCCGCTGGCCGGTGAAGCCCCCGAGGTAGACCTCGATCCCGTCGGCCCGCGGATCCAGGGCGTCGAGTTCCGCGCCGTCGCCGAGGGAGAGCGCCCCCTCGATCTCGAGGGAGTCCTTCGCCGCCTTCGGGGAGTCCTTGGCCTTCCCCTTCGCGAGGAGGAAGCCGAGGGTCGAGGGGGTCGTCACGGGGCCGGAGAGGGCGTTCAGGGAGGAGCCCACGGGGTTGACCGCCCGCACCAGGTACCAGTAGGTCCTGCCCGGGAGGACCGAGCCGTCCTCCGCGGCGGTGGCCCCGAGCCTCGGCGTGGCGATGGTGGAGTAGAAGGCCCCGTCGGTCCCGCGGGCGAGGACGAAGAAGTCCTCGTCGGCGCTGTTGTCGGTCCAGGAGAGGGCGACGGTCCGGGGCCCCGTGGCCTCCGCCAGGAGGTCCGTGGGCGCGAAGGGGGCGGAGGTCGGGGGCGGGGGGGTGGTCACGTCGTCCTCCTCGGACCAGTCCGTCGTCCCCGAGTCGGTGACGCCCCGCACCCGGTAGACGTAGGTCGTGTCGGGCGCGAGGCCGGCGTCCTCGATGCGGAGGACCCCCGCCCCCACCGTCGCCAGCGGGGCGAAGGCGCCGCCGCCCGTCCTCCGCTCGATCTCGAAGCCCCCGAGGATCCCGGGCTCGTTGTCGTCGATCCACGAGACCTCGACCTCCGTGAGCCCGATGAGCACCGCCTTCAGGTCCACGGGGGGGAAGCCGGTGCCCTCGAACACGGTGACGAAGCCGTCCCAGCCCCCGCTCCAGCCTGCGTCGCGCGGCTCCACGAGCGGGAAGTCCGTGGAGAAGGTCTGCCCGGCCAGCAGGGTCGCCCCGTCCCCGCGCACGCCGATGGAGGTCACCCGCTCCTCGTCCGACCCCCCGAGGAAGGTGGAGTGGAGGAGCTCCCGGGTCTCCGCGTCGAGGGAGAGGAGGAACCCGTCCTCCCCGCCGCCGTGGACCTCCTGGAAGGGATCGAGGACGGGGAAGCCGGTGGAACTGGTGTACCCGGCCACGAGCATCTCCCCGTTCCGCCCGGCGGCGATGCCGTAGGCGTTCTCGTCCGCGGATCCGCCGATGTAGGTGGAGAAGAGGAGGGAGGAGCCGTCGGCGGCGTACTGGGCGACGAAGGCGTCCGCGAGCCCGCCGAAGGAGGCCTGCAGGGGCTCCTGCAGGGGGAAGGCCGCCGAAGACGTGAATCCCGCAACCCAGGGCCGCCCCTCCGCGTCCACGGCGATCCCCCGCGCGTCCTCCACCCCCGATCCTCCGAGGTAGGTCGAGAAGAGGAGAGCGGCGCCGTCCCCCTGGACCTTGGCCACGAAGGCGTCGTAGGTGCCGGAGAGGAGGCTCTGTCGGGGGGAGACGAGGGGCAGGTTCGTCGAATCGGTCTGCCCCGCGATGAAGAGGTCCCCCTCCCCGTCGAAGGAGACGCTCCGGGCATACTCCCCCCCGTTGGTGCCCCCGTAGGCGGTGGACCAGAGGAGGGCGGACCCGTCGGGGGAGAAGCGGGAGACGAACCCGTCGTTCCCGTTGGCGGCGAAGGACTGGAACCCGCCGACCCGGGGGAAGCCCGACCCGGCCGTGCCGGCGACCACGGCGGAACCGTCCCCGTCCACGGCCACGGCCAGGGCGTACTCCGCGCTGGACCCGCCGAGGTAGGTCGAGTACTGGAGCGCGTCCCCGCCCGGGGCGATCCTGGTGACCGCGATGTCGTCGCTCCCCCCCCGGGTCCCCTGCACGGGGCCGACGGTGGGGTAGTTGTCGCTGCCCGTCCCTCCCACGAGGACGGCGGCCCCGTCGGCGCCGCAGGCGAGGTCCCCGTAGTGCTCCACCCCGGACCCGCCCACGTAGGTCGACCACTGGAGGGTGGCCCCGTCCCTCTCGAAGGAGGAGACGAAGAGGTCGTAGGCGACGCCCGTGATGGAGCCGTCGAGCGGCGCGACCAGGGGGAAGTCGAGCGAGCCCGTCCTCCCCCCGACGACCACGTTCCCCTCCGGCCCGGAGGAGATGCCGGCGAGGTCCTCCGAACCGGATCCGCCGTGGTAGGTGGAGAAGACGACCTCCGGATCGATGACCAGGGGGAGCGCGGGGTCCCGGGCGCCCACGGCGAAGCCCACGGCGCCGTCGGCCCCGAGCAGGAAACGCCCCTCCACGGGGCGCCGGCGGCCCCGGGCCTCCTGGTGGAGGCGGGGCCGGCCGTGCCGGAGGACCCCGCCCGCCGTCGGCAGGAGGAGGTCCCCCGACGGGGACAGGGAGGGGGTCCCCGCCCCGGTGAAGCGCAGGCGGATGGCGGCGGGGTCGGCGCCCGGGGCCAGCAGGAAGTCGTACTCCAGGTTCCCGGCGTCGTTCCCGCGCCACCGGAGGTCCACGCCCGGCCAGACCGACTCCTGGAGGACCCCGTCGTGGTGGCGGACCCCCTTCACCCACTTCCGCGGGTCGTTCCCGAGGAAGTAGTGGGAGCGGGAGGGCCGGAGGCCCGACGCCCGCGGCGCGGGTCCGGGGGTGCGGCCCTCGAAGGCCATCCGGACGACGTCCCCGCGCGCGCCCTCCCGCCCGGGGTCGTGGAGGAGGACGAAGACCGCCTCGGCGTCGGCGAGGTAGGCCTGGAAGCCGCGGGGGCGGGCGAGGAAGCGGACCGCCGGATCGACCTGGCCCCGGTTCTCCTCGAAGTAGAGCCGGGAGGGGCGGCGCGCGCCGGCGACGGCCCGGGGGGCGGACTCCGGCGGAAGGGCGCGGCCGTCCCCGGCCGCCGATCCCCCCGCCCCCAGCGACGCGGCGGCGAGGAGGAGTCCCGCGATCATCCGGCGTGCGTCGGCGGTGCTGCCCATGTGTCCCCCCGCCGGGCCCCTTCACGGGGCGTCCGGCGGTTCCATGCTAGCACCTCCCCGAAGGGGGACCGGCCCCGGCGCGCTCCCCTTCCGGGAGGTCAGGCCGGGCCCTCCGGGAACAGGGATCCGCCGCGCCCTCCCGATGGCGACCGCTCCCGGTCCCGGGCCTCCCATCTCTTCGCCAGCCTCCGGAGGGGAAGCAGGGGGCCGGCGGCCGCGAGGAGGAGGGCGAAGGCGCCGGCCCAGCCCCAGGGACCGATCACCCTGAGGCCGAGGGAGAGCAGGGCCCCGAGCGACAGCCAGTACCCCCACCACCAGCCCCTCCCGACCGGCGGCGGCGCGACGGGCGGTTCCTCCGGCGGGAAGGCCCGCGCCAGCCGGCCCCGCTGCCTGCGGGAGGGAAGGAAGGGGAGGGTGAAGACGAACAACGCCGCCGCGGAGGCCGGCGGCATCCACCCCTCCCACTCGGCCGGGCCCGCCAGCAGGCGCAGGAGGACGAGGCCGAAGGCGCAGGAGAAGGAGAGGCGCACCCTCCCGGCCATGGCGGCGTCCACGGGGTCGTCGCCCCGGAGGAAGGCCAGGGCGGCCCCGGCCGCGAGCGCCGCCGCGATCCACGCGGCCGCGGGGTGGACGGGGAGCAGGAGAGTGCCGGCGAACCCGGCGCCGGCGCCGGTCAGCGCGACCAGCCCCTGGCGGAACTCGATGCGGTCCGGGTCCATGGCGCGCGGATGACCTTACTTCGATTGCCCTGTGCTCGGACTCCCAGAACCCGGTCTCTTGTGCAGTACCGGGTGGAACACACCGAGCGCCCCAGCAAATCCATCCAGGCCTGGGAACAGAACATCCCGACTGATTCCAGAGTGATACAACCTGTCAAGGGCTTTATCCCGTTCCTCCGGTGACTCGAATTCAACCTCGATCTTCATGAGGTTGTTCTTGGAGTCCGATCCATCACAGGACATCAGATTCTCCATAAAGGAACTTTCCATCCTGACCTGGCAGAGGAACAGGCCGCGCTGGAGGGTCATCCGCTGGTTCAGCCTGAACGGACTGACCGGCACAACGCATTGCACTGTCGAATCAAAGATGTACCTCCGGAACAGGTCGTGATCCTCCTTGTCAAAGTACTCTCCGAACCTCGTCCCAGAGTAGGGCTTGTGCAGGAGTCGCGAATTCGCAATCTCGCTCAACCAAAACCTGTTGATGCACCAAACGGCGTGCACCGCCCCCAGCTTGCCATGATTCTCGATGGAGAAGTACAGCGCGACCAGGGACGAGTAGGTCCAGTCAAGGAGTCTTGTTGGCGCTCCGTGATGCCGCATGATCGACAACCACTCGATCAGCATCTCTTCTTCCGGCACATGGGCGGAGTAGTGCTGGTACCTCCTCTTGAACTCCCGGATCAAGTACCGCTCCATTTCCCGATTCGACTTGCCCAAGTGAGAGAAGGCGAGCACATGCCGCTCCAGACTTGTCTGCAGGTCGTATTCCGCTTTGTCTTGCCCGCGGAAAATCCAGATCGCGGGAGGTAGCGACTCCGTCAGCTCTACGAACCCCTCCCAGGAATTCACTTTCTTGATTTGCGGTCTCTTCAGTCCCCCTTGTGGCTTTCTGGGCACAGTTGCCTCCCTCACACTCTCAGCATTGACTCCCAGCACAGGGTGGCTTACGCCCCCCCTACTCCCTCTTCCCCTCCAGCGCGGCCCTGAACTGCGCGTGGAACTGGTCCTCCGGAAGCCGGTTCATGATCTGCGTCGGCGACCGCTTCACCGACCGGATGGTCACCACGCTCTCCCCCTCCGTCGGACCCGGGTCGATCCAGACCGCGATGAAGGTCGTGTCCGGCCCCGCGCTCGCCTCGCAGGTGAGCAGCGACCCGTCCCGGCTCGACTGGATGTCGAAGGGGCAGGCCCGGTAGATGACCCGCCGCGCGAGGGCCGAGGCCTTCGAGGGGGTCACCGGGTAGACCGCCGAGGTCCCCTCCCCCCGCCCCCCCACGGCGTCCTGCATCGTCGCGTAGGCGCAGCCGGCGGCCAGGAGCAGCGGCAGGAGCAGCGCCCACGGCCCGGCCCGGGTGATGCTCATCGCGACCTCCTCCCGGTCAAAGGACCCTCACCTTCCCGAGGAGCAGCAGCAGCCCGAAGAGGCAGAGGAACCCCAGGGCGAGGACCCGGCGGATCCGCCGCCGGTCCTCCTCCCCGAACCAGGCCCCCGTCCCCCCCACGCCCCCCCCTACCGGTCCACCGGAGTCCCGAGGAAGGGCATCACCCGCGCCTTCCCCGCCTCGAAGGCCGCCGGCGTCAGCCCCTCGAGGTTGAGCCGGAGCAGCGGCTCCGTGTTGCTCTTCCGCACGTTGAACCACCAGTCCGGGTAGTTGACCGTGACCCCGTCCACGAAGTCCACCTCGCCGTCCCGGAAGGCGTCGGCGATCTCGCGGATCTTCCCGTCCTTGTCGTGGACCTCGAAGTTGATCTCCCCGGTCTGCCGGTAGCGCCGCAGCGGCGCCAGGATCCCCGAGAAGGGGACCGCCTCCCGCGACAGCCGGTTGAGCACCAGCGTGGAGGCGATGACGCCGGAGTCGGCGTGCCAGTTGTCCCGGAAGTAGAAGTGCCCGCTGTACTCCCCGCCGAAGGCCCCCTTCTCCTTCCGCAGGCGCGCCTTCATGAAGGCGTGCCCGACCCGCTCGCGGATGGGCCGGCCGCCGAGGGCGGTCACCGTCTCGGGGACGACGCGGCTCGAGCGGAGGTCGTAGACCACCGCCGACCCGGCCGGCTCGTCCGGCAGGACCTCCCCCGCGATGAGGGCGGTGAGGAGGTCGTTCGTCACCACCTGCCCCTTCTCGTCCACGAAGCAGGCCCGGTCGGCGTCCCCGTCGAAGGCGACGCCGCAGTCCGCCCCCCGGGCGAGGACCGCCTCCTGGAGGTCGCGGAGGTTCTCGTGGCGGAGCGGGTTGGCCTCGTGGTTGGGGAAGGTCCCGTCGAGTTCCGGGAAGAGGACCGTGAGGTCGTGGCCGAGGCGGGAGAGGCCGAGGTCGACCTCCAGCGAGCCCATCCCGTTGGCGCAGTCGGCGACGACCTTCAGGCGGCGCTTCCCCGGGCGGTGGAAACGGGCGACGTGGGCGGCGTAGTCCTTCCGGATGTCGCGGGAGGTCAGGGCGCCGGGTGCGGTGCCCGGGGGCGGATCGAGGGGATCCTCGGAGAGGACGAGCCTCTCGATGTCCTTGAGGCCGGAGTCCCCCCCGACGGGGACGACGTCCTTCCGGGAGATCTTGAAGCCGATGTACTGCGAGGGGTTGTGGGAGGCGGTCACCTGGACGCCTGCGTCGAAGTTCCCGTGCCCCGTGGCGAAGTACTGCATGGGCGTGGAGGCGAGGCCGATCTCGGTGACCGCCACCCCGTGGGCCCTCAGGCCGCGGATGAGGGCGTCCTTCGCGGGGAGGGCGGAGGGGCGCATGTCGTGGCCGACGCAGGCCGTGGCGGGCCGGAGGTGGAGGGCCACGGCGCGGCCGATGCGCTCGGAGAGGCGCGCGTCGATCCCGTCCCCCCAGATGCCGCGCACGTCGTAGGCGTGGAAGACTCCGGTCATGGCTCCCTCCCGGCCCCTTTCTACCGCCGGGGCGGGGCGGGCGGGGCGGGATCCCCGGGGAGGGGCCGGGGGCGGCGGACGGGTCAGGAGCGGCCGGGCGCGGCCGCGTCGAGGAGGGCCCGGGCGCGGAGGAGGCGGTGGGCCCGCTCGAGGGCGGCCAGGCGATCCTCGATGGAGGCGAAGGCGCCCTCCCACCGGGTGCGCCCGCGGGTGTCGGCCTCGAGCGCGTCGAGGGCGGCGTGGAGGGCGGCGGTGGCGGGAGGACCCGGGGGGCAGGCGGCACGAAGGGCCGCGAGGGCGGGAGCGAGGGCGAGGCGGATCTCCCCCTCCATGCGGTCGATG
This sequence comes from Planctomycetota bacterium, assembly GCA_023150535.1. Taxonomy (GTDB): domain Bacteria; phylum Planctomycetota; class JAJSAM01; order JAJSAM01; family JAKLKS01; genus JAKLKS01. The sequence continues at coordinate 9,052 of JAKLKS010000117.1, forward strand.
GCGCGCCGCCGCCTCCCGAGGACAACGCGCGCCGCCTCCTCCACCAGCTCCCCGGGGGCCATCGGAATCCGGCCCTCGCTGGCCAGGAGGGCCGCCCTCCGTTGGAGGGCCCCCCCGAGCGACCGGGCAGAGGAGCGGCGGCGGGCCCGCCGCAGGCCCGCCCTGTGGAACGCCTCCTCCAGGCCGGCCAGCGCGTCGGCGAGGGCGGCCGCCTCGGCGAGGATCGCCGCGGCCTCGGGGCCCGGTGGCGGCGGGGCGGCCCCCTCGAGGCGATCGAGCAGGGGGCCGGGGTCCTCCCCGCTGCGCAGGGCCTCCTCCAGGGCGGCGCGGTCGGCGGGCGCGATGTGTATCATGATATGATACTTTAGGAAGGGTGGTTCCCGGCGCCGCCCGTCGACGACCGCCGCGCGGCCGCCAGCAGCCTCTCCACGTCCTCGTCGTCCACGTCCGCGTGGGTCAGCAGGCGGATCCGCTCCGGGTCGGGCGCCATGGCGAGCACCCCCGCCTCGCGGAAGCGGTCGATGACCTCCTTGACCGTCCCCGGCCCCCTCCACCCCGCGAAGAGGATGTTCGTCTCGACGTGGGCGGGGTCGATCACCCAGCCGGGGATCGCCGCCAGCCCCTCGGCGAGGCGGCGGGCCCGGGCGTGGTCCTCGGCGAGGCGGTCCCGCATGGTGTCGAGCGCCACGATCCCCGCCGCCGCGAGGACGCCCGACTGCCGCATCCCCCCGCCCAGCGCCTTGCGCACACGGCGCGCCTCGGCCACGAACTCCCGCGTCCCCGCGAGCACCGAGCCCACGGGCGCCGAGAGGCCCTTGCTGAGGCAGGCGGTGATGGAATCGGCGCAGGCCGCGAAGGCCGCGGGGGAGGTCCCCGTCGCCGCGCAGGCGTTCCAGATCCGCGCCCCGTCGACGTGCAGGCGCACCCCGCGGGCCGCCGTCACCTCGCGGAGCTCCCGCATCCGCGCCAGCGGCGTCACCCGGCCGCCGTGGAAGTTGTGGGTGTTCTCCACCACGAGCAGCGCCGTGCGCGGCGTGTGGAGGCTCCCCGCCTGGCACCAGCGGGCCACGAGCGCGGGGTCGAGGATCCCCCGGTCCGAGGGGAGGGTGCGGGTCATCACCCCGGCGAAGCGGCCGGGCCCCCCCGCCTCGAAGTTGAAGGAGTGGCCCCACTCCTCCATGAGGACCGCCTCCCCCGGCCGCGCGTGGGCGGCGATGGCCGCGAGGTTCCCCATGGAGCCCGAGGGGACGAAGACCGCCGCCTCCTTGCCCACGAGGCGGGCGAAGGACTCCTCCAGGCGCATCACCGTCGGGTCGTCGCCGAGGACGTCGTCCCCCACCTCGGCCCGCGCCATGGCCTCGCGCATGGCCGGCGTCGGGCGGGTGACGGTGTCGGAGCGGAAGTCGCTGGGTTCGTGCACGGGTCCCTCCGGGGGGGATTGTAGGCGAAGCGGGGGGGCGCGGCATGCGGTCCCCCCGGGCGCGCCCGGAGGGGCGGGATGGAGGCGGCGGGGCCGGGCTTCAGGGGCGTGACGGAAACGGGTCGGGTATGGGATTCTGACGGGTATGGGATTCTGACGGAAACGGGTCGGGTACGGGATTCACCGCCCGGTCGGGTACGGGATTCACCGCCCCGCGAGGATCTCCCGGAGGATCCGACCCGCCTCGTCGTTCCCGCGGACGCCGCCGAGGCGCTCCGCGCCGGGGCCGAGGGCGAGGATCGGGACCGGGGTCGCCGTGTGGCCGTCCGTGGAGAAGACGACCCCCGCCCCCCCGGAGGCGGCGTCGGCGTAGGGGCGCCGGTGCTTCCCGAGGAAGGGCCCCCGCCCGTCCGCCGCCGGGTCGGTGAGGGGGACGGGCTTCTCCGGGAGCCAGGGCACCGCCTCCCGGGCCGCCTCGGGAAGGGGGGCCGCACCGCCGACCTCCGCGGCCGCCGCCTCGAGGCTCCCCCGCTGGGTCCGGAGCAGCCCGAGCATCCCCGGCGTCAGCATCTCCCCCCTCGGCGCGGAGACCGAGAGCCCGCCGGTCTCGTGGTCGGCGGTGAGGACGAGGAGGAGGTCCCGCCTGCCCTCCCGGAAGCGGAGGAGCAGGTCGAGGGTCGCGTCCAGTTCCGCCATCTCGGCGAGCGCGGCGCCGGCGTCGTTGTGGTGGCAGGCGTGGTCCACGCGGCCCGCCTCGACCAGGAGGAGGAACCCCTTCGGCCCCTTCGCGAGGACCTCCAGCGCGCGGGCGGTCATCTCCGGGAGCGACGGGGCCTCCGCCTCCCCCGGCGCGTCCCGGTCCACGGCGTAGGGGAGGTTCCAGGGGGCGAAGAGCCCGAGCAGCCGCTCCGGCGCGGGGCCGGCCAGCAGCGAGGCCCGGTCGGTGGCGACGGCGAAGCCCCGCTCCCGCATCTCCTTCACGAGGTCCCGGTCGTCGCCGCGCCGGGAGGGGCCGTCGGCGATCCCCCTCCCGAGGGGGCCGGCGGCGGAGCAGGCCGCGGTGCGGGGGACGAAGAACTGCGTGCCCCCGCCGAGGAGGACGCGGAGGTCCCGCCGGGCCGACTGCTCCGCGGCGATGGCGGGGAGGAGGCGGCGGCTCTTCGCGTGGGCGGTGAAGGCGGCGGGGGTCGCGTCGGGGAGCGCCGTGGTGGTGACCGCCCCGGTCCACTGGCCGCGCTCCCCGGCCTCCTCGAAGAGCGAGCGGGCCGGCCGCCCCTCCGCGTCCACCCCCACTCCCCCGTTGCCGCACCGCGCGCCGCAGGCCAGCGCCGTGGCCCCGGCGGCGGAATCGGCGACCAGGGAATCGGCGGCGAAGGTCGTGATCGCGCCCGTCACGCCCGCCGCCGCCATCCGCTCGAAGGCCGAGGGGGCGGTCTCCCCCGCGGCGCGCCGGGCCGCGAGGAGGAGGCCCCACTGCTGCCAGCCGGTGCCGTCCCCGACGACGAGGACGAGGGAGGGGGGGGACGGGGGTCCGGCGGGCGCGGGCTCCTCCGCGGGGAGGGCGCGGGCGGCGGCGGCGGCCGCGGCGCCCGCCGCGGCGGCGGCGAGGAGGAGGAGCGGGAGGGCCGGCCGGGCGAGGGGCATGGGGAGGGTCTC
>JAKLKS010000118.1 GCA_023150535.1 Planctomycetota bacterium
GCCGCGGACCCCGCGGCCCGGCCGAAGAGCGGGAGCGCTCCCGGCTCCACCTCCCGCGCCGCGGCCATGGTGCGCGCGGCGAGGGCCGCCGCGAGGGGGGAGCGGCAGAGGTTCCCCGTGCAGACGAAGAGGAGGAGCCGGGCCGCCTCCTCCAGCACCTCCTCCGCGGGGACCGCCCCCTCCCGGAGGACCGCCACCCGGTCCCCCTCGAAGGCCACCACCGTGGAGGCTGCCCCCCCCCGCGACGGCCCGGCGTCGAGGATCACCGCCGCGAACCCGGAGGCGAAGGCCGCGGCCTCCCCCGCCGTGACCGCCGGGGGGGCGCCCGAGGGGTTCACGCTCGTCGCCACCACGGGGCAGCCCGCGGCCTCGAGCACCGCCCGGCAGACGGCGTCGTCGGGCACCCGCACGCCGGTCGCGCCCCCGGCCGGATCGGGCACCACCAGCGTCAGGGGGCCGGGGAGGCGCCGGGAGGCCAGCCGCGCCGCCGCCTCGGGGAGGGAGGGGAAGCGCTCGCGGAAGGCGCGCACCGAGGGGAGGTGGAGGGAGAAGGGCTTCCCGCCGTCCCGGCCCTTGGCCTCCCGCAGGGCGCGCAGGGCGGCGGGGTCGTCGGCCCTCGCCGCCAGCCCGTAGACGGTCTCCGTGGGGAGGACCACGAGCCGCCCGGCGCGGAGGGCCTCCGCGGCCCGCGCCACGGCGGCGGGGTCCGGGGAGGCGGGGTCCACGGCGAGGAGGAGGGCGGCCACGGGGCCATCCTACGCCCCGGCCCCGGCGTCCCATTCGATCCGGGCCCCGCGGCCCCCCCTGTACCATGGACCCCATGTCCCCCGACCCCGGCCGGCCCCCGACCCAGGAGAGCCTCGCCCTCCTCGGCTCCCTCGCGGGGGGCCTGGCCCACGAGATCAAGAACCCCCTCTCCACCATGACCATCACCCTGGGGCTCCTCCGGGAGGACCTGGAGTCCGGCCGCGGGGACGGGGAGAAGGCGCTCCGGCGCGTGAAGGTGCTGGAGCGCGAGGTGGCGCGCCTGGAGGACATCCTCGCCGGGTTCCTGCAGTACGCCGGCCGCCACCGCCTCGAGCCCCGGCCCACCGACCTCAACGCCGTCGTCGCCGAGGTCCTCGACTTCGTCACCCCCCTGGCCCAGCAGAAGCGGGTCGAGGTGCGCCACCACCTCTCCCCCGACGTGCCCCACCTCCTCCTCGACCGGGACCGCGTGAAGCAGGCCCTCCTCAACCTGGTCCTCAACGCCCAGGAGGCCATGGCGGGGCGCGGGGAGCTCCTCGTCCAGACCTCGGTCCGGGGAGGCGCGGTGCGCGTGGACGTGACGGACACCGGGCCGGGGATCCCCCCCGAGGCGCTGCCCCGGATCTGGGAGGCCTACTGGTCCTCGAAGCGGACCGGGACCGGCCTCGGCCTCCCCATCGCGAGGCGCATCGTCGAGGAGCACGGCGGGGTCATCCAGGTCTTCACCGAGGTGGGGAAGGGGACCCGGTTCACGCTCTGGTTCCCCGTCCCGGTGGGGGAGGGGGCCGGGGCGCCGGAGGGGGCGCCGGCGGCCGCCGCCGGGGCGGAGGCCCGGGCATGAGCCCCGAGGCTCCCCGCTCCCTCCCCCGCGTGAAGGTCCTCGTCGTGGACGACGAGGAGGGGCACGCCGAGGCCATGGCCGAGACGCTCTCCTCCCTGGGGAGCGAGGTCTCCTTCGCCACCACGGGGGCGGAGGGGCTGCGCCGGATCGCGGAGGAGGACCCCGACCTCGTCCTGACCGACCTCGTCCTCGGGGACGCCAGCGGCATGGACGTCCTCCGGGCGGCCCGGGCAGGCCGGCCGGACCGCGAGGTCATCGTCATCTCCGGCCGCGGGGGCATCGAGTCGGCGGTCGAGGCCATGAAGGCGGGGGCCGCCACCTACCTCCGCAAGCCGCTCCGGGTCGAGGAGGTGCGCGAGGTCGTCCGCAAGGTCGTGGAGAAGCAGGCCCTCGGCCGGACCAACGTCGAGCTGCGCCGCCGCCTCGAGGAGCGCTTCGGCTTCCAGGGCATCGTCGGCACCTCCCCCGCCATGCAGCGGGTCTTCGAGGTGCTGCGCAACGTCGCCTCCACCAGCGCGACGGTCCTCATCCTGGGGGAATCGGGGACGGGGAAGGAGCTGGTCGCCCAGGCCCTCCACCACAACTCCCGCCGCGCCTCGGGCCCCTTCCTCGCCATCAACTGCGCCGCCCTCTCCGAGGGGGTGCTGGAGAGCGAGCTCTTCGGCCACGAGAAGGGGTCCTTCACCGGGGCGATGCGCACCCACCGGGGGAAGTTCGAGGCCGCCGACGGCGGGACGCTCTTCCTCGACGAGGTGGGGGACATGCCGCTCGACCTGCAGGCCAAGCTCCTGCGGGTGATCGAGGCCCGGCAGCTCTACCGCGTCGGGTCCAACACGCCGGTGAAGGTGGACGTGCGCCTCGTGGCGGCCACCCACCGGGACCTCCGCGCCCTCGTGAAGGAGGGGCGCTTCCGCGAGGACCTCTTCTTCCGGCTGAACGTCGTGAGCATCCCGCTCCCCCCGCTCCGGGAGCGCAGGGACGACATCCCCGTGCTGGCGACGGCCTTCCTCCGGGAGTTCCGGGAGACCCACGGGAAGGACGTGGAGGGCTTCTCCCCGGCGGTGCTCGACGCCCTGCGGGCCCACCCCTGGCCGGGCAACGTCCGGGAGCTGCGCAACGCCGTGGAGTCCATGGTGGTGGTGGCCCGCGGGAGGCTGCTCGACGCGGATTCCCTCCCCCCCGGCATCGGCCCCGGCGCCCCGGCCGCCCCGCCCGGGCCCACTCCCGCCACGGCGCTGGCCGGCATGACCCTCGCCCAGGCGGAGGAGGTCCTCGTGCGCGGGGCGCTGGAGGCGGAGGCCGGCAACCGGGAGCGGGCCGCCCGGGCGCTGGGCATCTCGGAGCGCACCCTCTACCGGAAGATCAAGGAGTTCGGCCTGCGGTGACGGTCCGCGAGGGCGAGGGAGGGCTCGCCCGCGGGCTCGGGCTCCTGCTCCTCCTCGGGGGACTCGGCCTCGAGGGGTGGCTGCTCGCGGCCGGCGCCTGGCCCTCGCTCTTCCCGCTCCTCCTCGCCGCCCTCGGGATCCCCCCCCTCCTCCTCGGGATCCGGGCCCGCCGGGCGGCGGAGGCGGGAACCCCCGCGGGCCCCCTCCTGCGGCACGCCGACGCGGCGGGAGGGGCCTGCGTGGCCGGGGCCCTCCTCCTCCTGTTCCTCTCGGTGGGGAGGGTCCGGGAGGAGGAGCACGCCATGGTCTGGTCCTTCGAGCGGGACGAGGCGGGGGTGGAGGACCGGGGCCACGTCCTGCTGGAGTTCGCGGACCACCCGGGCTGGATCTCGAGGATCCGGTCCCGGGAGCTGGGCGCCTACCTGGAGGGGCTCGGCACCGACCGGGTGACGGCGGTGTTCCGCGTGACGCGGGACTTCGGGAGCGTCCGGTCCATCGAGGAGATCCGGGTGGGGGAGAGGACCTCCTGGCGGGAGGAGCGGCTCGGGGGCATGTCCCGGCGAAGGACCTCCCGGGTCCGAGGGGAGATCGGCCCGAGCCCCTTCGAGTAGGAGGAGGACGGGTGCGGCGGGCTGTCACCCTGTCACGGGGGAGGGAAGGGGTCCGGGTACCGTGACAATGTGGCAGGAGAGGGGCAGGGGCAGGCCCCATATCCGTCGACGGAACTACTTTTCAGACAATGATTTAGGTTTGCACGACGGGGTTCGTCCTTGGCACGCAGTTTGTTCTTCCCCCCGTACCGGCGGGGGGGATCCCTCCCCTCCGTCCCGGCCAGGAGGATGAGAGACCATGTCCACGAAGACGGAGAAGATCATCGGCATCGACCTCGGGACGACCAACAGCGTCGTCGCCGTCATGGAGGGCGGCCAGCCGAAGGTGATCGCCAACAAGGAGGGCCACCGCCTCACCCCCTCCGTGGTCGCCTTCCTCGACAACGGGGACGTGCTGGTGGGGCAGCGCGCCCGCAACCAGGCCATCACGAACTCCCGCAACACGATTTTCTCCATCAAGCGGTTCATGGGCCGCCGCCACGGCGAGGTCCAGCAGGAGGAGAAGCTCGTCCCCTACCGGATCAAGGGCGCCGCCGACGAGCCGGTCCGGGTCGAGATCCGGGACAAGGAGTTCACCCCCCCGGAGATCTCCGCCCGCGTGCTCCGCGCCCTCAAGGAGGCGGCCGAGGACTACCTCGGCGGCGAGGTCGAGAAGGCGGTCATCACCGTGCCCGCCTACTTCAACGACGCCCAGCGCCAGGCCACCAAGGACGCCGGGCGCATCGCCGGCCTCGACGTGGTGCGCATCATCAACGAGCCCACGGCCTCGGCGCTGGCCTACGGGCTCGACAAGGGGATGAAGAAGTCCCAGCGCATCGTCGTCTTCGACCTCGGCGGCGGGACCTTCGACGTCTCCATCCTCGAGGTGGGGGACGGGGTCTTCGAGGTGCTGGCGACCAACGGGGACACCCACCTCGGGGGCGACGACTTCGACGACGTGCTCATCCACTGGCTCGCGGAGGAGTTCAAGCGCGACCAGGGCATCGACCTGCGGAAGGACCAGATGGCCCTCCAGCGGCTGAAGGAGGCCGCGGAGAAGGCCAAGTGCGAGCTCTCCACCGCCATGTCCACGGAGATCAACCTCCCCTTCATCACCGCCGACCAGACCGGGCCGAAGCACCTCTCCAAGAACCTCAACCGGGCCAAGCTCGAGTCCCTCGTCCAGCACCTCGTGGACCGCTGCCGGAAGCCCTGCGAGCAGGCGCTCTCCGACGCCAAGCTCAAGCCCTCCCAGGTGGACGAGGTCATCCTCGTGGGCGGCTCGACCCGCATGCCCCTCGTGCAGGCGGCGGTGAAGGAGATCTTCGGCCGGGAGCCCAACAAGGGGGTCAACCCCGACGAGGCCGTGGCGCTGGGCGCCGCGGTGCAGGGCGGGGTCCTCGGCGGCGAGGTCCGGGACATCGTGCTCCTCGACGTCACCCCCCTCACGCTGGGCATCGAGACCGAGGGCGGGGTGATGACCCCGATGATCGAGAGGAACACCACGATCCCCACGAGCCGCAAGCAGGTCTTCTCGACGGCGGCCCCCAACCAGACCGCGGTGGACGTGCAGGTCTACCAGGGGGAGCGGCCCATGGCGAAGGACAACCGCCTGCTCGGCACCTTCCGCCTCGACGGGATCCCCCCCGCCCCCCGGGGCGTCCCGCAGATCGAGGTCGCCTTCGACATCGACGCCAACGGGATCCTCAACGTCCACGCCTCGGACAAGGGGACCGGGAAGACCCAGAGCATCGTCATCAAGTCCTCCTCGGGCCTGGAGGAGAAGGAGATCCAGCGGATGGTCCGCGAGGCCGAGGAGCACGCGGAGGAGGACCGCAGGAAGAGGGACCTCATCGAGGAGCGCAACCGGGCGGAGTCCCTCGTCCTGTCGGTCGAGAAGCTCCTGAAGGACTCCGGGGACAGGCTCTCCGCGGAGGAGCGGAAGACCATGGAGGAGGCGAAGAGCGCCCTCGAGAAGGCCCGCGAGGAGGCGAAGGAGGCGGAGGACGTCAAGAAGGCCGTGGAGGCCTTCGAGAAGGCGGTCCACGGGATCTCCGAGAAGCTGTACCGGGCGGCTGCCGAGGCGCAGGCGAAGGCCGGGGCCGCCCCCGGCGCGGCGGGGGCCGGGCCCGCCCCCGGCGCGGGGACGGCGGAGGCCGCCGGCAGGGCCCCGAAGGGGAAGGACGACGGGGTCATCGACGCCGATTTCGAGGTGAAGGAGTAGGGCCGGACCGGGGGGGGCCGGGGGAGCCTCCCCCCGGGTCCTTCCGGTTTCCCCGTCTCGTCCGTTGTATACATGGGGGGGCGCGCGCCCTTCCGGCGCCCGGCCGCCTCGCGCGGGGCCGGGTCCCGGGACCCCCGACAGGAGAGGAGCCTCCCCCGAGCCATGCCCGCCATCGAGGTACGCGACCTGGTGAAGGAGTACGGACCGCGGCGGGCCGTGGACCGCGTCTCCTTCACCATCGAGAAGGGGGAGATCGTCGGCTTCCTCGGCCCCAACGGGGCGGGGAAGACCACGACGCTCCGGATCCTCACCTGCTTCATGCCCGCCACGAGCGGCGAGGCGCGGGTGGCGGGGCACGACATCTTCACGGAGTCCATGGAGGTCCGGCGCCGCATCGGCTACCTCCCGGAGAACGTCCCCCTCTACGCGGAGATGCGGGTGGCGGACTACCTCTGGTTCCGGGCCGGCCTCAAGCAGGTCCCCTACCGCGACCGCCCCGCGCGGATCCGCCGGTCGCTGGACGCCGCCCGCATCGGCGACGTGGCGGACCGGGTCATCGGCCACCTCTCCAAGGGGTACCGCCAGCGGGTGGGGCTGGCCGACGTGCTCACCCACGACCCCGAGATCCTCATCCTCGACGAGCCCACGGTGGGGCTCGACCCCAACCAGGTGCGCGAGGTCCGGGACCTCATCAAGGAGCTGGGCCGCGACCGGACCATCCTCTTCTCCACCCACATCATCCCCTGGGTCGAGGAGGTCTGCCAGCGGGCCATCGTCATCGCCCGCGGGAGGGTGGTGGCGGAGGGGACCGTGGCCGACCTGTCGGAGCGGCTGCGGTCGAGCCTGCTCGTCACCGTGCGCGCCCCGGTGCCCCACGCCGGGCTGGCCGCCGCCGTGCGGGCGGTCCCCGGGGTCCGGGCGCTGGAGAACCTCTCCCTGGACGGGAGCCACGAGGGCCGCCTGCGCTGCCTCGCGGGGGCCGGGGACCTCGAGGCCCTCCGGGCCGCCCTCGCCGCCCTCCCCGGCGGGGCGGAGGCCACGATGGAGACGGCCCACCCGCGCCTGGAGGACTACTTCCACGAGGTGACCCGGGGGCTCTCGGCCCAGGAGCCGGGGTCGGAAGGGGAGGCGGCATGAACGCGGCTCTCCTGCGCGAGGGGGCGGAGGACCCGGCCCGGTTCTGGATCCGGTACGCGATCCACCAGGCCACCGGGCGCCTGAAGGTCTTCGGCATCATCCTGGCCCTGCCGCTGGCCGTCTTCTCCGGGCTCTACTGGACCGTGGACCTCGGCGACCGGGGGACGACGGCGGCGGTGATCCGCAACGCCGCCGGCACCGTGGCGGCGGGGGCGCTGCTCCACCTCCTCCTCGGGGCCCTGCTCGACCTCGTCTGCGAGACGAGCCGCTTCGGGGCGCTGCTCCAGAGGGAGGTGCGGTTCTACTTCCACACCCCCGTCCCCTACATGGTGATGGTGCTCTTCACGCTGGCGGCGGGGCTGTTCTTCTTCGCCATCCTCAGCGACTACGCCGCGGTCAACTACCGGTACAGCCTCCAGACCATCGCCTCCTTCCTCATCTTCCTCGTGCCCATCCTCACCATCCGCTCCTTCGCCGAGGAGAAGTCCACGGGGACGGTGGAGCCCCTGCTGACGGCGCCCGTCTCCGAGGCCCAGGTGGTGGCGGGGAAGTTCTCCGGGGCCATGGTCTTCTTCTGCGTGATGCTCCTGCCGACGCTGGCCTACTACGCGGTGCTGCGGTTCATCGGGGCGGGCATCGGGAAGCCGGACGCCGGGCCCGTGGTGACGGGCTACTGCGGGCTCGTCCTCTTCGGCGGCTTCCACGTGGCCATCGGCATCTTCGCCTCGACCCTCACGCAGGACTCCGTCCTCGGCGCCTTCCTCGGGTTCGTGATGACGCTCTTCTTCTGGGTCATCGAGCCCATCATGGGGGCGCGCCAGCTCATCGCCTCCCCGGGCTGGACCGAGGCGGCCCTCTACCTCTCGCCGACGCGCCACCTCGAGCCCTTCCTCAAGGGGATGCTGCCCCCCATGGACGCGCTGTACTTCGCCACCTTCACGATGTTCTTCCTGTTCCTGTCGGTCCGCTCCATCGAGTACCGGAAGTGGAGGTAGGCGCGTGAGCGAGCATCCCTCCGATCCCGCCGCCCCGCCGCCCGGCGGCCCGCCCCCGGGGGAGGACCCCGCGCCGCCCCCGCCCGCGACCCCGCCCGTGCCGGCCCCCCGGGAGGGGACGGCGTCCCCCGCGCCCTCCCGGCCGGCGCTGGCCGCCTCCCCGGGATGGGTGCCGGCGGCGGTGGTCGCCGGCGCGGTGCTCTTCGTCGAGGGGCTCATCGTGGGGAGGATCCAGCCCGGGGAGGGGGAGGGTTCGGCCCGGATCGTCGGCGACCTCGCCCGGGTGTCCATGGCCCTCGGCGCCCTCACCCTCCTCGGCGGCTGGTTCGCCTTCCTCCTGTCCCGGTCCGGCATCGCCGAGGCGATCTCGGGGCTCCTCCTGTCGGTGGTGGGGGCGGGGGCCTACCTCGTCTCCTGGATGGTCCTCCTCAAGGCCCTCGCCGGGCGCTCCGCCGACCTCTTCACGAAGGAGACCCTCGGCTTCGAGGGGCTCGCGCTGGAGGGCAGGGGGGCGGCGCTCCTGGCCATCGGCGTCCTCGCGGCGGGACTCCTGCTGACGGCCTTCGCCGTGCACAGGGTGGCGCGGGCCGCCTGGCCCCACTTCCGGTCCGGCGTGGCCCTCAACGTCCTCGCCATGCTCCACCTCGTCGTGGTCCTCCTCGGCGCGGTCTCCTGGGTCAACCTGCGGTACGTCCCCGCGAAGCTCGGCACCGGCATCGACCTCACGGAGACGGGCCAGTTCTCCCTCTCCGACCGCACCCAGGCCGTCCTCGACCGGGTGGAGGGGGAGCTCCTCGTCTTCCTCGTGGACTACGGCGCCGCCCAGAGGGAGCAGTCGAGCCTCACGGGGAGGGTCCGCGACCTCCTCCGCGGCTACCAGGCCGCCTGCCCCCGCATGAAGTACCGGCAGCTCGACGCCCTCCGCGGGGGGGACGAGCTGCGGTCGGTCTTCATGGAGGAGGGGCTGGGGGACGCGCTCGCCCAGATCACGGGGGAGGAGGACTGCGTGGTCCTCGCCTACCGGCCGGCGGGCGAGAAGCTGGTGGCCCGCACGAAGCTCGTCCCCGTGAACCAGGAGATGACCGAGACGACCTCCCTCGGGGCCGCCCGCTTCCGCGGCGAGGGGATCCTCACCAACGCGGTGAACGAGGTGGTCTTCGTCCAGCGGAGGGTCCTCTTCCTGGAGGGGCACGGGGAGCGCTCCATCTCCGCCCGCAGCATGCCGGCCCAGTCGCTGGCGGTGTTCGGGGACGCGCTCCGGGCGGACAACTTCTCCGTGGAGCCCCTCAACCTCGCCCGCGCGGGGGAGGTCCCGAAGGACGCGGACCTCCTGGTGATCGCCGCCCCCGCGAGCGCGCTGCCCCCGGCCGAGGTGGAGGCGATCCGCTCCTGGCTCCAGTCCGGGGGCTCCCTCCTCCTCCTCCTGGACCCCCGCGCGGGCGTGGAGGAGGCGCCCACGGGGCTCGAGGACCTCCTCGGCTCCTACGGCCTGGTCGCCCGCCGGGACGCGGTCGTGGTCTCCTACGAGTCCGACCGCGGCCGGTTCGCCACCACGATCCAGCGGACCATGCAGATCGTGGCGACGGCGGACGAGTACGGGCGCCACCCGACCATGGAGGCGCTGCGGGTCCGGGGCCTCGTCACCGCCTTCTCCGCCGCCTGCCCCGTCCTCCGCAGGGACCCCCTCCCGGAGGGGGTGACCGTGGAGGAGCTCGTCTTCGCCCCCCGCGAGGTGGAGGGGCGCAAGCCCTTCGGCGCCGTCATCCGGACGGGGCGGGGGAGGGACCTGGCCCCGGAGCCCGGGGACATCGTCGACGTCCGCCTCCCCGTCGTCTCCACCGCCGAGCGGAAGGTGGGGGCCACGGAGAGGGGCGGCGGGCGGATCGTCGTCGTCGGGGACACCGACTTCGCCGTGGACCTCCGGCTGGAGACCTCCAGCCCGGCGGCGGTGCCCGCGAACCGGACCCTGCTGCTCAACCTGGTCTCCTGGGCGGTGCGCAGGGACGTCATCGCCATCGACCCCAAGACCGTGGAGACGGAGGTGGTCCAGCTCCGGACCATCGACCGGGAGCTGGCCTTCTGGGTGGCCGTGGTGGCGCTCCCCGTGCTCGCCCTCGGCGTGGCGGTGGGCGTCTGGTGGAACCGCAGGAGATAGCCTTGAAGAAGCTGACGACCCTGATCCTCGCCGTCGCCGTCTTCGGCCTCCTCGCGTTCATCATCCTCGCGGGGCCCCCGGCACCGACCGCCCCCCTGCTCCCCGCCGTCTTCCTCGACTTCCAGCGTTCCGAGGTCCGCACCGTGGACCTGAAGACGGCCCGCGGGGAGTTCCACCTGGAGAGGGACGCGGCGGACCGGGACCGGTGGCGGATCCTCTCCGGGAAGACCCTCGTGCGGGCCGACGCGACGAAGGTGGAGGCGTTCCTCGACGACCTCTCCCGGCTCCGCCCGAAGAACCTCTGGACCGCCCGGGAGGTCCGGCCCGGGGAGCGGACGACCTGGGGCCTCGACGCCCCCTCCATGACGGTGAGGCTCGGCCTCCCCTCCGGCACCCTGCGGGCCGACTTCGGCAGGCGCACCCCCGACAGCAACAACGTCTACGCGGAGAAGGACGCGAACGGCGACGTCCTCGTGGTCCCCGTGGCGGGGCTCGCCGACGCGGAGAACCACGAGGTCCGCGACCTCCGGGAGTCCCGCCCCGTCGGGGGGTCCTCCATGGACGTCGCCTCCCTCTCCCTGCGGCGCGGGGACGACCTCCTCGTCGAGGCCCGCCGCGCCGGCTCGACCTGGGAGGTCGACGCCCCCTGGAGGGGCGCGGCCGAGCCCAGGGCGATGGAGGAGCTGCTCACCCCGCTGCTCAACGTGCAGGTGGCGGAGTTCGTCGCCGACGGGAACCCCGACCTCGACCGGTACGGGCTGCTGAAGCCCCGGGCCGTCGTCACGCTGCGCCGCCAGGGGCGGGAGAAGCCGCAGACGATCCGCTTCGGGGGGGAGGCCCCCGGGGGGCGGGTCCACTTCACGGAGGACGGGGAGCCCTCGGTCTACGCCTGCGAGGGGAAGGTCCTCGAGGACCTCCTGGAGTTCGACCCGGCGACGCTCCGGGACCGCAACGCGCTGCGCCTCGGCTGGACGCGGCTGGACTCCCTGGAGTACGCGGCGGGGGAGGGATCCTGGAAGCTGCTCCGGATCCTCGAACGCTGGGACCTGGAGAAGCCGGAGAGGGTCGAGGCGGACGGGAAGGCGGTGGAGGAACTCCTCGGCGCGCTGCGCGAGCTCGAGGTGCTCCGGTTCCTGGACGGCGAGGACCCGGCGACCCTCGGCGTCGCCGATCCGGGGAAGGCGGCGGCCCGGCTCGTGCTCGAGGGCACGGACGACGGCGGCGACCGCCACCTGCTGATCGGGCCCCGCGACGCGGAGGGGAACGCCCCCGCCCGGCTCCTGCCGAAGGGGGGGGAGAAGGACGCGGGGGCCCCCTTCCTGCTGCCGGCGGCCTTCCTCGACCGGCTCGAGGCGGGGCGGCGGTCCCTCCGGACCGCCGAGATCTGGCACCTCCACCAGGAGGAGATCCGCGCCCTCACCCGGACCTGGAACGGGAGGACGGAGACCTTCCTCTACGAGAAGAAGTCGTGGAAGGCCGACGAGGGGGGCCCGGAGCCGGACGCGGCGGCCCTCGACAGGCTCCTCGCCACGGTCCTGCGGCTCGAGGCCACGGGCTGGGTCGGACCGGCGAAGGACGCGCCCGCCGCCTGGGGCCTCGGGGACCCCCCGGCGGGCCCGGTCCTCACCTTCCGCCTCGAGGAGGGGGGGAAGATGCGGGAGCGCTCCCTCGTGCTCGGCACCCCCGTGGAGGAGGGCGGGGCGCACTACGGCAGGGTCTCCGACGGGAACGAGGTCTTCCGCCTCCCCGACCAGCTCCTCGAGGGGGCGGACCTGAAGCCCCTCTGGGGGCTCCTCACGGGTCCGCTGGCGAAGGAGAAGCCGGGGGAGCCGGCGAAGGAGCCGGCGAAGGAAGGGGAGTAGCCGGGCTCCCCTCCCGCGGGCCCGCGGCCCCGCCGGGGACGCACGCGCGTCCCGCCGATGCCCGGCTCCTCGCCACTCCGTGCGGGTGATGCCTCTCCGCCCTCGCACACTCCTCTCCCCTGCGGTTCCGCGCCTCCTTCGTCGGCGCGGGGCTCCCGTCTCGCCTCGGCCGGAAC
>JAKLKS010000119.1 GCA_023150535.1 Planctomycetota bacterium
CCTGCGGGTCGCCCTCCTCTCCGCCTACCCTCCCTCCCACTACGGGACCGTCTCCCGCCTCACCCGGTGGCTGCCCCACCTCGCCCGCCGGGGGATCGATGCCGCCGTCCTCTGCCCCTCCACGGACGGGGAGTACGCGGCCTACGGCCGGGGGGACCCCGCCGCCGACGCGCGCTACCTCGGGGCCGCGCTCCGCGCACGGGCGTCCTTCCTCGCGGGCGCCCGGTCCTGGCACGCCGTCGTCCTCCACCGGGCCGTCCTCCCCTTCGGTCCCTGGCAGCGCCCCACCTTCGAGCGGATCCTCTCGCGGATCCAGCCCCGGTGGGTCTTCGACTTCTACGACTCCCTGTGGGTGCTCCGCAGGACGGCCGCCGCGGGGAGCCGGAGCGCCCCGGCCCGCTTCCTCAACCCGCCGGACGCGGTGGAGACCGCCTGCCGGCTCGCCCGGGCCGTCACGGTGTCCGGGGAGTTCCTGGCCTCCTTCGCTAGGCCCCATGGCCGCGACGTGCGCATCCTCCCCATGCTCCTCGACCCCGGGGAGTACGCGCCTCGGCCGGCGCGGGACGCCGACCCGGTGGTCCTCGGCTGGATGGGGAACCGGTGGAACCTCCCCCGCCTCCACTCCATCGGCCCCGCCCTGCGGGCCCTGGCGGCCCGCCGCCGGATCCTCCTGCGGGTGGTGGCCCCCGAGCGGGTGGAGATCCCCGGCGTCCCCGTGGAATCCCTCGTGCACCCCTGGTCCGAGGAGAGCGAGCGGCGGGACCTCGCCTCCATCGACGTCGGCCTCCTCCCGCTCTTCGACGACGAGGAGGACCGCGGGAAGTTCCCCTTCAAGTCGATCCAGTACGCCGCCGCGGGGCTCCCGGTGGTCTCCTCGCCGGTGGCCATGGATCCCTCGGCGTTCCGCGAGGGGGAGTCGGTCCTCTACGCGCGCACCGGGGCGGAGTGGGAGGCGGCGATGGAGCGGCTGGTCGTCGACCGGGGGCTCCGGGAGCGGCTCGGCGCCGGGGCCCGGCGGACCCTGGAGGAGCGCTACTCCTTCGGCGCCCACGCCGAAGGGTTCGCCGGCCTCCTCCGGGAGACGGCGGCGGGCCCCGCGCATTCCGTGCGGCCGCCGCGCTGAGTTGGGAAGATCCCCCCTCCCGGAGGCCGGCCCATGCACCGCTCCTCGATCCTCTTCGTCACGCTCGATTCCTGCCGCTACGACACCTTCGAGGCCGCCGACGCCCCGAGGCTCAAGGCGGTCGGCCCCCTCGTGCGCGCCATGGCCCCGGGCTACTTCACCTACCCCTCCCACTGCGCGATGTTCATGGGCTTCACACCGAGCGTCCCCGACGGCGCCGAGCCCTATTCCAACCTCAAGATCGCCCGCATCTTCCGCCTGGAGGGCGGCGCCGGCCGGAGTTCCCGCCCCGCCTTCGCGGAACTGCAGGGGGCGAGCATCATGGACGGCCTCAAGCGGCTCGGGTACCTTTGCATCGGGACGGGATCCGTGGACTGGTTCAACCCCACGAAGCCGACCTCCCGCCGCCTCGTCCAGGACTTCGACCGCTACTTCTTCCCGGGGAACTGCTGGTCACTGGACCGCCAGCTCGCCTTCCTCGAGAAGGAGCTGGAGGCCGCCGGGGAGCGCCCCGTCCTCCTCTTCCTCAACCTGGGGGAGACCCACGTGCCCTACTACTTCGAGGGCGCGGACTGGTCCTCCGATCCCGAATCGAGCCCCTGCCGGGCCCTCTCCTCCTCCAACGACGCGGTCGAGTGCCGCCGGAGGCAGAAGGCCTGCCTCGAGTTCGTGGACGGCAGGCTCGGCCCCCTCCTCGACCGGTTCCGCGAATCGAACACGGTGATCTGCGCCGATCACGGCGACGCCTGGGGCGAAGGCGGGCTCTGGGGCCACGGCTTCCACCACCCCAAGGTGGTCGAGGTGCCCCTGCTGTTCTCCCTGCGCAGCCCGCCGCCGGCGGCGCCGCCGAAGGGGATCCTCTCCTCGCTCCTCGGGCGTTAGGAGCTCAGGGACTCCTCGCGTACACCACCATCCCCGCGCCCAGCGGCCCGAGGACGGGCAGGACGAGGCGGCGGAGGATGCGCCCCGGCACCGAGGAGGCGTGGGCCCGCGCGAGGGCCGGGTCGAGGGGTTTCCCGTGGTCGTCCCCGTGGAAGACGCGGATCCCCTCGAACCCCTCCTCCCGCAGGAGGCGCCGGATCGTCCGCCCCCCGAAGTAGACGACGTGGCCCGGCATGTAGTAGCCCCAGCGGTCCCCGCGCAGGCGGCGGGCGAGGGAGTCGGCGTCCGCGGTCCCCACGACCAGCAGGCCCCCCGGCTCCAGGATCTCCCGGCAGCGCGCGACCGCCTCCCGCGGCCGGGGCAGGTGCTCGATCACCTCCGACATGTGGATCGCCCGCGCGCTCCCCGGCGGGATCGGCGCCTCCTCGAAGGGGCCGAGGTGGACCTCGATGCCCCGCTCCCTCCGGCAGTACTCCGCCGCGTAGGCGGAGACGTCCACACCCCGCGGCTCCCAGCCCCGCCGCCGCGCCTCGTCGAGGAAGGTCCCGAAGGAGCAGCCGATCTCCAGCAGCCTCCCCGGCCGCACCATCCCCTCCATGCGGGCGAGGCGGGCCGCGGACTTCAGGCGCACCTCCGGCTCCGACCTCCGCTCGTCGGCGTAGGTGTAGTCCCCCTCCCGGGCCCCCGCCCCGGTCCAGTACTTCTCGTCGTACATCGAGGGGAGGTCGGCGTCGGAGGGGCGGGGCGACTGGTAGACCATCCCGCAGGGGCGGCAGCGGACGACGGGGACCTCCTCGGCGTAGAGGCGGGAGACGAGGAGCCTCTCCCGGTCCTCCGATCCGCAGAGGGGGCAGGGGACCTCGACGCGGGTCACCGGCCCGCCCCCGCGAGGAAGCCCGCCGCCATGGAGCCCATCGTGGCGACCTCGATCTCGCCGCGGTCCCGGAGGGCGGCGGCGTCGTCCAGCGTCGCGGCGAGGGAATCGAGCACCCCCGCACCCCGGCCGGCGAAGGCGTGGGGGTGGGTCCAGAGGTGGAAGACCGCCCCCTCCCGTCGGGCCGCCTCGAGGCCGCGGCGGGCCCGGGCGACCCGGGCGCGGCGCGAGATGAGGACCCGGATCCCCTCCGCCCCCACGATGGGCATGGAGGAGGGGATCTCCACCACCCCGTGGACGAGGCGGGGCCGGCCCACGGGGGGCGCGGCGCCGGCGACGTGCCGGGCGAAGCGGATCGCGCGGCCCGCCCCGCCGGGCGGGCCCGCCCTCTGGGGCTCGTCGCCGTCGGGGGCCCGGAAGCAGGTGAAGCCGGCGGGGGCGAGGAGGGGGCCGTGCCCGACGACGTTCTGGGGGTAGACGAAGGAGCGGACCTCGACCCCCGCCCCCGCGGCGGCCCGGCGGGCGGCGGAGAACTCCGCCGCGGCGACGGCGGCGTCCATGTGCCTCTCGTCGAAGACGGCGTGGGAGAAGCCGTGGGAGGCGAGCTCGTGGCCGCCGGGGGATCGGCGGATCGCCTCCACGAGGGAGCGGCCGTACCAGTCCGGCGCCGAGGCCTCGTCGGAGCAGGGGTCGTGGGCGTACCAGTCCCCGGGCCACCAGGGGTAGGACGCCCGCGGCATCTCCGGGTGGGGGCGGCCGTCCCCGCGTTCGCAGCGGTCGAGGAAGAGGTGGCCCACGACGGCGAAGGTCGCGGGCAGGCGCCGCTCGTCGAGGAGGCGGAGCATGGCCGGCACCGCCTCGCGGGCGCCGCGGGCCGCCGCGGCGTCCCCCCTCCACCGCTCGACGAAGAAGACCCCCCAGAGCCCCTCGACGTCCACGGAGAAGACGAAGGAGGGCCTCACCGCGCCGCCTCCCGCAGCGCCCCGACGAGGACCGGGGCGAGCACCGGGTAGGAGAACCGCTCCTCCACGAACCGCCGCCCCGCCGCGCCCATGCGGGCCCGCAGCGTCCCGTCCCCGAGGAGGCGCAGCAGGCGGTCGGTCCACTCCGCCGGGGTCCGCGCGTGGAACCCCGTCTCCCCGTCCCGCACGTACTCGAGGTTCACCCCCACGGGGGAGGCCACCGAGGGGGTGCCGCAGGCCGCGTAGAGGAGGGCCTTGTACCCGCACTTCCCCCGGGTCCAGGGGTTGTCCGGGAGCGGGTAGAGCCCCACGTCCAGGGACGCGTAGTCGGCCGCCTCCGTCTCCAGGGCCCAGTCCCTGCGGATCACCTCGACCCCCGGCACCTCCACGGGCCCCGAGGAGCCGATCACGAGGAGGCGGAAGGGGATCCGCTCCGCGGCGGCGGCGAGGGCCGGGGCGATCTCCCGCAGGCAGTAGGTCGCCGTGGGGCTCCCGATCCAGCCGACGAGGGGCGGGCCGGACCCCGGGCGCGGGTGCTCCGGCGGTCGGAAGGCCTCCGCGTCCACCGGGGTCGGCAGCACCACGACCCGCCGGGCCCCCACCTCCCGCGCGTGCTCCGCGAGGATCCCGTTCCCCGCCAGCACGAGGTCCGCCCCGGCGAGGAAGGCGTCGACCTCCCCGGGGTCCTTCCCCCGGTTCATGGAGCGGAGGCTGTCCTCCCCCCCCGCGACGAAGTCGCGGGGCCTCATGTAGATGGCGTCGTCGAGGTCGTAGACGAGGGGGATGCCGCTCTCCCTGAGCCGCCGCAGGACGGGCCGGTTGCCCCGGGGGACCGCCTCGCGGTGGACCAGGATCGCGTCGTACCCGCCGAGGTCCGACAGCAGGCGCCGCCGCCGGGCGTAGCCGGCCGCGGACCCCGCCGCCTTCCAGAGGAAGCCGGCGGGGCCGGGGGCGTAGAAGCGGGCGAAGGCGGCGTCGGACAGGAAGGGCTCGACGCGGGCCTCGATGCCCGCCTCACGCAGGGCCGGCAGGTAGCCGTACACCCGCGGGCGCACCGAGGGCGCGGCCCGGGGCAGGGTCGAGAGGACCAGCAGTCTCAAGACGAGGGGACTCCCATCCCCGGGGCGCCTCCCGGGCGTTGCGGCGGGCGCGGGCGCGGGCCCGGATCGCGGTCCCCGCCCCCGCCACGGCGCACAGGGGCACGATGATCTGGGCCCGGTGGCGGAAGATGATCCCGATATTGCCCTCCACGAGCGAGTAGAGGACGGTGATTCCCACCACGGTGAACAGGAGCGGGAGGACCGCGCGGAACCGCCGCCGCAGGAGCCAGACCAGCCCCGCCCCGACGGCGGGCAGGATGGAGTACCAGAGCACGAGGTCGGGGAGGGAGAGGATCTGCCGCGGGCTCCCGATCTGCCAGGGCAGGGGGCTCAGCAGGAAGTAGGCCATGCCCACGGGCAGGTAGGTGAGGGCCGCCGTGGGCGTCGAGATGTCCTCGGACCCGAGGGAGCCGGCCACGGAGGGGCCGAGCGCGTTGTAGTGGCGGTGCTGCGCCAGGGTCTCGAGGTTCGCGCGCTCCAGCTCCGACTGCCCGATGCCGAGGGTGCGGACCGCGAAGATGAGGCCGAACATGAGCAGGGCGCCCGTGAGCAGGGCGCGGCCGGCGCTCCTCTGCCCCAGCACGATTCCCCCCGCCAGGGCCACGCCCACGATGAGGAAGATGTAGGTGCGGAGCGAGGCCAGGGCCGCCAGCAGGGCGACGAGGGCGAGGAGGTTCGCCGGGGAGAGGGACCGGCGGAGCCTGTCCGCGACGAGGAGGACGGAGGCCAGGCAGAAGAGCGCGAGGACGTCCCGGACCATGAGGGAGGACCAGAGGACGAGGGAGGGGAAGAAGGCCGCCAGCAGCGCCGCGCGACGCGCGGCGGCCCGCCCCGCGAACCGGCCCGCCAGGGCGTGCACGGGGAGGACGAGGGCCGCCCCCAGGAGGGCGTTCACGAGGAGCGGGATCCCCTTGGAGAGCCCGTAGGCGGAGTACATCGACCCCACGAGGTAGAAGTACCCCACCTCGAAGGAGCCGAGGAACCTCGGGCTGAGGGGGATGGCGAACTGCCCGTCCACCCAGCCGGCGAACACCCTCCCGTTCAGGTCGAAGGTCTCCTCGTCCCCGCCGAACCAGGACCAGGTCCCCGTGGCGTGCAGGACGATCGAGGCCGCCAGCCGCAGGAAGAAGGCCCAGCCGACGACGGAGGCGAGGAAGCGCCTCTCCCCGGCGGCGCTCTCCCCCGGCGCCTCCCCGGGGGCGAGGGCCCGGGCCGAGAGGAGGAAGCAGGCCGCCGCCGCGGCCCCCGCGGCGAGGCCCGTCGTCCCCCCCAGGGAGATGCAGGTCCCGAGGACCGCGACGGAGCAGAGGATCCCGGCGAGCCCGAGCGCCCTCAACGGCCGGCCATCCCCGAGCAGAGGGCGGAGAACCGCCGCGCCCCCTCCCGCGCGTCGAAGCGGGACTCGGCCAGGGCCCTGCAGCGGGCGGCGAGCCCCGGGTCCCCGCGCAGGCGGAGGATCTCCCCCCGGGCCGCGTCGAAGGCCCCCTCGCCGTACCCCTCCACCACCGCCCCCGCCCTCCCCGCCCCGAGGACGGCCTCCACGTCCCCCACCCCGGGCCCCGTCACCACGGGAACCCCGCAGGCGAGGAACTCCCCGAGCTTCGTGGGGCAGGAGGCCTTCTTGCTGCGGCAGGATCGTATGAAGAAGACCCCCGCGTGGGAAGGCGCGATCCAGCGCGGCACCTCGGCGTGGGGCACCCGGGCGACCAGCGAGCGGTCCGGGGGGACCCCCCGCGCCGCGAGCCCCTCCCGGATCGCCCCCGCGGGGTCCTCCGTGAGGAACAGGACGCTGGCGGCGGGGTCCTCCCGCACCGCCCGCGCCGCGAAATCGAGCATCTCGGGGAGGAGGTACCAGGTCCCCGTCGCCCCGAGGAAGCAGAAGATCCTCCCGCCGAGGAGCGGCGCCAGCCCCGCGGGCGGGCCGCCGCCGGGCTCCGGCCGGAACCGCCCGAGGTCGGTGCCGCAGGGGATCACCTCGAGCGGCGTCCCCGGGGGGAGGAGGCCCTCCTCCCGCAGCACCCGCGCCCCCGCCTCCGCCAGCACGACGACCCCGTCGGCGCGGCGGAGCAGCCTCCGCTCGATCCGCTTCCAGAGGCGGTACAGGGGGTGGGACGGGGACCAGAGGCCGCCGTCCACCCGCTCGTCGGGCCAGAAGCCCCTCATGTCGAAGAGCAGCCGCGCCCCGCGCCGCCGGCCGGCGAGGTCGCAGAGGAGCGCGGGCACGTAGGACCGGGCGTGGAGGACGTCCGGCCTCTCCGCCTCGACGAGCCGCCCCACGGCCCTCAGGCCCGCGGCGAAGTCGAGGAGCATGCTCCGCCGCCAGGGGAGGATCGTCCAGGGGACCCCCTCCGCGCGCAGCTCCGCGGCCACCTCCTCCTCGGGACCGCCCTCCCCGAGGTGCTCCGGCTTCTCGTAGGAGAGGAGGCGGACCGCCCACCCCTCCTCCCGGTAGCCCCGGAGGTAGGGGATCGTCTGGGAGCGCCCCGGCCCCCCGAGGACGCCGTCGTAGGAGACGAAGAGGATCCGCTTCCCCGCCCCGGCCCCGCTCACGCGCCCTCCGCCCAGGAGGCCAGGGCCAGGAGGACCCAGAGCCGGATCCGGTGGCGCCCCCGGCCCGCGAGGTGCTCCTCCAGCAGCCGGGCCGGCTCCCCCGGCCGCACCGCCCCGAGCCGCGCCAGGGGCCCCCCGGGGGCCAGCAGCCGCCGGGCCTCCTCCCGGAGGCCGCCCCGCAGCGCCTCGTCCACCGGCGCGGCGAAGCCGCGCTTCCCCCTCGGCAGCAGCGCGGGGGGGAGGCGGCGCCGGAGGGCCTCCCGGAGGACCCGCTTCCCCCGGAACCCGCGCACCTTGAAGGCCGAGGGCAGGGAGACGCCGAGTTCCACGACCTCCCGCTCCTGGAAGGGGGATCGCGCCTCCAGGGCCGAGGCCATGGTGGCGACGTCCACCTTCGCGTTCATGAAGTCCGGAAGGTGGGTCCGGAGGTCGGTGCGCAGCATCCGGTCCACCGGGTCGAGGCCGCCGCTCCCGCGGTAGAGGTCCTCCAGCCACCGGCGCGGCAGGTCGCCGTGCTCCCGCGCGAAGCCGGGATCGAGCAGTCCCTCCCGGGCGCCGCCGGGGAAGCACTCGTACATCTCGTAGTAGCGCCGCTCCTCGGGGAGGGCGGCGAGGTCGAGCGCGCGGCGGACCCGTGCGCCGGCGAACCCGCGCATCGCGGAGGGCGTCCCCCCGGGGATCCGGTCCACGAGCCCGAGGAAGGCGTGGCGGTGGTAGCCCCCGAGGACCTCGTCCCCCCCGTCCCCGGTGAGGGCGACGGTGACGCGCCCGCGGGCCGCCGCCGCGATGGCCGCGGTGACGGCGGCGGAGGAATCCCCGAAGGGCTCGCCGTAGAGGCGGAGCACCCGCCGGAGGTCCCCGGGCCCCGGGGGGACGGCGTCCACGATCTCGTGCTCCACGCCGAGGTGGCGCGCGATGCGGGCCGCGTCCGCGGATTCGTCCAGCGCCGGGTCGGGGTGGCGCACCGTGAAGGTCCGCAGCCCCGCCCCCGCCGCCGCGCCCGCGGCGACGACCGCCGCGGAGTCGAGCCCTCCCGAGAGGAAGGCCCCCACGGGCACGTCGGAGAGGAGCCGGCGGCGCGTGGCCGCCCCGAGGGCCGCGTCCAGGGCCTCCGCCGCCTCGGCGAAGGTCCCGCGGAAGGTCCCGGGGGCCGGGGGGACCCACCAGGTCTCCGAGGACCCGGCGCCGCGGGGGGTCACGGGGAGGAGGTGGCCCGCGGGGAGCTTCCGGGCGGCGCGGAGGATGGTCCAGGGGGCGGGGACGTAGGAGAAGGAGAGGAAGAGGGAGACGGCCTCGGGGTCGGGGTCGCGGGGGAGGTCGCCGGCCTCGACGAGGGCGTCGAGGGTGGAGGCGAAGAACACGCGGCCCCCGCGGCGGGCGATGAAGAGCGGCTTCTCCCCGAGGGGGTCCCGGGCGAGGAGGAGGGTGCGGGCCCGGGCGTCGTAGGCGGCGAAGGCGAACTGGCCGCGGAGGGCGTTGACGGCGGCGGGGCCGCGGCGGGCGACGAGGCGGAGCAGCACCTCGGTGTCGGAGCGGGTGGCGAAGCGCTCCCCCGCGGCCTCGAGTTCGCGGCGGAGCCCGGGGAAGTTGAAGATCTCCCCGTTGAAGACGATGCGCCACCGCCCGTCGGGGGTGGCCATGGGCTGGGCGCCCCCCTCGAGGTCGATGATGGAGAGGCGGCGGTGGCCGAGGGCGCAGCGCCCGTCGGGGCTCGTCCAGGTCCCCTCGCCGTCGGGGCCCCGGGAGGCGAGGAGCGCCGTGGCGCGGCGGAGGCGGTCGGGGCCCGGGGAGGGGCCCTCCGCCGAATCGGTGTCCACCCACCCGACGATGCCGCACATGGCGCTACTGTGACGCCGGGGGAGCGGGGGGAGAAGGATCCCCGCCGGGCGGGGGGGCGGGGGGGAGCGGCAACCCCGCTCCCGGATCGGGAGGGGCCCCCGGGCCGTGGAGGCTCCGCGGATGGCCGTCGCCGCGGGGAACCCGGCCTCCCTGCTCCTCCCTCCCCCCCAGCAGCGGCGCCGCCGCGAGCCCCGCCAGGCAGAGGGGCGCCCCCAGCCGCAACAGGATCCCCCCCGCCCCCGTCGCCGCCGGCGCGAAGGACTCCAGGGCGCGGTCGAGGAGGAGCGCCGCCCCCCCGAGCAGGACCGCCTCCCCCGCCAGCGCCGGCCAGCCCCGGTCCGTCCGGAGGACCCCCGCCGCCTCCCGCAGGAGCAGGACCAGCAGCAGCAGCGCCCCCCCGGTGAAGGCGACCCCCACCCCGAGGATCCCCCCGCCGCCCGCCGCCGCCGCGATCTCCGCCGCCGCCGAGAGGAGGAGCACGGCCGCCTGCGCCCCGAGGATCCGGCGCTCGCGCCCCGCCGTCACCAGGAGCGTCCGCGCCGGGATGGTGAGGCAGAGGAGGTAGACCCCCGGCAGGTAGGCGCGCAGGGGGAGGAGCGCCTCCTGGTAGGCCGGCAGCAGCACCCGGACGAGGAGGTCGATCCCCTGGAGCCCCAGCAGCAGCAGGCAGGCGAGCACCCGGCCGAGCCCGCGGATCCCCTCCTCCGCCACCCTCCCGAGGGAGTCCGGGCGCTCCCCGCTCCGCCCGTAGCGCTCCCCCGCCAGCGGCCACAGCACCCCCGCGAACACGTCCGGCAGGAAGAGCAGCGCCGCCCCGCCGAGGTTGAGGATCCCGTAGTGGCCGAGCGCCTCCCGCCCGAGGAGGAGGCCCACCGCGATCCGGTCCACCTGGAAGAGGAGGAGGAAGGTGACCCCCGCGAGCCAGGTCGCGCCCCCCCGCCGCAGCAGCGCCGCCGACGCGAGGCCCGCCGGCGGGAGGGGGAGGGGCAGCCCCCGGTGCGCGACCAGCGCCGCCGCGGGCAGCGCGATCCCCGCGCCCGCGATGCAGGCCGCCAGCGCCCCCGTGAGGTAGTGCCCCGGCACGAGGAGGAGGAGGGCGGCGAGGTGGGCGGCCGCGAAGATCCACTGGAGGAGGGAGAGCGTCCCGAAGCGCCCCCGCGTGCGGAGGACCGCCGACTCCGCCTGGTAGACCTGCCAGACCACCACCGTCCCCGCCAGGAGGACCGCGGCGAGCCCGAGCCCCTCGCCCCCCGCCCAGCGCAGGATCGCAGCCGCCGCCAGGGCCGGGGGGAGCGAGAGGAGGAGGGAGACCGACAGCGCCCTCCGCTCCAGGAGCCGCGCCTCCTCCTCCCGGCCCGCGGCCCGGAGCAGCGGACCGTCCAGCGCCAGGGCGTGGAGCGCCCCGAGGTGGCACTCCCCCGCCAGGCGCAGGGCCACCAGGCAGCCCTGCCAGAGGCCGAAGGCGGCGGGCCCCATCACGCGGGCGATGAGGACGTTGCGGACGAGGCCCACCCCGGCGGCCGCGGCGGAACCGCCGGCGTGGAGGAGGACTCCCCGGAGGAGGGCCCGCTTCATGCCCGGCGCGGGACGTCCATCCCGGCGAGGAGGACGCCGGCCCCCGCGCACAGCACCGCGGCCACGGGGACCCGGTGGCGGACGACGATCCCGGAGTTCGCCTCGAGGAGGCCGAGGAGGAGGACCGCGACCAGCACGAAGAGCGCCGCGGGAGCCGCCGCGGCCGGACGGCGCCGCAGGGCCGCCGCGAGCCCGACGAGGCCCAGGATCGTCGCCGCCGCCCCCGCCAGCGCCCCGATCCCGTAGAGGAACCGGGCCCCCCCCGCCGCCGTCCAGGGCCAGGGGGCGAAGAGGACGAAGAGCGCGCCGAGGGGGAGGAAGAGGAGGACCGAGGCCGGACCGTCGAAGGCGAAGTCGGGCAGGAAGTCCGGCGCGTTGCCGATGGTGGACCGGCGGACCGCCGTCAGGATCGCGGGCGTGAAGAAGGCCCCGTAGCGCCAGCCCACGAAGGCGAGGGAGCCCGCGGCGAGGACGAGGAACCCGGCGAGGAGGAGGGGCCCGGCCGGCCCCCGGCGCCCGGCGGCGGCCAGCGCCTCGGCCCCCGCGAGGACCACCACCACCGCGGCCAGCACACCCGCGAAGGGGAAGGAGTTCCATGCGAGGAGGGCCACGGGAACCGCGGCGGCGAGGAGGCCCCCGCGGAAGAGCGTGCCCGGGCGCCGCGCCAGCAGGGCGAGGGAGAGGAGCAGGATCACGGCCGTCAGCGAATCCCGGGAGAGGGTCGCCGACCAGAGGGCCATCTCGGGGTGCAGCGCCGCGACCGCGGCCGCGAGGGAGGCGGCGCGCGCCCCGCCGAGGGGCCGCGCGACCTCCCCCGCCAGGAGCGCCGCCAGGAGGCCGAGCAGGACGCCCAGGGCGCGGCCCGCGAGGACCGACGGCCCCGCGAGGAGGTAGGTCCCGGAGAGGAGGTAGAGGTAGGCTCCGCGGTTCGCCGCGAAGGGGTGGACCGCGAGTGTCGAGGAGCCCCCCGCCTGCCAGCAGGCGGCGGCGTCCGCGGCCAGGGGGTGGTAGAGGCCCCGCTCGTCGGGGAATCCCCCCGTGACGGAGAGGAGGACCGCCGCGCCGACCCGGAGCAGGAGGCCGGCGGCCAGCGCCGCCGCGACGATCCGGAGTTCGAGGCCGTCGTGGAGGGCCCGGGCGAGGGCCGCGAGGAGGACCGCCCCCCCGAGGAGGAGCAGCGCCGCCCCCGCGGCGCTCCCCG